>NZ_JBSFVY010000049.1:0-61585 GCF_053592555.1 Streptomyces sp. NPDC002643
CGATGGGGGTACCGCCCGCGGTGGGGGCCCCTCCCGCTCGAACGAAGCTGAGAGTGGGGGAGAAGCCGAGCGTGGGGGAGGGTGGGCGCAGCGGCGCCCTGCCAGCGCCGGTAAGCGCGACCCCGGCCCGGTCAGCCCCGTGCTGGGTGCCCCGTGACCACCGGCCCGGTTCAGCCCTCGTCACGCCCGCGTTGGGCTCGTTGCGGCTACGGGGCGCGCCTCCGCCCCGTCGGCCACCGCCTCCCCTCCGCCGCTCGCCAGCAACCGCCGGTCAGGCGTCCGGCGGTCGTGGCGCGGGAGGAAGAAGGCGAGGGCGAGGCCGACGGCCACGGCGGTCGTGGCGATCAGGAAGGAGACGCGGAAGCCGTGCATCGTGGGGATCGCGACGCCGTCGACGTGGTGCGCGGTGTTGGCCAGGACCATGCCGATCACGGCGCTCGACACCGACGTACCGATGGACCGCATGAGGGTGTTGAGGCCGTTGGCCGCGCCCGTCTCGGAGGGGTCCACCGCGCCGACGATGAGGGCCGGGAGCGAGGAGTACGCGAGGCCGATGCCGGTGCCCAGGAGGATCGAGATGACCACGGTCTGCCAGGCCGCGCTCATCAGGCCGAGGCCGGCGCCGTAGCCGATCGCGATGATCAGCAGGCCGATGAGGAGGGTGCTCCGGGGGCCGTACTTGGCGGAGATACGGGCGTAGACCGGCGCCGTGAACATCATCGTGAGGCCGAGCGGGGCCACGCAGAGGCCCGCGACGACCATCGACTGGCCCAGGCCGTAGCCGGTGGACGTGGGCAGTTGGAGGAGTTGCGGGAGGACGAGGGAGACGACGTAGAAGGAGACGCCGACCATGATCGAGGCGAGGTTGGTGAGGAGGACCTCGCGGCGGGCGGTGGTGCGCAGGTCGACCAGGGGTGCGGGGAGGCGTAGTTCCAGGACGCCCCAGAGGAGGAGGACGAGGGCCGACGCGGCGAACATGCCCAGCGTCGTCGCGGAGGTCCAGCCCCAGTCGCTGCCCTTGGTGATGGGCAGGAGGAAGAGGACCAGGCCGAGGGAGAGTCCGAGCGCGCCGAGGAGGTCGAAGGAGCCCGCCGCGCGGGTCTTCGTCTCGGGTACGGCGACGAGGATGAGCACGATCGAGAGCGCGCCGAGACCTGCCGCGCCGAAGAAGAGGGCGTGCCAGTCGGTGTTCTGGGCGACCAGGGCCGCGAGCGGCAGCGCCAGGCCGCCGCCGACGCCTATGGACGAGCTCATCAGGGCCATCGCGGAGGCGAGGCGTTCGCGGGGGAGTTCGTCGCGCATCAGGCCGATGCCCAGGGGGATGGCGCCCATCGCGAAGCCCTGGAGGGTACGGCCGAGGATCATCGGGATCAGTTCGCTGGTGAAACCGCTGATCAGGGCGCCGACCACCATCACGGCCAGGCTCACGAGCAGCATCCGGCGCTTGCTGTGGAGGTCGCCCAGCCGTCCCATGATCGGCGTCGCCACGGCGCCCGAGAGGAGGGTCGACGTCAGGACCCAGGTGGCGTTGCCGGGCGTCGTGTCCAGCAGGTGCGGCAGATCCTTGATCACCGGGACGAGCAACGTCTGCATCACCGCGACCACGATCCCGGCGAACGCCAGCACCGGGACGATCGGCCCCGCCGGTTTCCGGGACGGGCCGTCGACGGCGGCCGAGGTCGTGGTCGGGGACGACTGCGTCATGGAGCGTGGCCTCCTGGCCGGGGGAAGAGAGGGTAGGTGTCCGCTGAACCTCGTACGCCCGGGCAACTATTCCGTTCCTTCGTGTGGCTAACGAATTCTTGACCGACTCATGGGGATGTGACGTGCCGTCAGGAGCCTTCACAACTACACCGGGCTGGGCTATACAGAGGGTCGCCGGACTGGAACGCGTTCTAGCTGGGGCGGGTTCCGGGTCCCTGTGACGACCTCGGTGCGGCCGCTGGTGCGGACGGCCGTACCGAGGTTCCCCGACGCACAGCCGTGAGACAGGAGCCCCATGCCCATCGACGCAGCCAAGGCGCTGGCCGCCGAGCCCCGTTCCGTCGAGATCTCCTGGAGCCGTAAGGACGTCCAGCTGTACCACCTCGGCATCGGCGCCGGTGTGCCCGCGACCGACCCCGGCGAGCTGCGCTACACCCTCGAATCCCGGCTGCACGTCCTGCCCAGTTTCGCGACCGTCGCGGGCGCGGGGGCACCGGAGGTCATCGGAGGGCTGAGCGCGCCCGGCGTGGACGTCGATCTCGCGAAGGTGCTGCACGGGGGGCAGCGGGTCGAGTCGTACCGGGCCCTCCCGGTCGAGGGGCGGGCGACGGCGACCTCGCGGATCGCCGCCGTGTACGACAAGGGCAAGGCGGCCGTGCTGGTCATGCGGACCGAAGTGGCCGACGGGGAAGGGCCGTTGTGGACGAACGAGGCGCAGATCTTCGTGCGGGGCGAGGGCGGGTGGGGCGGTGAGCGCGGGCCCTCGGCGCGGATGGAGCCGCTGACCGCCGATCCGGACAAGGAGGTCGAGCGGGTCGTACGCGAGGACCAGGCGCTGCTCTACCGGCTCTCCGGGGACTGGAACCCGCTGCACGCCGACCCGGAGTTCGCCGCGCGGGCCGGGTTCGAGCGGCCGATCCTGCACGGGCTGTGTACGTACGGGATCACGTTGAAGGCCGTCGTGGACACCCTGCTCGGCGGGGACGTCGGCCGTGTGCGTACGTACGCGACGCGTTTCGCGGGGGCCGTCTTCCCGGGCGAGACGCTCCGCATCCGGATGTGGCGGACGGGCGACGGGGCGGTAGGGCCGGACGACGGGGCCGTACGGCCGAAAGACGGCTCGGTGCGGTCGGAGCGCGGCTCGGTGCGGGTGGAGGTCACCGCGGTCGAACGCGATGACGCGCCGGTGCTGACCGACACCCTCGTCGAGCACGACTGACGAGCCAGAAGCATCTACAGGGCAGCTACTCCTGAGGGGAGCCGCACCATGCGCGCAGCCGTACTGCACGAGATCGGTCAGGACAAGCTGGAGGTTCTCGACGACGTCGAGGCGGCGGGCTTCGGGCCGGGCAAGGTGAGGATTCGGGTGCGGGCCACGGGGCTGTGCCACTCGGATCTGTCCGCGATGTCCGGGGTGCTGCCCCAGCCGGGGCCGTTCGTGCCCGGTCATGAGGGCGCCGGGGAGATCGTCGAGGTCGGCGAGGGGGTCACCGCGCTGAAGCCGGGCGACCGGGTCGTCGTCTGCTGGCTTCCGGCCTGCGGCGCCTGCCCCGCCTGCAAGCGCGGCCAGACCCAGCTCTGTCTCGCCGGGTTCATGAACGCCGGTACCCCCAACTTCAAGCGGCCTAGCGGGGATGTCTTCGGGATGGCCGGCACGGGTACGTTCGCCGAGGAGGTCGTCGTCGACGCCGGGTGCGCGGTGCCCCTCCCCGACGACGTGCCCTTCGACATCGGCGCCCTCATCGGCTGCGGGGTCACCACCGGACTCGGCGCGGCCCTCAACACCGCCGATGTGACCGCCGGTTCGTCGGTCGCCGTCATCGGCTGCGGCGGTGTCGGTATCTCGGCGATCCAGGGCGCCCGCCTCAAGGGCGCCGCCGAGATCGTCGCCGTCGACCCGGTCGCCTCCCGCCGCGAGGCCGCGCTCACCTTCGGCGCCACCCAGGCCGTCGCCCCCGACGGACTGGCCGACGCCAAACAGTCCGTCACCGGCGGCGAGGGCTTCGACTACGTCTTCGAGGTCGTCGGCAAGTCCGCCACCGCCCGCACCGCGTACGAGAACACCCGGCGCGGCGGCACCCTCGTCGTGGTCGGCGCGGGCGCGCTGGACGACTTCCTCCAGCTCAGCATGTTCGAGCTGTTCTTCGACGAGAAGCGGATACTGCCGTCCATGTACGGCGGAGGGGATGTGCTGCGGTCGTACGAGCGGACCATCGCCCTGTGGCGCGCGGGCCGTATCGACCTGGAGAACCTGATCACCCACCGGGTGCCCCTCGCCGACATCAACGAGGCGCTGGACCAGATGCGGACGGGCACGGCCCTGCGAACGTGCATAGAGATCTGACCGCCCCGTCACGAGATCCGACCATCGAGCCATCGGGAAGGGCTGGGGCCATGTCACTGCCGCTTGAGGGGCTGTCGGCGATCGTCACCGGGGGCGGGCGCGGGCTCGGCCGGGCCGAGGCGCTGGAGTTGGGGCGGCTCGGTGCGGCCGTCGTCGTCAATGACTACGGGCGGCCGGGGCGGGACGGCTCGGGCGAGGTCTCGGGCGGGCCCGCCGAAGAGGTCGCCGCGACGATCCGCGACGCCGGCGGTCGTGCCGTCGTCCACACCGGGGACGTCTCCGACCACCAACAGGCCCGCGAACTCGTCGAGTTGGCGATCTCCGAGTTCGGGAAACTGGACATCCTCGTCAACAACGCCGGCATCCTGCGCGACCGCATGGTCTTCTCCATGTCGGAGGAGGAGTGGGACTCGGTCGTTCGGGTGCATCTGAAGGGGCACTTCAACACGATCCGGTTCGCCGCCGCGCACTGGCGTACGAGGGCCAAGACGGCCATGGGTGGGGGCGGGCGGGTCTACGGGCGGATCGTCAACACCTCGTCGGAGGCGTTTCTCGCCGGGTCCGCCGGGCAGCCCAACTACGCCGCCGCCAAGGGCGGAATCGTGGGGCTGACCACCTCCACGGCCCTCGCCCTCGCCAAGTACGGCGTCACGGCGAACGTCATCTGCCCACGGGCGCGGACCCGGATGACGGAGGACGTGTTCGGGGCGGCCCCCGACGACCTCGACCCGCTCGCCCCCGAGCATGTCGCCCCGCTCGTCGGCTATCTGGCCTCACCGGCCGCCGCCCGCGTCAACGGCCAACTCTTCGTCGTCCACGGCGGAATGGTCGCCATCGTCGAACGGCCGCGTGTCCAGGCCAAGTTCGACACCAAGCAGGACGCCTTCACCTACGACGAACTGGACGGGCTCCTCACGCCGTACTACGTGGACCGGCCGGAGGGCGAGACGTTCGCGGCGGCGGAGGTGCTGAGGCTGAAGAGGGACAGCTGAGAAAGAGGGTTGAGGAGGGGGAGTTGACGGAGAACAGAACGGTCCCGTCCGTCAAATGACGGACGGGACCAGTGAATTGACGTTTCGCCAGCTCTGGCGCCCGCGATCGAACCGCTGCCGTCAGGCCGCGTTCGTCGCCTCCGCCGGCGCCACGGCCGGCTTGCGGTGACGGCCGCGAGGGGTCGTCTCGGCAACCTCGGGGGTTTCCTGGACCGAGCCCTCGCCCCGGTGTTTGCCATGGCCCTCCGCCATGGCGACACGGGGGTCGGCAGTGGGCGGCTGGGTTGTGTAAGCGTCGCTCATTGGAAGTGTTCACCCCGTCGCATGATCTTCTTACAAGCCGGTGAGTTTAACGGGCCGCCCTGTGCCTCTCTAAGGAGCGGCGCGGGTGTTGACCGGTCTGTGATCTGCGGCGATGGCATCGTTACAGTTACCCGGCGGTCACTTCATCGGGCGGTCGCCCCCTCCAGCGGCGCCTGTTGCAAAGGCACAGGGCGGGCCACCGCAGGTGGGGACGGCTCCGCACCCGGCGATCCATCGACGGAGGGTGGCGCGGGGGCGCCGGGCGGGGTGTCCGCGCCCGGGGCGGCCGTGTCGGAGGACTGTGACGACTCCCCCCAAGGTTCCTCCACCTCATCTCCCCAAGGCACCCCCATCCGGGCCACCCCGCAGCGCACCGCTGCCGTCGCGTACGGCAGTTGGAGGACGCCCTCGCGGGTCCACAGTCCGGTGCCCGTCAACCAGCCCTCGGGGGCGGGCAGATGGTGCACCCGGCGGGAGGTGGGCCGCCACAGACCGAGCCAGGTTCCGCGGGCGCCGTCGACGCGCAGGGCGACCGCGCAGCTCTCGGGGGTGAGGATCTGGCCGGGCTGGATGGCGAAGGGGGTCATCCGGTGGTCGTCGGGCACCCGCAGACACTCGGGGAAACGGACCGGCAGGGTGCTGCCCAACACGCCCCAGCCGAGCCGGTCGTGGCCCGGGGAGGGCGCGTCGGAGCGGATCAGCAGCAGTCCGCTGTCCGGGTCGGCGAGCAGCAGCCGGTCGTCGCTGTGGTCGGCGATCTGCAGCAGGGGCGACAGCTCGCCGTCGCGCTCCAGATCGAGTGCGACCGTCTTGGTCCGGCCGTCCACCTCCTGGTCCAGGGCGAGCAGCCGGCCCTCCCGGTCCAGCCAGACCCCGCCGGAACACCGCCCCGGCACCTCCGCCACCCGCTCCGGCCCGAACGCCCCGCCCGCCACCAGCCACACCGTCGTCGAACTCCGGCCCACGGCGAGGGCGTACGCGCGCTGCCCGCACGGGCCCGGCGGCAGCAGCCGCAGCCGTGTGGCCGGGTCGGGGCATTCGACCGCGCCGAGCGGCAGTTCACCGGTGCCGGGGCCGGTCGGGTAGAGCAGCGAGAACAGATGCCGCTCGGCCGCGAGACGGTGGATCAGTACGCGGCCGTCGGTCAACGGGAGGACTTCGGTGCCGGGCTCCTCCGGCTGGTTGCCCGGCAGGGGCACGGCGTACGGCTCGGGGCCGTCCAGGGTCCAGCGCTCGGGGAACCAGGACTCACCGGCGAGGGCGAGGCGTGCCGCGTACGCACCGTCGGCGGTGATCACGCAGCCGGGCGGCGACACGGGCCGTCGGCCGCGTCGGACAGCGGACCGTTCGTCGGGCTCGGGCTCGGGCTCGGGCCCGGTGTCCGCCGCGTCCGCTGTGTCTGCCGGGGGGTGTGTTCCCGTCCCGGTCGGTGGGAATCCATCCTGCTCGAACGGGGTCGAGAGCTCGGGGGGCGCACAGGCCGTCATCGTTCGGTCACCTCCGGCGACGAAACTTAGTTTTCGTACGCACAGGCGTGGGACCCCCGAGCGCCCGCTTCACACATAAGGGTGCTCGTCCGGCGATTCGCCTGAGGAAACGGAGACGGATGTGCTCCCGGGGCCGGTGGGGGAGGGTGCGGACGGCCGTGACGAGGAGGGGGCGCCCCCTGGCCGACGGGAAGGGCGGCTGGTCACGTGACCCATGGCCGGTCTCGGAGGGGAGCGGTGCAGGTAGCCTTTGGGACGTGCCCCGTCTGTCTGAAGTCATCGCCGCCCTCGACTCCCTCTGGCCGCCCGAGAGGGCCGAGGGATGGGACGCGGTCGGCACGGTCTGCGGCGACCCCGACCAGGAGGTCGGCCGGGTCCTGTTCGCCGTCGACCCGGTCCAGGAGATCGTCGACGAGGCGGTCAAGCTGGACGCCGATCTGCTGATCACCCACCACCCGCTCTATCTGCACGGTACGACGACGGTCGCGGCCTCCACCTTCAAGGGCCGCGTGGTGCACACCCTCATCCGGAACGACATCGCGCTGCACGTCGCCCACACCAACGCCGACACGGCCGACCCCGGCGTCAGCGACGCCCTCGCCGGCGCCCTCGCCCTCCGTGTCGTACGACCCCTCGTCCCGGACCCCTCCGACCCCGCCGGGCGGCGCGGTCTCGGCCGGGTCTGCGAGCTGGACCATCCGCTGACCGTACGGGAGCTGGCGGCACGGGCGGCCGAGCGGCTGCCCGCCACCGCGCAGGGCATCCGGGTCGCCGGCGACCCCGAGGCGGTCGTCCGCACGATCGCGGTGAGCGGCGGCTCCGGCGACAGCCTGTTCGACGACGTACGTGCCGCCGGTGTGGACGCGTTCCTCACCGCCGATCTGCGCCACCATCCGGCGTCCGAGGCCATGGCCGCCGCCGGTGAAGCCGCCCGTACCCCTCTCGCGCTGCTCGACGCGGCGCACTGGGCCACCGAGTGGCCCTGGTGCGAGCTGGCCGCCGCCCAGCTCGACGAGATCTCCGACCGTGAGGGATGGGGACTGCGCGTCCACGTCTCCAAGACGGTCACCGACCCCTGGACCGCCCACGCGGCGTCCACCGTCACCGATACATCTGGAGCCCCCAACTGAACGCCGCGCCCGCCGACCAGATCCGACTCCTCGACGTCCAGGCCCTCGACGTCCGCCTGCAGCAGCTGGCGCACAAGCGGAGGTCGCTGCCCGAGCACGCCGAGATCGAGTCGCTGACGAAGGACCACACCCAGCTGCGCGACCTGCTGGTGGCCGCGCAGACCGAGGAGAGCGACACCGCCCGCGAGCAGACCAAGGCCGAGCAGGACGTGGACCAGGTGCGCCAGCGCGCCACCCGCGACCAGCAGCGCCTCGACTCCGGTGCCGTCACCTCCCCGAAGGACCTGGAGAACCTCCAGCGCGAGATCGCCTCCCTCGCCAAGCGGCAGGGCGACCTGGAGGACATCGTCCTGGAGGTCATGGAGCGCCGGGAGTCCGCGCAGGAGCGGGTCGCCGAGCTGACCGAGCGGGTCGGCGCCGTGCAGGGCAAGGTCGACGACGCGACCGCGCGCCGGGACGCCGCGTTCGAGGAGATCGACGGGGAGGTGGCGACGGTGACGAAGGAGCGCGAGGTCATCGCCGGGTCCGTCCCCGCCGATCTGCTGAAGCTGTACGACAAGCTGCGCGAGCAGCAGGGCGGCATCGGGGCGGCCAAGCTGTACGCCCGCACCTGCCAGGGGTGCCGCCAGGAGCTGGCCATCACCGAACTGAACGAGATCCGCAAGGCGGCCCCCGACACCGTGGTCCGCTGCGAGAACTGCCGCCGGATTCTGGTGCGTACGGCTGAGTCGGGGCTCTGAGTCGGGGCTCTGAGTCGGGGGTCTGGGTCGGGGTCTGAGTCGGGGCCTGAGGGGCGGAGGGCGGCCGGGGTCGGCGTACCGGGGTCGGCGTACTGACGGTCGACGTATCGGGCGGCGGGCGGCGGCCGTTGAGGCGGTCCAGAGGTAAGGGGCTGGTGACGTGCGGGAGTTCATCGTCGAGGCCGACGGGGGTTCCCGGGGCAACCCGGGGCCCGCGGGCTACGGCTCGGTCGTGCTGGACGGGGTGACCGGGGAGACGTTGCTGGAGGCCGCCGAGTACATCGGGGTCGCCACGAACAACGTCGCCGAGTACCGGGGCCTCATCGCGGGCCTGAGGGCGGCGTACGCCCTTGACCCGACGGCGGTCGTCCGCGTCCGTATGGACTCCAAGCTGGTCGTCGAGCAGATGTCGGGCCGCTGGAAGATCAAACACCCCGGCATGAAACCCCTGGCCGCCGAGGCCGCCGGCATCTTCCCGCCCGACCGCGTCACCTACGAGTGGGTCCCCCGAGCCGACAACAAACACGCCGACCGCCTGGCCAACGAGGCGATGGACGCGGGGAAGCGGGGGGAGTCCTGGTCCCCGTCGACATCGACGGCGGAGCTGGACCTGCGGTCGGCGGGGGCGGCGAGGGGGATGGGGACGTCGGCGAAGGGGGCGGCCCCCGAACCCGCCGGTCCGCCGGCCCCCGAACCCGCCGGTCCGCCGGCCCCCGAACCCGCCGGTCCGCCGGCCCCCGAACCCGCCGGTCCGCCGGCCCCCGAACCCGCTGGTCCGCCGGGCGACGCGACCGCTGGTGGGCTTGGCGATGTGGCGGCTGGTGGGTCTGGGGATGCGGCGGCCGGTCCGCCTGGGGATGTGGCGGCTGGTGGGCCTGGGGATGTGGCGGCTGGTGGGCTTGGCGATGTGGCGGCTGGTGGGCCTGGGGATGCGGCGGCCGGTCCGCCTGGCGACGCGACGGCCGGTCCGCCTGGCGACGCCACTGCCGGTGCGGCGAAGATCCGGGCGGCTTTGGCGAAGGCGCGGGGGGAGGCTGAGGGATTGCCTTCGGCGCCGGTCGGTGAGGGACTGTCTTCGGCGCCGGTCGGTGAGGGATTGCCTTCGGCGCCGGTCGGTGAGGGACTGTCTTCGGCGCCGGTCGGTGAGGGATTGCCTTCGGCACCGGACGCCGACGCACTGCCTTCGGCACCGGACCCCGAGGCACTGCCTTCGGCACCTGTCGCCGACGCCCAGCCTCTGCCCTCGGGCACAGCCTCTGCTGCCCGGCCGGCGGGGTCTGTCCGGCCGGGCGAGCCTTTTCGGTCGGCCGAGCCATCCCGACCAGCCGAGCCATCCCGACCAGCCGAGTCTTCCCTACCGGCTGAGCCTTTCCGGTCGGCCGAGTCTTCCCGGGTAGCTGAGCCTTTCCTACCGGCTGAGCCCTCCCGAGTGGCTGAGTGTTCCCGGCCGGGCGAGCGATCCCGACCGGCTGAGTCTTCCCTACCGGCTGAGCCCTCCCGAGTGGCTGAGTCTCCCCGGCCGGGCGAGCGATCCCGACCGGCCGAGTCTTCCCGGCTAGCCGAGCTTTCCCCACCGGCTGAGCCCTCCCGAGTGGCTGAGTCTTCCCTACCGGGCGAGCCATCCCTACCGGTTGAGCCATCCCTACCGGTTGAGCCATCCCGACCGGCTGAGTCTTCCAGGGTTGCCGAGCCTTCCCGGCCTGCCCCGTCTCCGGCTGCGGCCACCTCCTCCAGGCCGGCCGTCCCCTCGGGTACGGCTCGGTCTTCCGAGTCGGCCTCCGCCCCCACCTCGGCCGCTCCCACCTCCGACCCGGTCACGCCTCTCCACCCGTCCTCTGCCCCTCTCCACCCGTCCTCTGCCCCTCCCCGCCCGTCCTCTGCCCCTCTCCACCCGTCCTCTGCCCCTCCCCGCCCGTCCTCTGCCCCTCCTCGTTCGGCCGCCTCCTCCGCGTCGGCCGCCTCCCCGGCCTCCCGTAAAGCCGCCGCCGACATCCGGGCCGCCAAGAACATCGCCAGTGCGGCGCCCGATCTCGGGGCGCCGGCCACCTTTGTGCTGTTGCGGCATGGTGAGACCTCGCTGACGCCGCAGAAGCGGTTCTCGGGGAGCGGGGGTTCCGATCCGTCCCTCTCCGAGGTCGGCCGGTACCAGGCCGAGCGGGTCGCCGTGGCGTTGGCCGCTCGCGGGACGATCCAGGAGGTCGTGTCGTCGCCGCTCGCCCGGTGCCGGGAGACGGCGGGGATCGTCGCGGCCCGGCTGGGGCTCCCCGTCAAGGTCGAACACGGGCTGCGCGAGACCGACTTCGGCGCCTGGGAGGGGCTCACCTTCGGCGAGGTGCGGGAGCGGTACCCCGACGACATGAACGCCTGGCTGACCTCGCAGGACGCCGAACCCACCGGCGGCGGCGAGAGCTTCGCGGCCGTAGCCGAACGCGTCGCCGCCCTCCGGGACGAACTCGTCGTGACCCACCGGGGCCGTACCGTCCTGCTCGTCACCCATGTCACGCCCATCAAGACCCTGGTACGGCTGGCCCTCGGCGCACCCCCGGAGTCCCTGTTCCGCATGGAGCTCTCGGCGGCCTCCCTCACGGCCCTCGCGTACTACGCCGACGGCAACGCCACCCTCCGCCTCCTCAACGACACCTCACCCCTGCGCTGAGCCTCACTCACGGGGCGCGGAGCGCCGCGGCCTCCCGGGCCAGCGTCTCGACCCGGCCCCAGTCCCGCGCGGCCAACGCGTCCCCCGGGAGCATCCAAGTCCCGCCCACACAGCCGACGTTGGGGAGGGCGAGGTACTCCGGCGCGTTGGCCGGGCCGATCCCTCCCGTCGGGCAGAAGCGCGCCTGCGGCAGCGGCCCCGCGATCGACCTCAGATACGCCGTACCGCCCGCCGCCTGAGCGGGGAAGAACTTCATCTCCCGCACCCCCCGCTCCAACAGCGCCACGACCTCCGACACCGTCGACACCCCCGGCAGGAACGGCACCCCGGACGCCCGCATCGCCTCCAGCAGTACGTCCGTCCAGCCGGGGCTGACCAGGAAGCGGGCGCCCGCCGCGACCGACTCCCTCACCTGCGCCGGAGTGATGACGGTCCCCGCGCCGACCACCGCGTCCGGCACCTCCTCGGCGATCGCCCGGATCGCGCCCGGCCCGGCGGGCGTCCGCAACGTCACCTCGATCGCCGGCAGCCCACCCGCCACCAGCGCCCGCGCCAGCGGCACGGCATCGGCGACGTCCTCGATCACGACGACGGGGACGACGGGGGCGAGGTCCAGCACGGAGACGGAGGGCGCCTCGGAAGAGGGCTGGGCGTCCGAGGAGGGCAGCGGCAGGCTCATGCCCTCATCGTGCCTCCGAGGAGCATCCTCAGCAATGGGCGTTGCGTATGTTGCAATTCCAGGCTCAGTGACTGCCTGCGCTGTCGGCGCCGCAGCCGTCAGTGCACCTCGTCCACCAGCACATCCAACGTCCACGCCTTCTTGGCGCCGGCCCCGCTCCCGGCCCCCGCCGGCGGCTCCACCTCCACCACATACCCGAGGTCCCGCAGCGCCTCCACCAGCTCCGCCGGGCCCTTCGGCGCGATCCCGGCCGACAGCAGACTCCGTACGATGCGGCCCTTGGTCGCCTTGTTGAAGTGGCTGACCACCTTCCGGGTGGGCGCGTGCAGCACCCGTACGGCCGCCGTCCGCCCCGCCACCTCGCCCTTCGGCTTCCACGCGGCGGCGTACGCCGACGAACGCAGATCCAGCACCAGCCCGTCCCCGGCCGCCTCGGGGAGCGCGGAGGCCATCGGCGTACGCCAGTGCGCGCCCAGCGCGCCGAGGCCGGGCAGCTTCACACCCATCGAGCAGCGGTACGAGGGAATCCGGTCCGTCACCCGGACCGCGCCCCACAGCCCCGAGAACACCAGCAGTGAACGCGCCGCCCGCTGCTTCGCGGCGGTGTCCAGGGAGGCCAGGCCGAGGGCGTCGTACAACACCCCGGTGTAGATCTGCCCGGCCGGCCGCGCCCCCGCCGTCAGCAGTCCGGCGTTCTTGGCGACCTCACCCCGCAGCCCCTCGCTCAGCCCGAGCACCTCGCGCGCCTTCTCCTCGTCACCGGCGCACAACTCGACCAACTCGCCGAGTACGGCCTCCCGCGCCCCGGCGAGCGCCGGCAGGGACAGCCCCTCCAGCTTCAGCGGGGCACCACCCGAAGAGGGCGCCTTACCTTCGGACGGGGGCAACAGGACGAGCACGGGCACTCCTTCGGATAGGGCTCCGCGACAGCGTACGGGGTGGGAAAGGGGGGTCGGACAGGTGCCGGGGGCCGTCCCGGTCGGGCCGGACCAGGTCGCCTTCCCGGTCGGGCCGGACTCGCCTTCCCGGTCGGGCCGGACCGGGGTGCCGTCCGGGGCGGCCCGGCCTACGCTCGACGCATGCCCCGTCGCCATCTGCGTGTCACGGGCGCCGCCGAGGCCCCGTTGCGGACGGCGTTGCGCGCGTTGCGCGGTGAACTCCGGGTGCCCGACGCCTTCCCGCTCCAGGTCCTGGTCGACGCCGAGCACGCCGCGCACGCACCGCGCCTCCCCTCGTACGACGCCACGGACATCCCCTTCTTCACCATCGACCCTCCCACGGCGACCGACCTCGACCAGGCCATGCACCTGTCGAGGCGACCGGGCAAGTCGGCGCGACCGGCCAACGGGTCGGCCGGCGGTTCGTCCAGTGGCCCGGTCGGCGGTCCGGGGCGCGGCGGCTACCGGGTCCGGTACGCCATCGCCGACGTCGCCGCCTTCGTCACCCCCGGCACCGCACTCGACGCCGAGGCCCACCACCGGGTCATGACCCTGTACTTCCCCGACGCCAAGGTCCCCCTCCACCCCGCCTGTCTCTCCGAGGGCGCCGCCAGTCTGCTCCCGGACCACACCCGCCCGGCGGTGCTGTGGACCCTAGACCTCGACGCGGACGGCCGTACCGTGTCCGTCGACGTCCGCCGCGCCCTGGTCCGCAGCCGCGCCAAACTCGACTACGCGGCCGTACAGAAGGACATCGACACCGGAACCGCCGAGGAACCCCTTGCCCTGCTCAAGGAGATCGGACAGCTCAGGGAGCGCCTGGAGACCGAACGCGGCGGCATCTCCCTCAACGTCCCCGAACAGGAGATCGTCGAACGGGCCGCCCCGTCCGGAAGCGACCCCATGTACGAAACACCTACGTACGAAACCCCCCTGCACGAAACACCCACGTACGAGACATACGGACTCGCCTACCACGCCCCCCTCCCCGCCGAGGCGTGGAACGCCCAGATCTCCCTGCTCACCGGCATGGCGGCGGCCGAACTGATGCTGGCCCACGGCACGGGTGTGCTGCGTACCCTCCCCGCCGCACCCGACGGCGCGGTCGGCCGCCTGCGCCGTACCGCCGAGGCCCTGCGCATCGACTGGCCGCACCACGTCTCGTACGCCCAGCTGATCCGCTCCCTCGACCCGCACGACCCCCACCACGCGGCCTTCCTCCAGGAGTGCACGACCCTCCTGCGCGGCGCGCGCTACACGGTCTTCCGCGACGGCCGCCTCCCCGCCATCACCACCCACTCCGCCGTGGCCGCCCCCTACGCCCACTGCACGGCCCCGCTCCGCCGCCTCGTCGACCGCTACTCCTCGGAACTCTGCCTCGCGGCCGTGGCCGGCACCCCGCCCCCCGACTGGGTCCTCGCCGCCCTGGACACGCTCCCGGAGGAGATGGCCGAGGGCAGCCGGCGGGCGGGCCGGGTGGAGCGCGAGTGCGTGGACATCGTCGAGGCGGCGCTGCTCAGGGATCGAGTGGGGGAGACGTTCGACGGGTGGGTGGTGGAGGTGGAGGAAGACGAACCGGCCGTCGGCACCGTCCAGTTGGAGACCCCGGCGGTCATCGGCGAAGTCGTCGCGTCCGGTGCCGAGTCCGGTGGTGGTCGGCTGCCGCTCGGGGAACGGCTGCGCGTACGCCTTACGCGGGCCGAGCCGGGAGTGGCGAAGGTTCGGTTCGTTCCGGTTCCGTCGGCGTGAACTCGCGTATGAGGGATACGAGTCGGTCGGGCTCGTCGGCGTTGAGACGGATCGTGCGGACGGTCCTCGGGCGGCCGAAGAAGGTCACGTACTCGACGGACTCGGCCAGTTCGAGGGTGACGTTGGTCTGGGAGGCGATGTCGAGGTCGAGTTCGCCGTCCCGCTTCTTGTGTGTCGTCCGCAGTTCGCGGTGGACGGAGGCGATGGCGGTGAGCGGGACGTGTACGTCCAGGGCGACGTAGCGGCGCAGACGCAGGGTCGTCCCGGTGAGGACGTGGGGCCGGGTCACGGAGGCGGCGTGCAGCCCGATGATGATCACGGCGGTGTAGATGTCGACGACGAGGAAGGCGTGGTGCACGGTCGGGAGACCGCGCAGCAGGAAGGACATCATCACCGTCTCGATGACGCAGACGAACGCGAAGCCGAACAGCATGGCCCCCTGCCCCCGCGCGTACCCGAACGCCCGCCCCGCCGCCCCGACACCGTGCGGACGACGGCAGATCCAGCGGCAGAGACCGGCGAGAAGCAGCAGCTCATGACGCAGCAGGGCGCGACCGATCCGCCCGGCACCCCTGACCTGTTCCTTCGGCCATGTCGGCCTCATCGATCTCATCGATCTCATCGACCTCATCGACCTCATCGGCGGTCCTCCCTCAGTATCCGTAGCGTGCGGCGGATGGCCTCCGCCTGGGCGGGCGCGAAGTCGGCGTAGAAGGCGCGCAGAAAGCCGGTGCCGCCGTTGCCGCCGGCGGTGTCGCTGTCGTCGTCGACGACGGTGTCGGGCGGGACCAGGTCCGGTGGGATGAGGTCGGCCAGCAGCCGGGCGGCCTCGTTCACTCGGGGGTCGTCGGGGTCGGCGTCGGCGAGGGCGTCGAGGAGCGCGTACGCCTCGTGCGCGCGCTCCACGGCGCCCGGGGCGGCCGTCATGCTCTCCAGCCCGGCCAGGAGCCGTTCCCGTGCCTCCGGTGTGGCGGTGGTCTCCAGGAGCGCGAACACCTCACGGTCCTTGGCGGCCATGGGGGAGTGGGGCACGGGCCCGAACTTCCCGAAGAGCGCGGCGAGTTCGGGCGACACGGGCCCCTCGGCGGGCAACCGCCCCGCCCGCGCGTCCTCCATCAGGACGCGCAACCGCGCCCGCCGCTCCCGCACGGCGGTCTCCTGCCGGGCGAGATCCTCGTCCAACTCCTCCAGCACCTCGGCGAGTTCGCGCCCGGCGTCGTCCGCGAGCACATCCCGTACCTCGGCGAGCCCGAGCCCCAGCTCGGTCAGCCGCCGAATCCGCGCGAGCACGACCGCGTGCCGCAACGTGTAGTCCCGATACCCGTTCGCCCGCCGCTCCGGCTCCGGCAACAGCCCCAGCTGGTGATAGTGCCGCACCGCCCGGGTGGTCACCCCGACGGCCGCGGCCAGCTCTCCGATCCGCATGGGACCAGTAGAAACGTTGACGCTGCGGAAGGGTCAAGCGACACCGGACGTGGTCGGGGACGACGCCTGACGGCGGCCGCGAGCGTGTGCCACGATCGGCGGCCGCGAGGGTGTGCCACGATCGAGGGAACGGTTCCCGATCTCACGGCCAGGTGATCAGCCGATGTCCCAGCATGGCGAGCGACCGAAGAAGGAGGGGCGTGACATGACTGCCATGGCCCATGAGCCCGTCACGCAGGAAGAAGTCCTGCTGGAGGGGTTTCTCGCCCTGGACACCCCGGAGGGCTTCCGGGCGGAACTGATCGAGGGGGAGATCGTCGTGACGCCGCCGCCGGACGGAGAGCACGAGCACTACATCAGCCGGACGGCGCGGCAGGTGATCAGGCGGTCCCAGGTCGACATGGATTTTTCCGGAAACAAGGGGCTGAAGCTCAAGAGCGGGGAAGCCTGCCCGAAGAACCACGTGATCCCGGACATCACTTTCGCTCCCCTGGAGCTGGGGCTCTTCCGAACCGCCGATTCCTGGATGCCCTGCGAGGGCGTCGCCATGGTCCTTGAGGCCACGTCGACCAAGCCCAAGGTCGATCGAGAGGCGAAACGCCGCTGCTACGCCCGCGGCGGCATCCCCCTCTACCTGCTCGTCGACCGCGACGCCTCCTCCGTCACGCTGTTCAGCGACCCGAAGGGCGACGACTACCGCGGGGTGTGCAGGCAGCCCTTCGGCAAGCCGATCACACTCCCCGAGCCCTTCGACTTCGACCTGGAGACCTTGGACTTCACCTGAGACCGCCGGGCGTACCCTGGCCCGGGGCGGAGGACACACGGACCGGCGCGGGGGCCGGGGAGGGGAGGCGGAGGTGAGCGGACGCGGCGAGACGAGCTGGATACGGGCCACCCTCGGCAGTCCCGGCCGTCCCCTCGATCTCCTCACCGCCCGCTTCGACCGCCATCGCTACGCTCCGCACACGCACGAGGAGTTCAGCGTGGGCATCTGCGTGATGGGCGCCTCGTGCATCGACTACCGGGGCGGCGCCCTCAAGGCACGCGAGGGCTCGATCGTCGTCCTGGCCCCCGGCGAACCCCACACCGGCGAGTCGGCCTACGGCTCCTACGCCTACCGCGCCCTCTACCCGGCCCCCGCCCTCCTCACCGACGGCATCCTCGGCGGCGTACCGCACTTCCGCGAGCCCCTCCTCCACGACCCCGAACTGGCCGCCGCCCTGAGCACCGCCCACCTGGAGCTGAGCACCTGCCCCGACCCCCTGGAGGCCGAGTCCCGCCTCCCCTGGCTGCTCACGGCCCTGGCCCGCCGCCACTCCACGTCCCGCCCGGCCCCCGACACCGTCCCCGGCGCACACACCATCGCCCACGCCGTACGGGACCGCCTCGCCGACGAACTCCGCACCCCACCCTCCCTCGCCGACCTCGCCACCGACCTGGGCCTCTCCCGCTACCAACTCCTCCGCGCCTTCCGTACGACCATGGGCATGCCCCCGTACGCCTGGCTGGCCCAGTACCGGGTGAACAGGGCGCGCGGGCTGCTGGAGACCGGAGTCCGCCCGGCGGAGGCCGCCGACCAGGTGGGCTTCGCGGACCAGGCCCATATGACGAGGTGGTTCGGACGGGTGCTGGGGGTGACACCGGCGGCGTACCGGGCGGGGGTGGGGGCGTAGGCGGTACGTGCGTTCAGGGCGGGGGCCAGGGCGTAGGCGGTACGTGCAGGGCGAGAGTGCGGGCGTAGCCGATACGTGCAGGTCGGGCGGGCAGGTCGGGCGTCAGTGACTCGGCGCGCAACCACGTTCAAGACGCCCCACGCGCGGCGGCCCGAAACTCTCCCCATGAACGCACGTGGCTGGTTCCTCTTCTCCCTGATGGGAGTCCTCTGGGGCATCCCCTATCTGATGATCAAAGTGGCCGTGGAGGGTGTCTCACCGTCCATGGTCGTCTTCGTACGCTGTGCCCTGGGCGCGGCCCTGCTGCTCCCCTTCGCGATCCGCCAGGGAAACCTGATCCGCGTGGTGAGGAACCACTGGCGCCCGATGCTCGCCTTCGCCGTCATCGAGGTCATCGGCCCCTGGTGGACCCTGACCGACGCCGAACGCCATCTCTCCAGTTCCACGGCCGGCCTGCTGATCGCGGGCGTACCGATCGTGGGCGTCTGCCTGGCCCGCTTCTTCGGCGACGCGGAACACCTGGGGGTACGGCGGCTGACGGGCCTGGTACTGGGCCTGGCCGGGGTCGCGGTCCTCACGATCCCCCACCTCACGGGAGGCAGTGCCCTCGCCCTCGCGGAGGTGGCGATCACGGTGATCGGCTACGCCACGGCCCCCCTGATCATGGCCCGCCACCTCAAGCAGGTCCCCACGCTGCAACTGATAGCCCCGGTCCTGCTCCTGTCGGCGCTGGTATACGCCCCGGCGGCGGCCCTGACCCGGCCGACGGCCATGCCCTCGACGCCGGTCCTGGCCTCGCTGGCCGGCCTGGGAGTGATCTGCACCGCGCTGGCCTTCGTCGCCTTCCTCGAACTGATCCGAGAGGTGGGCCCGACCCGGGCGACGGTCTTCACCTACGTCAACCCGGCGGTGGCGGTGGCGGCCGGAGCGATCTTCTTGGACGAACCACTCACGGCACCGATCCTTGCGGCTTTCGCCCTGATTCTGGCGGGGTCGTTCCTGGCGACGACGGCGACGACGGAGGCGGGGCCGGAGACGGTGTCGGGGCCGGGGGCCAAGACGGTGCGGGGTGTGGGAGCCGAGACGGCGGAGGGGCCGGGGGCCGAGGCTGCGGCCGAGCGGAGGACTCCCGGCCGCCCGGTAACATGGTCGCCACGGCAGACGAGCCGGGCGGACGGCCGCGTGGAGTCCCCCTAGGGGGCTTCCCGAGGAACGTCCGGGCTCCACAGGGCAGGGTGATGGCTAACGGCCACCCGGGGTGACCCGCGGGACAGTGCCACAGAAAACAGACCGCCCGGCGCTCAGGCGCCGGGTAAGGGTGAAACGGCGGTGTAAGAGACCACCAGTGCCCAGGGTGACCTGGGCAGCTAGGTAAACCCCACCCGGAGCAAGGTCAAAAGGGAGCGTCCTTCCCAGGCTTGGAAAGGACGCGACTGCGCGGACGTTCGAGGGCTGCCCGCCCAAGTCCGCGGGTAGACCGCACGAGGCCGACGGCAACGTCGGCCCTAGATGGATGGCCGTCGCCGGGCGGTTCGCGAGAACCCCCGGAACAGAACCCGGCGTATAGCTCGGCTCGTCTGCCGCTCCGCATTTTCGCAGGCCAGAGGCAATGTTTACTGACCGAACAAACTCTCGGGGTCGAATCCGGGTCGAATCCGGGCTGTAGGTGTCGTCGTTTCTGTCTGCTGTCCATGCGACATATTCGGGCATTCTGGGTGTCAAATGTGGTCCAGTGTCGCTCTACAGGAGACATCTCGGATTCTGATGCACTCGGAAGTACATGTACGAGGTGTCTCCTTGTCGGCCTGCTCTGGTTGAACCTGAGCACCGATGGCGCGTCCTCTAGCGAGCCGTGCCCGGGCCGGGACAGGTGACATTGCTTACGGCATTTCGAGGCAGCTGCCAATGGCGCCCTCTCGGGTGTCGCGGGACGCGCCGGACTGAACCTCCCCGTGCGGCGGTGAAAGCGCCCTTCGGTTGTCCGGATGTCTCAGGCTGAGGGCCAGTAGCTGAGTCGGTCCGCATAGCGGGTGATGTCGGCTCCTGCGGACGCTGCTTGCGGGTTGGTTCGTGCTGGAAGTCGAGTCCCCATGAGTCGTCGTCGAATTCGGCACGGCCGAAGGGTGTGGGCGTTGGCGATGTGGCCAGGAAGCGAGCCGAGGGTGGCCGGTGACAGGATCCAGCGTTTACCGCCGGCCACACCGCCGTTCTCCTCCCGGTCCACTGCCGACCGGGCAGACCGGGTTGTATCGGGTGTGTGTGCGGTCCGAAGCCCGTCTTCAAGGGACATCGGTGCCTCGGGCTCATTCGGTTGTATGTGGTCGGCGCGTCTTCCCGCCGGGCACGTGGGTCGATCCGAGCCGGTGCACAGAGGATGGGTCTGAGATGCGGTTGATGGCCGTGCGTCCGCCGGAAGGTCGTCGCCGCTCAGCCATTCCCGCTGACGCAGTTTGAGTAGGTCGCGGTGATCGGGTCGATGATCCGGTAGCGGACCACGCGCCCGTCTGGCTAGGGCGGCTTCTTTTGGGCTCTGGCACAGATCTTGTGGAGTCGTCGCAGAGCGTCACTACGGTGTTCGAATGTGGAGAGTTGCTTCTCCGTGAGGCCGCGTGCGCTGTGCACCCGATCAACGGATGCTGACGCTCCGTCAAGTCGGTGCAGAACTCCGCTTTCCGCAGCGGCAGCCAGTGACGGTGCAGGTCATGCAGACCGACGCACTGTTCTGGAAGACGCTCGTGTTCGACGGAATCGACGAGATGGACGTCGAGAAGGTGACCGCCGCCTTCGGAACGATCGACATCGTGGCCAAAGGCCGCACGACAGGCGCGACCTGCCCTGACTGCGGCTGCCCCTCAGATCGGGTGCACGGCTCCTACCAGCGCAGACTGCGGGATCTTCCGCTCGGTGAGCGGAGCGTCGTGATCCTGTTGAAGGTCCGGCGGTTCGTCTGTGACACAAGGACATGTCCGCGCCGCACGTTCGTCGAATCGTTCGCATGGCTGACGTGCCCGTACTCGCGTTTCACCACCCGGCTCGGCCGTCTCCTGGGGTACATCGGGCTCGCACTGGCGGGACGGGCTGGCGCCCGGATGGCGGCCCAACTGGGCCTTGATGCTGGTCGGATGACGCTTCTGCGCCGGGTGATGGCCTTGCCGGATCCGCAGTTCAACACGCCGCAGGCGGTCGGGGTCGACGATTTCGCCACCCGCCGCGGCCACGCTTACGCCACCGTGATCACGGATGGTGAACGCCACCGCCCCATCGATGTGTTGCCGGGCCGCGAGGCCGCGCCGCTGGCGGCTTGGCTGAGGGCGCATCCAGGAGTAGAAGTGATCTGCAGGGATCGTGCGGGCGCGTAGAGGGTGCCGCGCTCGGCGCCCCGGACGCGCTGCAGGTCGCGGACCGGTTCCATATTCTCCAGAACCTCAACCAGGCCGTTGAGAAGTGCGTCGCGGCGCATCGCGACTGCCTTCGCATCGCCGCCCCACCACCGGCTCCTGCGACCACCAGCACACGGACCGCCGAGATCGAGCTGCCCGCCGGCCGCAGGGCCGAGCGGATGCGGGCCCATCATGCCCTGGTCCACGGCCTGTTGAGGGAGGGAATGGGGCTGCGGGCCATCGCCCGCCACCTCGGCTGGGGACGGCACACTGTCCAGCGATACGCACGGGCCGCCCGCTGGCAGGACATGGTCACCGGACGCCGAACCCGTTCCAGCCACCTCGACGTGCACCAGTCCTACCTGCAACGGCGCATCGACGACACCGACGGCGTGATCACTATCAAGGACCTGCGCGAGGAACTCGCCACGCGAGGCCACCGAGTGCCCTACAGCAGCCTGCGAGACTGGGCCCGCAGCCGCTTGGAGTGGCCCGATGCACCCACGCCGACCGCTGCGGCGCCGTCCGTGCGCACCGTCGTCGGCTGGATCACCCGCCACCCCGACACCCTCACCGAAGACGAAACCACCCAGCTCAAGGCCGTCCTCGACGCCTGCCCCGAGCTGGATCAAACCCACCAACTCGTACGCGCCTTCACCCAGATGCTCGCCCGGCGCACCGGCGCCGACCTGCCGGACTGGATCAGCACCGCCCGCGCTACACGGCTGCCGGGGATGACCGGCTTCGCCCACGGACTCACCACCGACCTCGAAGCCGTGATCGCCGGACTCACGGTGCACTGGAGCTCCGGCGGCACAGAAGGTGCCGTGAACCGCATCAAGAAGATCAAGAGGCAGCTCTACGGCCGTGCCGGATTCGAACTCCTCCGCAAGATGATCCTGCTCCAATAGCGTCTCACCACAGGCTCTGCAGCCAACCCTGGGCACGTCAGCGGCGGTGACGGGCTGAGAAGATCGCCGCGAGACTTCAGATTCCCTCGAGACCAAGAAGGACAGGAATGCCGAGGAGACTGCCCATAGAGCAGGCCCAGGAGCGACTTCGATATGAAGTGAGCCCTGGACAACGGCCTTTCGCCGAACTGGACTTGGACGAGGTGTGGCTGAGGTTCGTGCGCTTCGGCTCACAACGATTCGACACCGCGAACACACCCGACGCAGATGGCCTGCTCTGTCAGTACGGGACCCACGCCTTCGACGGGCCGCCTGCCTTCACTCTGGACTTTGCCCGGCAGTTCGAGGTCAACGATGCCTCAGGCGAGCATGATCATTACATCCAGCTCCACTGCGAACTTCGGTACGAACCCGTCCCTCAACTTCGGGCGCTGGGGCACTTCGATTCCTGGTTCTTCCACGACACGGACGAGGAACTCGACCGCTGGGTTGATGGCCTCGGGCTTCACGAGTTCTGGACGATCGTCCGCAATTTCCATCCCACGGAAATCAGGGTCTACCAGGAACAGGTGTGAGCACGCCCGCAAATCGACCTGCCGGGTGACGCTCTGCGACGACTCCGCTGAGTAGGCCCGGAGCGCGGTGCCGGGATTGCTCCCGGTCCGTTTCTCCGGACCTCTCGCCGAACCCGCCGTGCGGTTGGGTAGGCCGCCAGCGAGGTGCCTGTGACCAGGCCCTTTTCCAACGGCCCCCCACCGAACCGGACGTGCGGCTTGTAACCGCATCCGGCTCTCCAGTGCCTTTTCTTCTCATGAGTTCTGCCGCGAGCGACTTTCGCCGAAGTGAATGTCCTCGTGACAGACACGGCAGACGACCAGGGTCTTCCGATGGCGCGCGGCCATCATTTGGGCCCAGGCGGGCTTGGGAGCTCGTCCCCGGACGCTCAGATCCTTCAGGTGCCGAACGTGGTGCACTTCGACACTATTGCGGGATCCGCATATCTCGCAGGTGTCGGCGAGCAGGCGCCTGACCACTTCGTTGCGCGCACAACTCCGCGTCCGCACTGAGCAACAGACCGCCGAGTGGAAGGCCCGCTATGCGGTCCGCTCCGGAGTAGAGAGCACGGTCAACGAGTTCGCCCACGGACACGGCATGCGACGCTGCCGCTACCGCGGACAGGGAAAGGCCCACATCCAGCACGTCCTGACGGCCATCGCCGTCAACATCGAGCGCCTCAGCGGACTGCCACCGACCGAGGAAACCCCCACGCCCCGCCGACCGACTGCCTTCCAGGACTACCTCGACCAGCGTGAGATTCCCCGGGTGAAGTCCTGGCGAACCCTGGGCATCTGACCTCGACAACTCCAAGATCCCCGACAGAGTCAAGCTGAGAGGCCGTTGTCTTTCCGGGTATGAGCATTGAGTTTCCGCTGTTCAGGCATGGTTTCGTGTCGCTGCGAGCGGGAGGTGGCTGCCCGGGTGCGGGCGGAGGAGCTTCGCGCGGAGATGGAGCGGATCACGGCTGAACTCGCTGATGCGGAGGCAGTGTTGGAGCGGCGGATGATCGCCCGGACGGAGCTCGCCGAGCCCCGGCTGCTGGGGGCGAACAGGCGCAGGCACCCGCTGCCGGTGTGCAGGAGGTGTCGGCCGGGAGCGAGAAGGCCCCGGCTTCGGCTGTGGGGTCCGTCGTGCCGCGCTGGCACGAGGCGGCGGCGGTGGACGCGCTCGCGGTGAACTAACGGCGGATCGTCGAGCTGGTGGAATCCGGTGCGGGTGAGGGCGAGGGCGAGGGGATCGCGGCGAAGCAGCTTGCCGCTGGGCTTCAGCCGGAGCCGGTGCCCGCGAAGATCGAGGGGGTGCGGTTCGGGGCGAGGCGGCTGGCTGAGCGGGGCTGGCTGACGGCATCGCGTCGGGCCGGTTCACGTGGCGACAGCCCACCGGCCCTGCTCGGCCCGGCGCCCACAAGCGCCCGAGCGTCGGCTGGCGCCGGGGGTGAGCGTGCACGGGATCCTCTGAGGTTTCGCTTTCAACTAATCTGGCGATGAGCGTTCCGTATCCCAGTCTGTCAGCCTATGCTCGGTGGTAGAGCCGGTCCGCTGACGTACTCGGCAGGGAGCTGGAGCCGATGCAAGAACTGAGCGTCCAGGACACTCTTGGAATCCTCCGGCAACCGTGGGTGCGCCCGGTACATACGAGTGCTGGTCTCGGCTGGAGCGGATTGTATTTGTCCACCCAGGCTGAGCGGCCGTACCGGAATGCCTTCGACGGGGCGCGGAGTCACCTGTTGATCCTGCACCTGGACGGCCCGGTCACGGTGCGCCGCGGACGGCGGGGACTGACCGACACCCGTCGGATACCGCCGGGCGGGTTGTTCCTGCATCCGGCAGGGACAGCGCTGGAGGTGGAGCTCCGTGAGCAGCTCCGGACAGTTCATGTCTACCTGGCGGAAGAGACCCTGCAGCAGGCTGTCGACGAGTCGGACCGGACGGTTCGGTTGACGGAAGAATTCGGCGTCACGGATCCCCTGCTCGAGCAGGCGGTCCTGGCCTTGGACGGTGTGGCGCGGAATCGGGAGCCGGTCAGCCGCACGTACGTCGACCAGCTCGGACTCACCATCGCCGTCCAGCTGGCCTGGCGGCACAGCGACCGGCGCCGCGCTCCGGTCGCCCCCGCCAGGCCTGCGGGCCTCACCGACCGGCAGTTCATGGTGACGCGGGAGCTGATGGACGCCCGGCTGTCCGATCCTCTGCCGCTCGAGGACTTGGCTGCTGCGGCGGGGTTGAGCATCAGCCAGTTCGCCCGTGCGTTCAAAGCCCGTACCGGGCAGCCCCCTCACCGCTACCTGATGCGGCTGCGGGTGGAGCAGGCCGCACGGTTGCTGCGCACGGACGTCCTGCCCATCGCCGAGGTGGCCGCTCGCTGTGGGTTCTCTCACCAGGAACACCTCACGCGGGTGCTCCGTGCGCAGCTGGGCAGTACCCCCGCCGAGCTGCGTCGTCGCGGATAGCGTCGTCGCGGGTTTTGTGCAGCGGTGGCGGCAGGATGGTGCAGGAGATCGGGCGGCGGCGCAGCCCATACTTCCTCAGCAGCGATCCCGGACACGCCGGGTATCGCCATGCCGCGCAGTACGGAGAGCCGCATGAGGGAATTCCTCTACTCCAGTCCCGCCACACGGGTTGTGTTCGGCGCAGGGACCCTGGATCGCCTGCGTCAGGAAGTGGAGCACTTGGGCCGTGCCCGGGTACTGGTCCTGGCCACTCCTGGGCAGGCGGACCTGGCCGAGCGGGCGCGAGAGGTGCTGGGCCCCTTGGCTGTCGGCACGTTCACCGGTGCCGCGATGCACACCCCGGTCGACGTCACCGAACGAGCCCGCAAGACCGCCGCCGACCTGGACGCGGACTGTCTGGTCGCGGTCGGCGGAGGCTCGACCACAGGCTTGTCCAAAGCCGTGGCCGTGCGCACCGGACTGCCGCAGGTCATCGTCCCCACCACTTACGCCGGCTCCGAGGTCACCCCGGTCCTCGGCGAAACCGAGAACGGCGTCAAGACCACCCGGTCCTCGCCGGAGATCCTTCCGGAGACGGTCGTCTACGACGTCGAGCTCACCCTCGGGATGCCGGTCTCTCTGTCGGTGACCAGCGGCATCAACGCCATGGCGCACGCAGTGGAGGCGCTGTACTCGCCACAGGCGAACCCCGTCATCGACGAGCTGGCACTCCGGGCGATCTCCCTGCTGGGCGGCGCCCTGCCGCAGATCGTCGCCGACCCCGCCGACCGTGACGCCCGCGCCGAGGCACTGGAGGCCGCCTGGCTGGCGGGTACCTGCCTCGGCGCAGTCGGCATGGGACTGCACCACAAACTGTGTCACACCCTCGGCGGCTCCTTCGACCTGCCGCACGCGCCCACGCACACGGTCGTACTGCCGCATGCCATGGCATACAACGCACCCGGCGCCCCGGAGGCCATGCGCCGGATCGCGGGCGCGCTCGCCGGTCCGGGAGCCGGGGTCCTTCCCGACGCGGCGACCGCCGTCTACGACCTGATCGCCGAGCTCGGCGGCCCGCTGTCCCTGCGTGAGCTGGGCCTGAGCGAGGATGATCTTCCCCGCGCCGTAGAACTCGCCACCGCCAAGCCCTATCCCAACCCCCGTCCGGTGACCTCCGAGGGAATCACCATCCTGCTCAACGACGCCTGGTCCGGCGGCCGCCCGCCGGCGGCCGACCCGCTCACCGCCACCCTGCACACGCTGCTGGGCCAGGTCACGGCGAGCTTCGACCATGCTCCCAACCCCAGGGCACGGCAGTTGCTCACCGACCTGGTAAGCCGCCTGCACGGCTTCGCCGCAGACAATGAGCTGACCCAAGCCGAGTGGCGCCACGCGATCGACTTCCTCACCCGCGCCGGGGAGATCTGCAGCCCCACCAGGCAGGAGTTCATCCTGCTCTCCGACACCCTCGGAGTCTCCAGCGCGGTGGACGCCCTCACCAACTCCCGCACCGCGCAGACCACACCCTCCGCGGTCCTCGGCCCGTTCTACGTCGAGGGCCCGCCGCCACGTGAGCAGGGTGCCGACATCGCCGACGGCCTCCCCGGAACAGCCCTGTACGCGGACATGCAGGTCACCGACGCCGAGGGCACACCACTGGCCGACGCGGTCGTCGACGTCTGGCAGACCAACGAGGACGGCTTCTACGACGTCCAACTGCCCGACCAGGACGGCCCGGTGCTGCGCGCCCGCTTCCACACCGACGACGACGGCCGGCTCACGTTCTGGTCGATCGTGCCTGTGGCCTACCCCATCCCCGACGACGGCCCGGTGGGGCAGATGCTCAGGAACACGGGCCGCCACCCCTACCGCGCCCCGCACATCCACTTCATGATCAGCGCTCCCGGTTGTAAGACGCTGATCACCCAGCTCTTCGTCGCGGGCGGTGACTACATCGGCGGGGACACGGTCTTCGGCGTCAAGGACGCTCTGATCATCGACTTCGAAGAGCACAAGGGCCCCACCCCCGACGGCCGCGTCCTCGACGGCCCGTGGTGTCGGCTGGACTACACATTCCGCCTCGCCTCCGACCAGTAGGCCGAACGCAACGCCCGGCAGCGGCAGGGATCTCCCCGCCGCTGCCGGGCGTTACGCATGCCAGGACAACGGAAACGGGCCTGCGGGCAGCACAAGGCCGCCCAGCAGACCGGGCTTCGGCCGTCGGCGGCCGCCCGGCCCGGTGACCCGCGGCCGGCTGCCACGGGTCACCGACCCAGGCCGCCGCTCAGCCCAGGGACAACGCCTCGACGGCCCGCTCCTGATCGCTCAGGTTCTTGAGCACGACGCCGAGTGTCCTGCGGGCCGTCTCACCATCCAGCTCGTCATGGCCGAGAGCCATCAGGGTCTGGGTCCAGTCGATGGTCTCCGCGATCGACGGCGCCTTGCGCAGCTCAAGGCCACGCAGGGCCGCCACCGTGCGGACCACCTGTTCCACCAGCCGCTCCGCGGCCTGCGGTACGCGGGCGAGCACGATCTCCCTCTCCTGCTGCGGCGTCGGGTAACCCAGGTGCAAATACAGGCACCGGCGCTTGAGCGCCTCGGAGAGCTCACGGCTGCCGTTGGAGGTCAGCACCACGAACGGACGCCGCACCGCAGTGATCGTCCCCAGCTCCGGGATGCTCACCTGGAAATCGGATAGCACTTCAAGCAGCAGTCCCTCCATCTCGACGTCCGCCTTGTCCACCTCGTCGACGAGGAGCACGGTGGGCTGAGATCGGCGGATGGCCGTCAGCAACGGCCGGTCGAGCAGGAACTCCTCCCCGAATACGTCGTCGTGGACCTGCTCCCATGCGGAGCCGTCACGCGAAGCCTGGATGCGCAGCAGCTGCTTCTTGTAGTTCCACTCGTACAGTGCCCGCGCCTCGTCCAGGCCTTCGTAGCACTGCAACCGCACCAGGTCGGCGCCGGTGACCAGTGCCACTGCCTTGGCCAGCTCCGTCTTGCCCACCCCCGCCGGCCCCTCGACCAGCATCGGCTTTCCCAGCCGATCGGCGAGGAAGGCGGTGGTCGCTATCGACTCGTCGGCGAGATAGCCCGTCGACGCGAGCCTTTCGCGTACGTCGGCAATGGTCGAGAACGCTGTCATGAATGATGTCCTGTTCGTGCGAGGTGCGTTGGCTTGGCCACGGCTCTTACCGGTCCGGGCGGCCGGGTGGGCAGGGAAGGCGAGGAAGCGGGGTGGAGAAGGAATGCGTGGGCCGGCGAGTTCGGCCGGATCGAGCCTGGCATCACGGTCAGACGGCGATGTGAGTGACTGCGTCGCCGAGCTGGCGCAGCGTCGACACCTCGAAGACCCTGGTGGTGTGCGCGGCGTACTGCGACAGCCTGGAGTCGCCGGTGTCCCATTCGGGACGGGGTTCCGGATTGAACCAGTAGAGACGCCGGCTGAGCCGGTGCAGCTCCTTGGTCTGCGCGAGCGCGGGCGCGCGGTCGTGGGTGCGCGCGTCGCCGATCACCAGCACGGTGGTCTTTCCCGTGACGACGTCCGGCCAGCGCCGCAGATGTTCCTCGAAGGCGCGGCCGTAGTCGCTGCGGCCGTCGGCGGCGACCAGGCCGCGCCGCCCCAGCAGGTGAGGGGCGTCGACCACGCCGGGTGCGGTCTGGAGCAAGTCGGTGACCTCGACGATGCCGTCGATGAACACCCACGACCGCACCCGACCGAACTCCCCATGCAGCGCGTGCAGCAGTGACAGCGTGAAGGGCGCGAAGCGGGCGACGGATCCGGAGACGTCGCACAGCACCACCAGATCGGGCTTGGACGGATGCCGCCGCCGCATCCGCGGCGTCAGCGGGACACCGCCGGAGCCCATGCTGTCGCGAATGGTGCGCCGCACGTCGAGATGCCCGCGGCCGCGCTGCCGCCGCCGTCCCAGCCTGCTGGCGATACGCCGGGCGAGCGGCCGTACGGCAGCGCGCAGCGCGGCCAGCTCGTCCGGCGACGCGTCCATGACGGGCACGTCCTGCAGCCCGTGCGTGTGAGGCTGGGGCACGGCCTCGTGATCTCCCGAGTCCTGCAGGCGCTCACGGAGGAGCTGTTTCAGCATGCGCAGCACTTCCTCGAGCTGTGCGTGGGCTTCCGCGTTGTCGAGGTGCCGCTCCAGCTCGGTCCGGTCCGCGGAGTTGCGCATGAGCTGCTGGAGCACCCGGCCGAGGTCCAGACGGCGCAGCACGCGCTGCAGATGGTGCCGCTCGCTGCCGGCCGCCTGATCGCCGATGCCCGCCCACTGTTCCACCGCGTCCTCGAGCGCGACGGAGACCGAGTCGTCGTCCCCGTGGCGCAGGGCCTCGGCGAGCTGGCCCCGCAGATCCTCTGCACCGGGCTGATGGCTGCCGCCGGCCCGGTCCGGCCCCGCTTCCCGCCGCCCGGCGCGCGACGCGGGGAAGAACGTCTCGAAGAGCCGGTCGAAGACCCGGTCATGCGTGTCGGTCTTGAGCAGGGCGGCCCGCAGCGCCGCCCGCACCAGGTTGCGCCGTGAGGAATCCACTGCCGCCAGGGCGGCGACGGCGTCGATCGTTTCTCCCGTCGATACGGAAACACCCGCAGCGCGCAGGCCACCACAGAAAGCAACAACAATTCCTGCCGCCGTGGACGGTGGCAAAGGGATGGTGTTAGATTTCCGATCGTTAAGATCCATGTCATGGATAGTAATTGATGGGAGTTATAAATGACAGTGCCGGACACCCTCCTGGACCTGGGGCTGACCTTGCGGTCACAGCAGGGCACCGAGCGTCTGCTGCACACCGCACGGCTCGCGGCCCGCCTCGGCTTCCGGTACCTCTGGCTGCCCGTCCCGGAAGGCGCCGCCCTGCCGGACACGGCCGCCCTGGCGCTGAGCGCACGGCCGGGCCGGGTGGGACTCGTCCTCAGCGGCGACCCCGAGTCCGTGATACGGCGCCTTACGGCACTGCGCGACAGCCGCGACCTGCTGCTGGAGATCCACGCCCCGGCAGCGCTCCGGGACCGCCTGGTCGCCGCCCTCGGCGGGCCGGACCAGTGGCGCCGACGGGCCTTCGTGCCCTGGTACGACGAGGAGGCCGCAGGCCACGTGGTCCCCGCCGAACAGGCCGCGGACCGGGAAACGGCGCTGAAGGCGCTGGCCGACGCGTCCGGGCGCCGCGGCGTCCGGGAGCGCTCCCCGGTGCTCTCCGTCGCCCTCACGGTCTCCATCGGCCGCACCATGAGCGAGGCCGAGGCGCGCGCGCAACGCGACGACGCGCTCTCCGGCCCCCGTCATCCGCGGATCGCCGGTCTTTTCGGCACCCTCGAGCACGCCCAGGAGCAGGCACTCGGGCTCGCCCGCGCGGGCGCCGACACCCTGCGGGCAACGCTCGCCGACGAGCAGGACGCCGCCGACCTGCTCGCCCAGCTGCGTGCGGTAGCGGTCGGGCCGACGCCGCTGCTGCACGCCCGCTCGCGCTGAGTGCCGTACCGGAAATGCCGTGGCAACCGGCCGCGGCACCGCCGGAGCCCCTCGCGCGGCTTCCCGCACCCCCGCCTGGCGCCGCCGGACCGTATTGGACTCCTCCCGGCCCTTCGCCACGGGCGCGGGCACGGCCGAAGGCACCCCGGCCCGTCGGCGGTGCGGGTGTCCCGGTGCCCGCGCACGGCGCGCCGGCCCGGCCCCGCGGACGGCCGCGTGACAGTCGCGTGACAAGCCTGTGACGGCCCGCTTTCCGCACTTGCGGTTTTCATGCAGACGCGGGGGCGGGATTGTGCAGGACCCCTCGTGTGGCGCTGCGCATACTCGTGTCGCAGCGGCGCCCCCCCGCCAAGTCGGCGCCCAGAGCCGCGCACCCTGGAGGGCCTCATGCGGGAACCCCCTTGCTCCGCCTTGCCGGAAGGTGCCACCTCCGGTGAGGCCGCTTGACCCACATCCCAGACCGGTTCCGGGCAACGCCTGAGCCGGCCGAAACGGCGCAGCCGACCTGGCGCAACTCCCGGGCCACCTGAGTTCCGGAGCGCGGCTAATCACGCGGGGATGATTTTGCAATCGCAAATCTAGGCGTTCGCTTTGACGCGATAAATTGTTAGGCGTGAACTCGCCTGCTGAAGTGAAGTGAGGTACCGGGCGTGTCAGCTCTCAAAGGTATGGAAAAGTCGTCGTACGTCACGCGATTCGGCTCCCTGGAGAATTACGAGAAGGGTGGCGTCGAGATCGTCAACGACGATCCGCGCCACTACGCCTTCTCGAACGTGTTCGAGGTGGCGAGCAACGCGAAGCCGTACGAGAAGATCGCCGTCGGCAAGAACATGGAGTACGTCCTGGAGGCGATCCGCGCCGAGGGCACCAGCGAGTGGCGCACGGCTTCGCACGACGAGTTCGCCCTGGTGATGGACGGCACGGTGGAGATCACCCTGGTCAAGCTGGACCAGAGCCCGCTGCCGGCCGACGCCGAGGGCTCGGTTGCGCTGGCCGAGGAGCCGGCCGGCCGCCGCATGGGACGCGTCGTGGCCCGCCGAGGCCACATGACACTGCTGCCGGCCGGTGCGGCGTACCGCTTCTCGGCCGAGCGCGCGAGCGTGATCCTGCAGCAGACCATCGCCGGTCCGGACACCCAGTACCGCTGGGCCGAGATCGCCCAGTCGCTCTGAGCCAGCAGCCTTTCCACACACCGGGAGAGATCCGACCATGACCACGACCGCCGAACCCACCGTCATCGCGTCCCAGCCCAACGAGGTGGGCTACCGCGACTACACCCTCGGCCAGTTCCACTTCCGCAGGGACGAGTACTTCGCCTACATCACCTGGCCCACCGGCAGCCACATGATGAGCGTGGACTCCTTCCTGCGCGCGATGCAGCGTGACATCGCGTGGGACTTCTTCTACGGCACCGTCAACTTCGACGGGGTCTTCGGCACCGTCAACCACTACGGCAAGGTCGACGTCTTCGCGGGCCGCTACAACGACGCCTACCGCAAGGCCGAGCTGGACTTCAGCGAGACCGTCGAGACCCCGCTGATCCGGGAGACGTTCACGTCCATCCTGGACGACTGGACCAACGAGACGTTCGACCCGTTCGCCTCTCCCCACGAGACCGGGTCGGCGTTCGGGATCAAGAACGGCGACAACACCAAGGCGGTCCGCCGGGAGCGGGTCACCGCGGAGCGCATGGTGGGCCTGCCCGGTGACGCGCCGCTGCGCACGGACGCCAACGGCTACCCGGTGAACCGGATGCTCGCCGACGTGGACCAGGAAGAGCCGCTGGTGGAGGCCGAGGAAGGCTTCGAGGGTGAGGTGTCCTCCTTCAACCTGTTCGCCTACCTCTCCCGGTCGGACGTGACGTGGAACCCGTCGGTGGCCAGCGCGTGCAAGAACTCGCTGTTCTGCCCGACCACCGAGGAGTACATCCTGCCGATCATCCACGGCAACGACCGGGTCGAGTGGTTCATCCAGCTCTCCGACGAGATCACCTGGGAGGTCGAGGACCGCGACAGCGGTGCGGTGCGGGCCCGCGTGGTCATGAAGGCCGGCGATGTCTCCGCGATGCCGGCCGACATCCGCCACCAGGGCTACTCGCCCAAGCGGTCGATGCTGCTGGTCTGGGAGAACGCCAACCCCGACCTGCCGGACCTGATCGCGAGCGGCAAGACGCCGACGTACCCGATCGACTTCTGACCCCCGTTCCCGGGGCGTGCCATGCGGTGTCGGTGCCGCGTGGCACGCCCCGATCCACCGTGGAGAGAGAACACTGTGCAGACCAAGCTCTTCATCGGCGGCGAGTTCGTCGACGGTATCGACGGCGCCACCATCGATGTGTACGACCCGCATGACGGCGGCCTGCTCGCCCAGGTGGCCGAGGCGCGCGCCGCCGACGTGGACCGGGCGGTGGACGCCGCCGCCAAGGCGTTCGACGGCTGGCGGCATCTGTCGGCCGAGCAGCGAGGCCGGCTGCTGCTCAGGCTCGCCGACGCCATCGAGGAACACGCCGATGAACTGGCGCTGCTGGAGACCCGCGACACCGGCCACCCGATCCGCGACACCCGCAACCTGGACGTCCCGCGCACGGCGGCCACGTTTCGCTACTTCGGCGGCATCGCGGACAAGGTGCAGGGCTCGGTGATCCCGGTCGAGCGCGGCTTCCTCAACTACGTCGGCCGCGAACCCGTCGGGGTGGTCGGGCAGATCGTGCCGTGGAACTTCCCGCTCATGTTCACCAGCTGGAAGCTCGGCCCGGCGCTCGCGGCGGGCAACACGGTGGTGCTCAAGCAGTCCGAGCTCACCCCGCTGTCGACCCTGCGGGTGGTCGAACTGATGGGCGAGGTCGGTTTCCCTCCCGGCGTGGTGAACATCGTCACCGGATACGGGGCGACCGCCGGCGCCCGCATCGTCGAACACCCCGGGATCGGCAAGATCTCCTTCACCGGGTCGACGGCCGTCGGCCAGAGCATCGCGAGGGACGCGGCCGACACGCTCAAGCGGGTGCAACTGGAACTGGGCGGCAAGGGCGCCAACATCGTGTACGGCGACGCCGACCTCGATGCCGCGGTGCAGGGCTCGGCCTTCGCCATCTTCCACAACCAGGGGCAGGCATGCATCGCCGGCAGCAGGCTGATCCTGCACGAGTCGATCGCCGATGAATTCCTGGACCGGTTCACCGCGCTGGCCCGCTCCGTGCGCCTGGGCGACCCCAAGGACCCCGCGACGCAGATGGGCCCGCTCACCTCGACCATGCACCGCGACCGTGTCCTCACGTACATGGACGTGGCACGCGCCGAGGGGGACGAGATCCTCACCGGCGGCAAGGCGCCCGAAGGCCCGGAGTTCGCCGACGGCTGCTACCTGGAGCCCACCGTGATCGCAGCCGATCCGGCGCACCGGGTGGCCCGGGAGGAGGTCTTCGGACCCGTCGTGGCGGTGCATCGGTTCGGGACCGACGAGGAGGCACTGCAACTGGCCAACGCGGTCGACTACGGCCTCGGCGGCGGGCTGTGGACCCGTGACCTCTCCCGCGCCCACAAGGTCGCCCGGGACCTGCGCTCTGGCATGGTGTGGGTCAACTCCTACAAGCGGGTGAGCCCCGGCTCGCCGTTCGGCGGTGTGGGCCGGTCTGGGTACGGCCGTGAGATGGGTTTCGAGGCCATGCACGAGTACACCGAGGCCAAATCGGTGTGGATCAACGTCGATGCCGAACTGCCGAGGCTGTACGGCCAGGGCTGAGCCCTGTTCGCCGCCCGGCAGGGTTTCGGCGACCGCTTCTGGGGTGCACGCGGACCGTGACACGGTACGCGTGCACCGCTGTTTCAACGGCCGATGACGACGAAGAGGCGCTGTCCGAACGGCCACCACCGCACGATCGGGCCCTGCCCGGGCACGGGGGCAGACGGGTCTTCCCGCGTTGCCCGCCGGCCGGCGTCCGGACGCGTCTTCGCCTGCGGCGCGGCCACTGACCGGGGAGGGCGGAAATTCCCTGGAGCCCATGGCCGAGGCATGGCATACACCACACCAAAGATGGTTCAGTATTAAATTAAATCGGCGTAGTGTCGTCACGCCGGATTCGCACAGGACGACCGCGGCGCAGCTGGATCAGCGCCGACCGGGCCGTGTCGCAGGAGAGCCGCTGTGGAATCCGGAGCCAGTCCGAGCTTGGCGGTATAGCCGGAACACGTGACCATCGGCAGTCGGAGAAGTCCGGCCCCGCTCCCGGCAACAGCCGGCGGCACAGCCGACACTGCGCGCGGGTGATGAACAGGCCTCGTGGACCGCTATGCCTGCCTTCAGCAGGGTCCTGGGCCAGTCGTGGCCCACAGAGAGAAGCAAGGCCATGGAGATCTTCGTCGAGCAGGAGTGCGCGATGCGCCTGGTGGTCTCACCGGACATCAGCGCCGGTGTGACCACTCGCCTGTGGTACAGCCCGCATGACCCCTACGCCGTCTACGTCGACATCGACACCGGCCCTGGCACCCGGGTCACCTGGGTATTCGCCCGCGACCTGCTGGCGCTGGGCACCGTCAAGTCGGCCGGGGACGGCGACGTGAGAATCTGGCCGGCCCGTGAAGGACGGCGACGTGTCCTGTGCCTGGCCTTGTCCTCCCCCAGTGGACGGGCACTGCTACGTGCTCCCCTGACCACCGTGGAGCGGTGGCTGGAGCGGATCCACCAGATGGTTCCGGAAGGCCAGGAAGGGCGGCTGCTCAATCTGGACGATGAGCTGTGCGGACTGCTGGGGGAGGCGGCCTGACCCGCAGGGGCGTGAGCCCGGTCCTGTGACGTGCCGGTAGGACAGTCCTCTTGCCCCGGTGCCCGGTGCCCGGTGCCCGGTGCCCGGTGCCCGGTGCCGACGGTCATGCACGGCTCCCCATGGGGAAGACGGTTCTTCGGGAGAACCGTGAATCCGCCGTGCATATCCGGAGGCCTCGGCCATGCCCCTACGATCATCCGATGCACCAGGCCGACCCGAAGCCGTACTGGAGCACTGACGTCGCCCGGCATCCGGGCATCCTCCGCGCCGTTCCCGCAGGCTGCGGCGACGCGTTGGACGTCGGCTGCGGGGACGGTCTGCTGGCGCGGAAGCTCGCCGAGCGGGGCAAGCGCGTCACAGGGATCGACGAACCGCCCGAGATGATCGCCTGCGCACGCGAACTTGCTGTCGGCTACCAGCAACTCACCTTCATCGAAGGCGACTTCCTCACGGCTGGCCTCCCGGCCGACGGCTACGACTTCATCTGTTCGGTGACCACGATCCACCACATGGACTTCGAGGCCGCCCTGACCCCGATGCGCGAGTTGCTGCGGCCCGGCGGCACGCTGGTGGTCGTCGGTCTGGCCCGCGAGGCGAGCCCGGCGGAGTGGGCGGCGATGATCGCGTCTGCCCCGGTCGTGAGGATCACGAAGGTGCTGCGTCGCGCGCGCGGACCGGAGGGCATGCCCGTCGCTGTCCCGCAGATGAGCTATGGACAGGTGCGGCCTGCGGCGCAACGGCTGCTACCCGGTATGCGCTATCGCCGGCATGTGCTCCGCCGGTACTCGCTGACCTGGGGAAAGCCCGCCCGCTGTGCCGGCCTTCGGCGCTTGGCGCCCATCCGCGCACCGCCTCCCGGCAGCGTCAGCCGGCCCGGCTGGTCGCTCTCGTGGCCGGTCTGTCGGCGCCCGGCGTGACGTAGGTGTTCCCCGACGCGCCGGTGCGGCTGTCGGTTCTCTCCTGCGAGGGGAAGGCCCAACTGCTGCCCATGGTCCTGCTGGCGCTGCCGCTGGCAGCGGCGGTCAGCGGCCTTGTCGTGGGGAATCGCCCTGGACCTCGTGCCGGTCTTCACCGGCCACGGCCCCACCGCAACATCAACGCCGGCCTGGTGGCACCGGCCGTCAATCCGCCGGCCGCCGCCGTCACCGCGCTGCGCCCCGCCGACACGCCCGCCCGCCGTGCCCGGCACCTCGGGCACGGGCATCGGCTGTCCCGGCTCGCCGGTCCACAGCAGATGGCCTCTGTCGGGGGCGGGGCTTCCCATGGGCCGCGGGGAGACACTGCCCACGGTGGATCCGGCACCCCGCCCGAGGACGGCGAGGACTGCCCCCGGAACACCGGCGAACGCTGCGTGCCGTGCCCGCGGCAGGAAGCCGACGGAAGGCCCCGCCGGAGACGGGATTTCGTCCGGTTGAGCCGGTCCGGCGGGATCTTCGGGTTCCGGGACGGTCCGGACGCCGGCCGGAGCTGTCCGGGTCAACTCTCGAAGGCCGCTGGCGCAAGCCGGAGCTCAAGCGCGTCATGAGCGGTCTGCCGATGTCTTCGAGGCCGACGCCCCGCTGGATCATGGACAAGGGGGAGCCAGGTCGGCCTCGGAGGCCGCAAGCCGTCGCGGAGCCGCGCACGTGGCGACGGGGGAGGGGCTGCCTCCGGCACGCCGGCCGGGCCATACCCGATCCTGCATGTCATGCCCCTGCCGGAAAGCGGGGACGGGCTGCAGCCTCGCGCACGGCGTGGACGAGTGCCTGGGCGCGGGGGTCGCTGGTGACGGTGGGCTGCATGCCGTTGGTGACGTAGGCGAACGCGAGGCCCAGGTCGGGGTCGGCGAACGCGAGTGACCCACCGCGCCCGGGATGCCCGAAGGCGGCGGGCGACGTCATGGGCGAGGCGGGGCCGTGGAGCATGTACCCCAGGCCGAAGCGCGTTCTGGCGAGCAGTACCCTGTCCGGCCCGGCGGTCTGCTCGGTGCGCGCTTCGGCCAGCATGTGCCGGGTCAGGATCCGCCCCTCGCTCAGCGCGGCGTAGAACCCGGCGAGTCCCCGTGCGGTGGCGACGCCGTTGGAGGCGGGCAGCTCCGCGGCGCGCCACGTGGGTTCGTTCTCGTCCGGGGAGGGCGAGACGGTGCCGAAAGCGCGGCGGGTCAAAGACGCAGGGTCGGCGTAGGCCGCGGCGATGCTCGCGCGAGGGCGCGTGCGCGGCGATCCGGTTTCCGCCTGAGGGGGCTGGGCGGCGGCGATCCGGCCAACCCTGTGCTGGCGGTCCGCGGGCAGGCCGATCCACAGGTCGAGGCCGAGCAGGTCGGTGAGGTCTTCGGCCAGTACGGTGCCGAGTGAGCGGCCGTCCACCCTGCGGACCAGTTCGCCGAGCAGCCAGCTGAAGGTCTGGGCGTGGTAGCCGTGCGCGGTGCCGGGCTCCCAGAGCGGCTGCTGCGCAGCGATGGCCGCCGGGCCGGTGATCTGGTCCGCGGCCTGCGCGACGGTGAGCGGGGCATCGAGTGCGGCCAGCCCGGCCTGGTGGGAGAGCAGTTGGCGCACGGTGATGCGGTCCTTGCCCGCGGCCGCGAACTCCGGCCAGTAGTCGCATACGGGAGCGTCCGGGTCGACGCAGCCGCGGTCGGCGAGCAGCAGCAGGACGGTGACGGCTATGCCCTTGGTGGCGGAGCGCAGAATCTGCGCGGTGTCGCGGGTCCACGGCCTGCCGCGACCATCGGGAGTGTCGGCGTCGGCGGTTCCACCCCACAGGTCGGCCACCAGCCGGCCGTCCTGGTAGACGGCGAGGGCCGCGCCGCGCTCGCCGCGCTGCGCGAAGTTGGCCGCGAAGGCGTCGGCGACCGCGGCGAACCCGTCGGCGGTCGTGCCCTGGATGTCAGGTTCACCGGTCTGCATGATGTGCTCCTGCGAGAGAGGATGATCGATGATCGATCAGTTGCGCTTGTAGTTCCGGGCGTGCAGTCGTGGACGTGCGGTTGCGGCTTGCGGCCGGGCCGGTCGCGGCCCGCCGGATCCGGGGCCGGGTGGAGGCCACGGCCGGGGCCGGGCGGCCGCCGGACGGGCCGGCCCGGCGGTCGGATCGGCCGGGGGGACAGCGGGCGCCGTCCTGCGGGAGGTGGGTCTGGCGGGGTGTGCCCGGACAGGACACGTGGCCGGTTCGACTGAGTCGAACCGGCCGTGGTGTCTGTTGCCGGGAGTGGTCACCCCGCGCTGGCTGCGGCGGTGACCGGGCGGGCCGCCGCCTCGTCGCTTCGGGCCCTGGTCCGCACGGGCGCCGTCTCCCGCAGGAACAGCGACATCGTCAGACTGATCGCGAGGCCGACGATCGCGACGAAGACGATGGACTGGATCCCGAAGTGCTGGGCCATGAACCCGCCGATGACCGGGGTGAGCCCGCCGCCGGTGATCTCGCCGATGCCGATCGGCAGACCTGCCGCGGAGGCGACCAGGGTGGCCGGTACGGCCTCGGTGACCACGGGGCCGGCCAGCAGGCACAGGGCACCGAACTCGCAGACGGCGGCGACGAACAGCACCACGAAGAGGGCCGGCAGGTTCGCGCCGAGGGTGCGGAAGACGACGAGCGCGGCGATGCCTATGACGAAGGCCACGGCCAGGACGGGCTTGCGGCCCAGCCGGTCGGACAGCGCCGGCAGGGCGATGTAGCCGATGAACCCGCCGAACCCGAAGGCCGACAGGACGAATCCCATGTCGGTGGCGGACAGGCCGAGATGGTCGGTGAGGTAGCTCGGCATGAGAGTGATCATGACGAAGACGCAGGAGAAGTTGCCGAACAGCATGGCCGTGGCCAGGACGACGTTGCGCTCGCCGAAGACCGCGCGCATCGACGGGCGCTGCGCCCGGGTGGCAGCGGTCCGCTCGGCCTTGCGCCGCCGGTTCGCCGCGGCCGTGTGCTCGGGCTCCCGCAGGGTCCGGTAGAGCAGGAAGGCGACGACGAACCCGGGCAGCGCCACGAGACAGAAGACCCAGCGCCAGCTCGGCAGCACGACCAGCAGCTGGGTGGCGATGATCGGGCCGACGCCGAGCCCGAGCAGGGCGAACAGGCTCTGCTGCAGGCCCATGTTGAAGCCGCGGCGGGACGGCGTCGACGACTCCGAGGTGTGCGCGATGCTCGTCGGCGTGTAAGCGCCCTCGAACACCCCCATGGCGGCGCGCAGCACCAGCAGCATGCCCATGCCGGACGCGACACCGGTGAAACCGCAGATGAGGGAGAACCCGATCACGGCGGGGATGAGGACCTTGCGCCGGCCGATGCGGTCGGAGAGGTTGCCGGCGACGATCGACGACGCGCCCCAGAACAGGGCGAGGACGCCGCTGATGATGCCGAGGTCCTGGTAGGTCAGGCCGAGGTCCTCGACCATCGAGGGGAACAGCGGGGCGATGATGTTGCGGTCCAGTCCGACGAGACCGAAGCCGACGGCGAGCAGCGAGACGATGCGCACCTCGTAGCGCCGCGCGGACCTGCTGGCCGTACCCGCCGGTGCCCCAGCACCGTGCCCCGGCACCTCGGACTCCCCGGGACGAGTGGATGGGTTGGTCATGAGCATCTCCCTTGATGAACTTCCATGAACGCGGTTGCCGTGCCCGTGGCGAAGGCCGCGGAAGGTCTCACCGGAAGGCCGGCGACCGTTGTTCGTGATGTCCGGGACGCACCCGCGAAGTGACCGTGCTGCCCGGCGGCCTGGCCGGTGCAGATGGGTCATTTCTCGCGAGCGGCTCCTGCGCGGTACGTCCCGACTGACAGGGAGTATCGGCAGGCCGGAGGGAGATCTCCTGCACGATCGTGCTGCCGCAGCTGCACGAATCACGCAAGAAACGGGACGGGGGAAGAGGCGCCGGTGCTGGCGGCCCGAGGCGGCGCGGGCGCCGGAGGGCCGTGCGGGCGGCCGTCTGCGGCCGGTTCGGGCTCCGGGCGGCGGGGGCGCCCCCGCTCGGGACGGAAGAACCGCGTCTCCCCGGGGGGGTGGTATCACCCGCCCAAGTGTAGTTCAATGCTCAACTAAACCTCCGGGTGTGCACTCGCATGCCGCCCGTCGACGAACCACCGACTGCAAGGGATCAAGACACTCATGGCCGCAACCGTGTCCGTCAAGCTGACCGTCGTCTACTACTCCTCGACCGGATTCAGCGCCGAGATCGCCAAGGAAATCTCCGAAGCCGCAGAGAAGGCCGGGGCGGAGGTGCGACTGCGCAAGGCCGCCGAGCTCGCCCCTGAGGCTGCCATCTCCGCCAACGAGGCCTGGGCCGCTCACGCCGCGGCCAGCGCGGACATTCCGGTCGCCACCCCGGACGACGTGGAGTGGGCCGACGCCGTGATCTTCGGAACGCCGACCCGCTTCGGAAACGTCTCCTCGCAGCTGAAGCAGTTCATCGACGTCCTGGGCGGCCTGTGGGCCCAGGGCAAGCTGGCGGACAAGGTGTACAGCGGCTTCGTCACCTCCGCCACCGCCCACGGCGGCCAGGAGTCGACCCTGCTCGCGCTCTACAACTCCATCCACCACTTCGGCGGCCTGATCGTCAGCCCCGGCTACACCGACCCGGTCAAGTTCGTCGACGGCAACCCCTACGGCACCTCCCACGTCGACGCCCAGGGCGCCAACCCCGTCGGGGACCAGACGCGCAACGCCGCCCGCCACCAGGCCGAACGCGTCGTCAAGATCGCCGCAGCCCTCAAGAACAGCCTCGCTGGCTGAGCTGGGACGACACCCCGCACGTGGCGCGTTCGCCTGCCGCCCTGTCCTTCGCGAACGCGTCGCCGCGGGTGCCGCCCCTCCCTGCTCGGGAGGGGCGGCACCCGCTCGCCTTGTTGCGGCCATGCCATGCCATGCCGGCCCGGGCCGCGCACGATATGGAGGATTCTCCCTGGGGGCTTGTCGTCTGACGCGCAGTCACCTCCAGGAGCGTCGCCGGACTCAGCCGTCGTCGGCTGACCGCACCTGACTGACGCGAAGATGCCAGAGCGCAACGAGGGTCGCGAACGCTGCCCGGAACTGCCCCGCTCGGAGAGCACCACCGCGTGTTTCGTGCAGTGGCGGCGGCGAGATCGTGCAGGAGATCCAGCGGCGGATCAGTCCATGCTTCCTCTGGGACGATCCTGAACAACCCGGGCAGCGCCATGGCCCGCAATACAGAGAGCCGCACGCGGGAACACCCGGGCCTCAGTTCGTTCCCACGGTTGTTCGGCCGCCCAGGAGGCCCGGACCGAGGCCGCAGACTGGGCCACGCCCCTGACGGCGACGGCCGATGCCCCAAGGCGCGGTGGGGCAGGGCTCACCCCATCGCCGTCGGCATTATGGGCGGCCTCTGCCGGGCGCACCGTGAGCGGGACCGAGGAGTCGTTGCCGAGCAGGCGACTCCGCGCCCGGGACCAAAACCCGAGCGGCAGTAATGATCACCAAGCGAACGATGGGCAAGAGCGATGGCCAAACGACTCACGCTGCAGGAAGCGGTGGCGGAGCTGATCCACGACGGGGACACCGTCGCGATGGAGGGCTTCACGCACCTGATCCCGTATGCGGCCGCACACGAGATCATCCGGCAGCGGATCACCGACCTCACTCTCGTCCGGATGACCCCGGATGTGATCTACGACCAGTTGATCGGTGCCGGCCTGGTGCGGAAACTGGTCTTCTCCTGGGGGGGCAACCCCGGAGTGGGCTCGCTGCACCGTTTTCGGGACGCGGTGGAGAACGGCTGGCCGCGCCCGCTGCAACTGGACGAGCACAGCCACGCCGGCATGGCCAACCGCTATGTCGCCGGCGCACAGAAGCTGCCGTTCGCCACGCTGCGCGGCTACCGCGGCAGTGACCTGCCTAAACGCACCGACACTGTCTCCACCGTCGTCTGCCCTTTCACCGGCGAGGAACTGGCCGCCGTCGCCGCTCTCAATCCGGACGTCGCGGTGATCCACGCACAGCAGGCCGACCGCCACGGCAACGTCCAGCTGTGGGGTCTGACCGGTGTGCAGAAGGAGGCCGTGCTCGCCGCCAAACGGTCCCTCGTGACCGTGGAGGAGGTCGTGGACGAACTTGAGCTCCGTCCGGGCGGCGTGATCCTGCCCACCTGGGTGATCGACGCGGTCGCCGTTGTGCCGGGCGGTGCCCACCCCTCGTACGCGGCCGGATACTCGGTGCGCGACAACGACTTCTACCGGGCCTGGGATCCGATCGCCCGGGACCGCGAGGTCTTCACGATGTGGCTTGAGGAGAACGTGCTCGGTGCCGGGGCGGTCGCTCGATGACCGAGAACACGGAATTCAGCCGGGACGAGCTGATGGAGGTCAACGCCTCCCGCGCGCTGGCCGGGGCGAGAAGCTGCTTCGTCGGCATCGGACTGCCCAGCACCGCAGCCAACCTCGCTCGCGCCACGGTCAACCCCGGCCTGGTGCTGATCTACGAATCGGGCACCATCGGCTCCAAGCCCACCCGGCTGCCCCTGTCCATCGGGGACGGGGAACTCGCCGACAGCGCCGACGCGGTGGTCTCCGTGCCGGAGATGTTCAACTACTGGCTGCAGGGCGGCCGGATCGACGTCGGCTTCCTCGGTGCCGCCCAGGTGGACCGCTACGCCAACATCAACACGACCGTCGTCAGCCGCGGCCCGGACCGGCCCGAGATACGCCTGCCCGGAGCCGGCGGGGCTCCGGAGATCGCCGCCAACTGCGGCAAGGTGCTGATGGTGCTGCGCCACAGCCCCCGCAGCTTCGTCAACAAGATCGACTTCGTGACGACCCTCGGCCACGGCAACGGCCCCGGTGACCGGGCCAAGCTGGGCCTGCCCGGCGCCGGTCCGGTCGCCGTCATCACCGACCTGGGCATCCTGCGTCCCGATGCTTCCACCGCCGAACTCTTCCTGACCGAGGTCCACCCCGGGGTGACGGTCGAGCAGGTGCGTGCTGCCACGGGCTGGGAGCTGAAGGTCGCCGACGAGGTCGTCACCACCGAACCACCGACCCTGGAGGAACTCAGAGCCCTGCGGGCGCTGAAGGCCGCCGGAAGGAGCGACGCCCCATGACCGACGCCCGTCTGCGCGACGTCTACATCGTCGATGCCGTCCGCACTCCGGTGGGCAGGTACGGTGGCGGCCTTGCCTCCGTCCGTCCGGACGACCTGGCCGCGCACACCATTCGTGAGCTGCTGGCCCGTACACCCGACCTCGATCCGGCCCGGATCGACGACGTGTTCCTCGGTAACGCCAACGGTGCCGGCGAGGAGAACCGCAACGTGGCCCGCATGGCCGCGCTGCTGGCGGGTGTTCCGGTGACCGTGCCCGGGGTCACGGTCAATCGTCTGTGTGCCTCCGGGCTGGAGGCCGTTATCCAAGCCGCGCGGGCCATCGCGCTCGGCGATGCCTCCGTTGCCCTGGCCGGCGGAGTCGAGTCGATGACCCGCGCACCCTACGTCCTGCCCAAGAGCGACAGGCCCTTTCCGGCGGCGCATGCCGAGTTGTACTCCACAACGCTGGGCTGGCGCATGGTCAACCAGGCGATGCCGCCGCAGTGGACCGTCCCCCTGGGCGAGAGTGCGGAGCTGATCGCCGACAAGCACGGCATCACCCGGGAACAGCAGGACGCCTTCGCGCTGGCCAGCCATGAGAAGGCCGCCCAGGCGTGGAAGGACGGACTCTACGAGGCGGAGGTCGTGCCGGTTCCGGTTCCGCAGCGCAAGGGCGAGCCGGTGCTCGTCTCCCGGGACGAGAGCGTGCGCGACAGCCCCTCCCTCGAAGCCATGGCCAGGCTGAAGCCTTCGTTCCGCACTGAGAACGGCACCGTCACCGCGGGCAACGCCTCCCCCCTCAACGACGGCGCCGCGGCCCTGCTCCTGGCGGACGAGGACGGCGTGAAGGCGTGCGGGCGCCAGCCACTGGCCCGGATCAGTGCCGCGGCGGTCACCGGCATCGAGCCGCAGTACTTCGGCCTCGGCCCTGTCGAAGCGGTGAAGCGGGCCCTGGCCAAGGCCGGCCGCACCTTCGCCGATGTGACCACCTTGGAGCTGAACGAGGCCTTCGCCGCACAGGTGCTGGGGTGCGTCGCGGAGTGGCCGGAACTCGATCCCGGGATCCTCAACCCGCGCGGAGGCGCGATCGCGATCGGCCACCCGCTGGGCGCCTCCGGCGCCCGCCTCACGGGAGCCGTAGCTCACCAGCTCGCCGCGGCGGGATCCGGCACCGGAATCGCCGCCCTGTGCATCGGTGTCGGACAGGGCCTCTCCCTCGTCCTTGAGCGCTGATCCCCAAGTGGCCGCTCCGGAGCCCGCCCACCCAGGACAGCGAGGGCACCGGAGCGGCATCGACCCGGCCGTTCCGCCGAGTCGGCACAGGCGTCACGGTTCGCCTTCCACGAGGCCCGATCGGCGTTTTGAGAAGAGGGCGCGAGCCATGAGTGTGTGCAGTGCCGGTCGCATCGTCGGGAGCCTCTCCAACCGCCCCGCCGGAATCTGCGCGGGGCCGGGTGCGGGCGGCGGCATCAGGAGATCGGTCGGCCGCGCGCCCGTCGTGATACGAGCATGAGTCTGCTGGTCGTTGGTCTGAGTCACCGCAGCGCTCCGATAAGCGTGCTGGAGCAGGCGGCCCTCACTCCAGATGCGCAACCCAAGCTGCTCCAGGACGTGCTTGCCGGTGAGTCGGTCGCCGAGGCCATGATGCTCGCCACGTGCAACCGCATCGAGCTCTACGCAGACGTGGACAAGTTCCACGGCGGCCTCGCGGAGCTGTCCGAACTGCTGTCCGTGCACAGTGGCGTAGACCTTGAAGAGCTCGCACCGCACCTGTATGTCCACTACGAGGATCAAGCGGTCCGTCATCTGTTCTCGGTGGCCTGCGGCCTGGACTCGATGGTCGTCGGTGAAGCGCACATCCTCGGACAGATCAAGGACGCCCTTGCTGCCGGCCAGGAGCTGTACACGGCCGGGCACCTTCTCAACAACCTCTTTCAGCAGGCACTGAGGGTCGGCAAGCGGGCGCACAGCGAGACCGGGATCGACCGGGCCGGGCAGTCGTTGGTCACCTTCGGCCTGGAGCAACTCGCCGAGGGCTCCTCGGTCGAGGAATGGGCGGCCGGCAAACGGGCTCTGGTCATCGGTGCCGGCTCGATGTCCTCGCTCGCGGCAACCACGCTCGCCCGTGCGGGAGCGGGCCGCGTCACGGTCGCCAACCGTACGCCTGAGCGCGCGCAGCGGCTGACGGCCATGCTCTCCGCACAGTTCGGCCCCGGTCTTACGACACGCGCCGTCCCGATGGACGAGGTGCCCGCCGAGCTGGCACGCGCGGACCTGGTGGTCTCCTGTACCGGCGCGACCGGGCTCGTGCTGACGGCCGCGGACGTGGCGGCGGCCGTCGGCGGACGCCGCACGCTGCCGGGTACCCCATCGGAAACGGGCCCGGTCCCGGTCGGCCACGGGGGCACTTTGCACCTGCTGGACCTGGCCATGCCGCGCGACGTGGACGCGGCCGCGCACAGCATTGACGGAGCACGCCTGGTCGACATCGAAACGTTGGCCGCAGCGGCCGCCGACGCCCCCGCGGCCGCCGACGTGGACCAGGTCCACAGCCTCGTCTCGGCCGAGGTCGCCGCGTTCCGCGCGGCCCGGCGCGCCGCTCGAATCATCCCGACAGTCGTGGCACTGCGAGCAATGGCGGCGGAAGTCGTCATCGGCGAGCTCGCCCGCCTGGAGCGACGCCTTCCGGACCTGGCCGACAAGCAGCGCGCCGAAGTCACGCAGACGGTGCGCCGTGTTGTCGGCAAGCTTCTGCATGCCCCGACCGCGCGGGTGAAGCAGCTCGCGGGCGAGCCCGGTGGCGAGGAGTACGCGGATGCGCTGCGTGAACTCTTCGACCTCCACACGCAGACATAGACGGCCGCGGCCTGAGCCGGGACGCCCGGGTCTACCGACCCCACACGGAATCACACCCGGCCCTCCCACCCGTGCGAGGCGCCGGGCGGTGGGCCGCACCGTGAGCCGCTGAGCCGTCCCACCTCCCTGCGGAGCCGGGCCGAGGTGCCGGCACGGATCACGGTGTGGGACGGGAACCGTGTGCGGGCGTCCGTGTGGAGCCCGACCTCGAGTGTGCTACCTGCCTGTGAGCGAACTCCTGCGCGTTCGGCGTGGGCCGCCGCGGGAATGCCCTCACCCTCGATTGTTGTTCAACGTTAAACCATGTTGGCTCCGGAAGAGCCCCACCGCACAGAGCGAGGAAACCCTCATGGCTTCGACCCTCGACATCCGCCGCGCAGACGAGCGCTTCCACACCCAGGCCGGGTGGCTCGAATCCCATCACTCCTTCTCCTTCGCGCACCACTGGGACCCCAGAAACACCCACTTCGGGCTCCTGATGGTCTCGAACGACGATGTCGTCATCCCCGGCACCGGTTTCGAGACCCACCCCCACCGCGACATGGAGATCATCACCTGGGTGCTCGAGGGCGGTCTGGTCCACCAGGACTCCCAAGGCCACACCGGTGTGATCTACCCGGGCCTCGCCCAGCGGATGAGCGCCGGAACGGGCATCCTCCACAGCGAGAAGAACGACTCCTGGACCTTCACCGGCGACCCCGAGCACCAGGACCCGGTCCACTTCATCCAGATGTGGGTGATCCCCGACGAGGCCGGCATCCGTCCCGGCTACGAACAGCTCGACATCAACGGCGAACTCGACCGCGGTGGCTGGACCACCCTGGCTTCCGGCATGTCCAAGCACGCCGACCAGCGGGCCATCGGCATCCGCCAGAAGCACGCCGCCCTGCACGTCGGCCGGATCCGTCCCGGCGAGACGCTTCAGATCGCCAACGCTCCCTTCGTCCACCTCTTCGTCGCCCGCGGCAGCGTCGAACTGGAGGGAGTGGGGTTGCTGTCCACCGGGGACGCCGGACGTGTCACGCGCGCGGAGGCGCAGCGCGTCACCGGTGGTCCCGACGGCGCGGAAGTCCTGATGTGGGAGATGACCGCTGAGATCTCGGCAGGCTGATTCAGCGGTATCGACAGCGACCGCACCTCGGCCGCAGGGGAGGTCGAGGTCCGGCGCGCCTTACTCGCGCGCCACCGAGTGCTGCGACTGCTGCCTGCAAGCCGGCCATTGCCCAGGGCGCAGGCTCCCGCCTCCCGTCCAGTCCAAGGCATGCCCGGCCACTCGCTTGTGCCGACGCCTTGCGCGGGGCTCGCCGCCGCCCAGGCCTGCACTGCCGTGGTGCTTTCGACCGCCGTGTACGGGGCCGGGTCGAACGTGCCGTTGCGGTACCGGAAACTCGTGCGCGAAGTCGGGCCAGATCAGGGTCAGGCGGCCGCTTCGCGGATCGATGTACCAGTTCTTGCAGCCGTCGCCAGACCGTACCCGTGCTGCGCCGCTGGAGTTCGTCCACGTAGCGTTCCTATTCCGCGGCGGACACCTCCAGGACGCGGTCGCCGTGGGCGCGGCTCCAGCCGGGGGCGCCCAGGATGTAGTCGATCTGCACCTTGATGACGCAGACGATCGAGTTGTGGCCGAGGCCGGTGTTGGGCCCGTTGATGATGAAGAGGTTGGGGAAGCCGGAGACCATGGTCGACGCGAACGCCTCCGTGCCCTGGGCCCAGCGGTCCGACAGACAGATGCCTTCCGCGTCGTGGACTAGGTGGACGTAGGGCGGCTCGGCGGTCTCGAAGCCGGTGCAGAAGACCAGTACGTCGAGGTGTACGAGGTGCCCTCCGCGGAACTCGCCTTGCCGCCCTCGACATGGTCGAGGGCCGACGCCTCCAGGGTGACGTTGTCCCGGGACGGGGCCGGATAGTAGGTGTCGGAGATCAGGACGCGTTTGCAGCCGATCTCGTAGTCGGGCGTCAGTTCGCGCGCAGCGCGGGGTCCTCGACTTGCCGTTCGAGATGGCCCAGTGCTTCCGCCTTGGAGTGGTGGGCGGCCATCGCCTCCGGATCCCGGTGAAAGAGCCGCCTCTTTGTCTCCGTGCAGCGCAGCTCCGGACGCGGGGTGACGTACGGGGTGTTGCGCTCGAAGACCACCAGCTCGGAGGCAGTCCCGGCGTGCTTGGGCACCACCTGTGTCGCTGTGGCCCCGGAGCCCGACGACGCCGATCCGCTTGCCTTCCAGCGCGGCCTCGTGGTTCCACCGGGCCGAGTGGAACACCTCGTCGGTGAAGCCGTCCAGGCCCTGACCGTGGGGAGGCTCTCGTCGCTGAGGTGCCCGGTCGCGGTCACCAGGAAGCGCCCCGTGAAGACGCCCGTCTCGGCGGTCAACGACAGGCTTCCCCTCTGGGCGGGTCGATGAACTGGCCCTGTTACTGCTTGAGGCCGCCCAGGAGATCAGCGCTTCCGTCCGATGAGTACCTGACGGACTGCGTCAGTTGTGGCTGGTGAGTGAGAGAGCAGGGTGTCACCCGGGTGCCCCTGCCGAGGCATCAGTCCCCGGCTGAGGCTGCCAGGTCGTCGGTCACGTGATGGAAACCCCTTCACATTCGACTCGTCAACATGCATCGTCAGGTTGAAAAGGGTTCACGGCGTGGCGGTGAGCCTTTTCTGGGTTCGTCGGCTGTTCCCGCTGAGTGTGCAGAATTCCTGCACGATCGGCGCATCCTGCTGCACAAAAGACGTACACGTACTGAGGTGGCAGCGGAAGATTCGACCGGTCTGCTTTGTTGAAACAAAGGAATAATGTGGAGTCGCGCTGCGTCCTCAGCGAATTCAAGGAGTCCCTGTGGAGCGAATCGAACCGGTCAGCCTCGACCCGCAGCAGCCTATGCGCGCCTTCAGCAGTGCGGCACGCTGGCTCACCGAGCGACTCGGGCAGGAATTTCGACGCGAGACCGGCATGCGACAGATCCACTACGAGATGCTCGCGTGGCTGTCGGAAGCTCCTGAGGGACAAATGGGATTGGGCAAGTTGGCTCGGCGCATGGGGATATCGCCGAGCAGGCTCTCCCATCTGGTGGATCGTGCGCACGACAACGGCTGGGTCGAACGCGCGCCCGACCCTGCTGGCCACCGCGTCATCCTCGCCAGGCTGACCGGTCCGGGGAAAGACGCCCTGCAGGCAGCAGCCCCCTTCCAACTCGCATGTGTGGGCTCGCGCTTTCTCGAGCTTCTCACTCCGGCCCAGGTGGAGCAGTTGCATGAGATCAGCGAGGCGCTCATTGGGTCGGTCGACCAACGGCATGAAGGCGGCAGGGGGTTGGGAGACACAGGCACATCAACCTGACGTCGTCGCCCCTCAGCCGGACATTTGGCCCAGCTATTTGCGCTTGGCCCCAGTCAGGTGTCGCGTCAGTTCGGAATGGTCTGTCTGGTGAAGCGACCGGCCATGAGGCCGATTACCGCGAGGCGAGTCATGGCTTCTGAGCGGTGGGGATAGGTCTCGTCATCTCAGGCCGCGACGGTCTTCCGATGCCGACGTGGCGAGACTTCGCGGGTACTTCGGGAAAGGCATCATCGGGGATTCTCTTGTGAGCCAAGACTCGTCTGACCGGCTGTCAGTACTCGTCACATCTCAGGGGGGGACTGCACAGGCGCTGCCGGCTCCGACTGCACCATCACGGGCCTGCGCGTGCGGTATTGCCCGCGTCCCAGCGTGAGCTGTGCCGTCGTCACTTCCCGAGGCCGTCGTTGGCTTTGCGTAGTGCACTCATGGACCCGGCGAGCTTGCTGAACCCGTCGCGCCCGAGGGGCTCGAGCACTCGGGCGCGGAGCATCTGGGTAACTGCCTGGGAGATCGCCTGGGCCGTGTCCTCGCCCTCGTCGGTCAGTTCGAGGTACGTGACGCGCCGGTCGGCCTTGCACGCCACACGCCGGACCAGGCCGGCTGCGCAGAGTCGGTCGGCAACCTTGGTGAACCCGCCGCTGGACATGCCTGTCTCGTAGGCCAGGTGTGTCATCGGCATCCGCTGATCGGGGGCGGCGAGCAGGCGCAGCAGTACGCCGGCGAGGCCCCGGCCGAGGTTGAAGCGCTCGGCCAGGTCACTCACGAGGGACTCCTGTGTGGCGTGGAAGCCCTGCATCACCAGTTTCCACCAGTCGAGCAGTTCGCGATCAACGCTCTGGCCAACACCTCGACCATCGTCGCTGGCGGCAGGGGACGGCGTCACCACGCTCTTCGACCCCCTCGCTTCGTTCTCCATGGCAGACTCAACGCCTTGACTGCGCAGTTGTTCCTCATCACTCAGTATGCAGGCCCGGCCGCCCAAGGATGACACGGGTCATCAGCCCGCTGAAGACGCCCAGGCCGACGGCCGCGACCGTCCACCACGGGGACCAGGCGAGCAGCCCGAGGGCCTGGTCGACCGACCAACGGCCGGGCCCGGTGAGCGTCAGCACCGCGGGCAGGATCACCAGGACGAGTGGGTACTCGTAGCCGTCGTGCTGCACCCACAGTCCGTTGTGCCACTTCACGGTGATCGCGACGGTCATGACGCCCGCCGCGATGGTGGCCGCCAGGGGGGTCAGCGCTCCTGCACAGAACAGCAGGCCCGCGGTGATCTGCCCGAGGCCCGCGGCGGCCGCGGTGAGGCGGCCGCCGCGGAACCCGTCCGCCCGGAACTCCGCCGCTCCGCCCTCGATTCCGTGACCTCCGAGGCGGTGGCTGACTTTCTGGATGCCGTGCCCGGCGAACAGCAGGCCGATGGCGACTCGCAGAACGAGCAGTCCGATGTCCATCACACACTCCTCGGTGCATGGGTAGGTGGTGCGGTAGCGGTGGGGTTCGAGCGGGTTACAGCGCGAAGCAGGTGTCGAAGATCTCGGTCGGGGCTTCGGGGGTGAAGCCGCGCTGCGCACGCCACTGCCGGTGCTGCTCGGACTCGGCGACGGCCTGGCCGAGCAGTTCGGCCTGCCGTGCGCCCGAGATGCTGGGCTTGACGGTGGCCTGGTAGCCGCCGTAGTGCGCGACCGGGCTCCAGGCCGGGCTGATCTCCGGTACCGCCTCGTCCAGGCCCTCGTACTCGGCCGCGGCGTAGACGATGCGGCCGCCGGTGACGGTGAGCACGGACTCGATGTGCGGGATGTCCTGTTCCGGGACGGTGAAGAAGTCGTCGGACAGGACGGCGAGGTCGCCGTAGAACCCCGGCCTGAGGATGCCCTTGACGTCCTGTTCGCCGGTGAGTTCGGCACCGGCCTGGGTGTACATGGCCAGGGCGGTCTCCCGGCTGACGCGGTTCTGCGGCGGATAGAGCGTCAGATCGCCGACGGTCCGGCCGGAGACCAGCCAGTGCAGCGCGACCCAGGGGTTGTAGGAGGACACCCGGGTGGCGTCCGTGCCGGCGCCGACGGTCAGTCCGCGGTCCAGCATGGCGCGTACTGGCGGCGCCTCCGCGGCGGCTCCGGCGCCGTAGCGGCGCACGAACGCCTCGCCCTGGAAGGACATCCGGTTTTGGACCGACAGGGCGCCGCCGAGTGCGGCGATGCGGTCGAGGCTGTCGTGGGAGACCGTCTCGGCGTGGTCGAACAGCCAGCGGTTCCCGGCGGGGAACAGGCCCTCGGCCGCGAGCTTCTCGAAGACGTCGAGGTCGCGGCGGATCGTCTCGTCGTAGGTGGCGTGCAGGCGGAAGCCCCAGCCGTTCTCCATCAGCAGCCGGACGGCCTTCTCGAAGCCCTCCTCGTAGCCCGTCGCGAGTTCGGGCCGCGGCTCGGTGAAGTTCTCGAAGTCGGCCGCCGACCAGGTCAGGTTCTCTCCGGCGCCGTTGAGCCGCAGCCATTCGTCGCCGTCCCCGGGTCGGACCATGTCGATCCAGCGCCGCAGGTCGTCGATCTCCTGTCCCGGCGTCTGCGGGAAGAGGTGGTAGGCGATGCGCAGCGACAGCTGCTTGTCCTTGGCGAGCTCGATGACGGTGCCGTAGTTGTCGGGGAAGTTCTGGAAGCCGCCGGCCGCGTCGATGGCCGAGGTGAGGCCGAACCGGTTCAGCTCGCGCAGGAAGTGCCGGGTGGAGGTCTTGAGGTCCTCGCCCTGCAGGGTGGGTGCCGCGGCGAGGGTGGAGTACAGGATCAGGGCGCTGGGCGCGGCCAGGAGCATCCCGGTCGGCTCCCCGTCACGGCCGCGCACGAGCTGACCGCCCCGCGGGTCGGGGGTGGCCTTGGTGTAGCCGGCCGCCTTCAGCGCGGCGCGGTTCATCAGCGCGGACTGGTACAGGTGCAGCACGAACACCGGGGTGTCCGGCGCGGCCGCGTTGAGCTCGGCGAGGGTGGGCAGGCGCTTCTCGGCGAACTGGTCCGCCGACCAGCCGCCGACCACCCTGACCCACTGGCCCTTGGGGGTGCGGGCGGCCTGCTCGCGCAGCATCGCCAGCGCCTGACGCAGCGTGGGAACGCCGTCCCAGCGCAGTTCCAGCACGTAGTTCAGGCCGCCGCGGATGACGTGCAGGTGGGAGTCGTTGAGGCCGGGGACGACCCGGCGGCCCAGCGCGTCGACCACCCGGGTCCGGGCGCTGATCAGCGGGGCGACGTCCGCGTCGTCGCCGACCACAGTGACCTTGCCGTCCTTGATGGCGACGGCGCTCACCTGAGGGTGCGTCGGGTCGCCGGTGTAGACCTTGGCATTGCGGACCACGACGTCGGCGACGTGGTCGTCGGTGACAGGGGGCAGACCGGCCACGGGCATGGTTGCCATGGGAATCATCTCCAGTGAGCAGGGATTCTGAGAGGCTGGGGGAGGGGTGTATCGGTTGCCGGCGGCACGCGGCGGGGTGGGTGGGGCTGCGGGCCGCGTCAGTCGGAGGACGGGCTGCGCGGCACGGCCAGCGCGGCCGCGGCGGTGCCCAGCGTGCTGATCAGCAGGGGCCAGCCCAGTCCGGTGTGCCGCACGAGCAGGGCGCCGGTGAAGGCGCCTGCCAGCATCGCCAGCACGGAGGCCAGCCGACGGCCGGCCCGCGGATTGGTGCCGCCCGCCAGAGTCGAGTCGGACGCCAGTCCGGTCAGCGTGAGCGTCAGGACCGTCGTGGTCACATCCGGTACGGCGAGTTTGCGCACCGTCCCGTTGCGCAGGCCCATGGCCAGCGCGGTGACCGCGATGAGCACATGTACCGTGTGGTCCGTGGTGAAGGCCACGGTGGTGGCGGTGGCCAGCAGCACCGTTTCGGACACCAGAACCCAGCGGAGCCAGCCCGGCGCCGTATGGTGGCGCATCACGGTTTCCAGACGGCCGGCGATCACCGCTCCGGTCAGGAAGGCGGCGAGCGACACCAGCGAGCCGACCAGCGGGAAGCCGGGGACACCGGCGGCGGCGAAGCCGATGAGGACCACATTGCCGGTCATGTTCGCGGTGAAGACATGTCCCAGGCCCACGTAGCTGATCGCGTCGATGAGGCCGCTCACGCCTGTCACGGTCATGAGAGCCGGCAAGAACGGCTCGCGACTGCCTGGCGCACGCGGGGCCGACGAAGGTTTGAGGTTCACTGTCGTTTCCTTGATCATGACCCGGGTTCGGTTCGGCCTGCTATGGGCGGAGACTCGTCCGCCGTGCCGGCTGGACGCCCCGCCGCAGGCAGGGGCGGCTTTCCAGCCGTGTGCAGGCCCTGGAACGTTCCGCCGGAGCCGACGGGTGTCGTGCGCAGGGGGCTTCGGCAGTCGGCCGGCGCCGGCCCGGGGTGGGAGCTGACCTCGGGCCGGCGCCGGCGCGGCGGATCAGCCTGCGGCGTGGGCGCCGATGACCGCCTGGGCGTAGATGATGCCGAGGCCGTAGGCACCGCCGTGCTCCTTGACGAGCTCGGTGACGGGAACGTAGGTCTCGCCACGGGCCCAGTCGCGCTGCAGCTCGAGCAGGACCTGGATCCAGGTCACCGGCACCGCGCCGGCGTTGACCATCCGCGCGATGGCGTGCTCGTGGGCCTGCGGGGTCACGCCGCCGGAGGCATCGGCTACCACGTAGACCTCGTAGCCCTGGCCGAGTGCGGACAGGACCGGAAGCACGATGCAGACCTCGGTCCACAGACCCGAGATGATGATCTTCCGGCGGCCGGTGGCCTTGATGGCCTCGACAACGGCGCTGTCCTCCCAGGCGTTCATCGTGGTCCGGTCGATGATCTCCTGGCCCGGGAAGACCTCGGCCAGCTGCGGCAGGAGCGGGCCGGAGAACGAGTCGGCGGCCACGGTGGTCAGTACTGCCGGGACGTTGAACGTCTTGGCCGCCTTCGCCAGGCCCACCGTGGCATTGACGATCGCGGTGCGGTCGCCGCTGCCGGTCCCGAAGAACATCTGCGGCTGGTGGTCGACGAACAGCATCACCGAGTTGTCCGGGGTCAGCAGGTCCGGGCTGGGGGCGGCCTTGACATTGGCGATGTTGAACATGACAGGTTCCTTCTCTTCGTTGGGGATGGGCAGGGACTCGGTCGTTGCTGTCGGTCGACCCAGAAGGGCACGGCCGATCCGTCCGAACAGTCCTTGCGATTGGTTCTTGGATGCCGTCATCGCGGCCTCCTTGGGTGTCACGCCGGGGCGGTGGTCGTCCCGGGTGGGACACCCATGACAATCAATCTTCCGAGCTAGAAATTTCCAAGAAAGAGGTTGAAGCATGAATTAAATGAGTGACGTGGATCACGCCCCTGTGGGTTGTGTCGTACTCCGTTCCCGACCGGTCGCGGGTGGGCCCGCTTTCGACGACGGCGTACAAGGGTGCGGAGGGGCCGGCGCTTGAATGCGGGGGAAGGCCTGCTGCGGTTTGAGACGGTGCCGTGCGGAACGGAGGCGACGGCGTACGCCAGGACTCCGTCCTGTGTGGGCGTATGTGGCGGCTCGATCCAGCTGTTGTGCTGCGGCCCGGTGAACAACTGCCGGACGGGTGCGCGCCCCGATGGCGGGAAGAAGCGGGCGGAAGCGGCGCAAAAGCTCTCACGCAGGGCGGTGCCCCCACGTCCGACGACGACGTCGCTGCCGGACACGCGGAGTCGTTCCCTCGCCGAAGGAGAACGCGAAGGGCCGCTCGGACCATACGACCCGGCCCCTGCTGGACACCAGCAACGGGCAGCTCTGGTTGCCCCCGCGCATCTCGTCGTCGCGCAGCCCGGCGGACCGGACAAGGTCGCGGGCATGCGGCCGGGCACCGAAAGGCATGTGGCGACCGTCGGCGGCGGCACCGCCCCACCACCGTTTCCCTGGCTCCAGCAACAGGTCGAGTTCGTCCCCGAACGCCTCCGGCGTGCAGTTGCCGGGTTGGGGCACGGTCCTCCTTGAACGGGGTTGAGGGGTGTGCAGGTCGGCGAGGCTCGCCAAGCCGTCCCGCTCGATCGTCTCCGTCGAGAACTGCGAGAGTTTCGCTCTCTTGAGCGTCGGCGGCGGCTGAATCCTCCCTCTCCTCTTGGGCTGTTGAAATCTGGCTCTCAGGGTCTTCCGCTGGGGGGTATTCAGTTGTTGTCGTTGGTACTGGGGACGCGTCCGAGCTTGGTGAGCTCTGCCTGCGGGCGCCCCAATCCAGGACGCGGCCCGTGCGCGCGGTCTATGGCCTGCTCTTTTCTGATGGTCGTCCACCGGCGCAACGACCGGGCGGATGTGCCCGCTGGGCGGAGAGCAGCCCGACGTGACGGCCGCCTCTCCGGCCCGGTCATCCCAGGGGCCCGGACGCCCGTGCCGGGAGGAGGTGGGAGACCAGAAAAGGTCGGTCGGGATCGATGAGAGCGCGGGCCTGCTGCTCGAAGACTCGATCGGCGCCGGTGAGCCGTCCGCCGTGCTGGCGCAGGTGCTCGCCCCAGGATGCCACCAGGAAGGTCTCCAGGAACCGGTTCGGCTGGGCCCCGTCCCGGTACAGCTCCCACTGAAGAGCGCCAGTGCGCCGTCGTGAGCGTCCGACCGCGCCCATGGCCGCATCGAAGGCATCAGCGCGGTCGGGAAGCACGTAGTACTCCACGGTGACCAGGACCGGCCCATCGGCCTCGGCAGGGTCGAGCACCATGGCCGGTTCCGGCCAGTGCAGGGAGGGCGACCGGTCCAGCGGAGTGTCGGAGACGGAAAGACGCCATCCTACGGCCGAGCCCACGGCCAGAAGCGCGGCGGCCGTCAGCAAGGCGCCGACCGGGCCGATCCGGTCGGCAAGCATGCCCCAGACTGCTGCGCCGATCGCCATGCCTCCTTGGAAGGCCGTGAGGTAGATGGCCAGTGCACGGGCCCGGACCCGGCCAGGAACCGTCAACTGCATCTGGGAGTTGGGAATGGCCAGCACGGCGACCCAGGCGACTCCCGAAGCCGTCAGCGCCAACCCGACGAGCCACAGGGTGCGCACCATGGCGAGCAGAACGATGGCCAGGGCGAAGACCCGCCTCCGGCTGCCAGCGTCGTGTTGCTCGACAGGTGGCTCCGGATCCGCGGCAGCAGTGCCGCGCCGACCACCGCTCCCACTCCGAAAGCACCCAGCAGGAGGCCGTATCCGCCCGCTCCCAGGCCCAGGAACTGCCGGGCAGCAACCGGCAGTAGGGCCCACAGCGCCGCGCTGGTGGGGATGAACAGCAGCGCGCGGGCCAGCACTCGGCGCACTCGGGGGGCGTTGCGCACGTACCGGTGGCCTGCGCGTAGCGCGGGGAGCATCCGCTCGGCTCCCAGGGTGTTCGGTTCGGCGCCGCGGTGCCAGCCTATGAGCACTCCCGCGGTGGCCAGGAAGGAGAAGGTGTTGAGCGCGAACACGGCGGCGGTCCCCGCCAGTGCCACGATCAGGCCACCCAGGGTCGGACCGATGGCCCTGGCGAGATTCATGTTCACGCTGCCGAGGGACGCAGCGGACGGGATCTGGTCGCGGGACACCAGCTCGGGCTGGACGGCCTGCCACGCCGGACTCATCAGCGCAGTTCCGCAGCCGAGCACGAAGGTCAGTGCCAAGACGCCGTACGGGTTCATGGTGCCCAGCGCGGTCAGGGTGGCCAGCACACCGGCGGCCACGAACATTGCGCCCTGGGAGACGAGGAGCAGCCGTCGCCGGTCGGCGATGTCGGCCAGGGCACCCGCCGGGATCCCCAGCAGAGGGACCGGCAGGCTGGCCGCCGTCTGCACCAGGGCGACCAGCGCCGCCGAGCCCGACTGCTGGGTGACCAGCCACCGGGCGCCGACGGTCTGCATCCAGCCGCCGATGTTGGAGACGAACTGGGCCAGCCACAGGGCCCGGAACAGACTGTTGCGCAATGGTTCCCAGGCCGACCCGGTCGGCTTCTGCCGTGTCCGGCTCGAAGGGGGCATCCGTGCCGTGGTCCTCGATCCGGCTCATCGGCTGTCCTCCGCGTGGGGCGCTAGGCGGAGCTCCCTCACGGCATCCTCTCGGGTCCTGTCTGGTCCTACGGCTGTACGGGTCTACTCGACGCGCAGCGCGGTCAGTTGCCGTTCGAAGGGGACGACGGCCTCGTTGGCGGGTCGTGCGATGCTGTCGGTGAGGTTCCCGCCCGTTCTCGGCCGGCGGTCGCCGGACGGCCTCGGTGAGCCGGTCGGCGAGCAGCCGGGTGGACGAGGGACGCTCAGCCCGGCCGACATGACTGCGAGCCGCAGGAGCGCAGGGGCTGTATCGGTTTCACCCGGTCATCTCCTCGATGTCCGCGCGGGCTTGTGTGGCCCGTGTGTCACGGCGGGCGACCAGCGACGCATGCGTGGGACCGTCGGGCACCCGAGCCGGACGGCGGGAGGTGAACTCCTTGCTCCTTGCGCAGCACGGGGACGACCTCCTCGCCGAGCAGGTCGAGCTGTTCGAGCACGGTCTTCAGCGGTAGTCCGGCGTGGTCCATCAGGAACAGCTGGCGCTGGTAGTCGCCGAAGGGCTCTCGGAAGGCCAGGGTCTTGTCGATGACCTGCTGCGGGCTGCCCACCGTCAGCGGGGTCTGGTCGGTGAACTCCTCCAGCGAGGGGCCGTTGGCCGTAGACGGGGCGTCGGTTGTCGAAGGAAGGGCGAAACTCCTGGACGGCATCCTGGGAGTTCTTGCGCATGAGGACCTGGTCACCGAGGCCGACGACGGCGTGCTCGGGGGTGCCGTGGCCGTAGTGGGAGAACCGCTCCCGGTAGAGGTTGATCAGGCGCTGGAAGTGCTCCTTGGGCCAGAAGATGTTGTTGGCGAAGAAGCCGTCGCCGTAGGAGGCGGCCTGTTCGGCGATCTCCGGGCTGCGGATCGAGCCGTGCCAGACGAACGGCGGTGCCGTCCCGGGGTCGGGGGTGGAGGTGAAGCCTGCAGCGGCGTGCGGAAGCGGCCCTGCCGGTCCACCGTGTCCTCGCGCCACAGCCGGTGGAGCAGGGCGTAGTTCCCGATGGCCAGCGGTAGGCCCTGGCGGATGTCCTGGCCGAACCCGGGGTAGACCGGTCCGATGTTGCCGCGTCCCAGCAGCGAACCACACCCGGCACCCCTGGGCGGGTCAACCATACGAAGGGCTCACCACATCCCACAGAACAACGTAGGGAGCCTTTTCCCGGGCATGAACGAGCACTCGCCCCTGGCGTGTCGGACAGAGGGGGCGGGTGTGCTCGAAGAGGGCGTGAACCTGGGCGCGGCCGGACGCCGAAGCCTTACGAGTTCTTGATCGCCGAGATGTCGAAGTGCAGCTTGATCTTGTCGGAGACCAGGACGCCACCCGTCTCCAGCGCCGCATTCCACGTCAGCCCCCACTCCGAGCGCAGGATCTCCGCATTGCCCTCGAAGCCGACGCGCTCGTTGCCGAACGGGTCCTTCGCGATGCCGCTGAACTCGAGGGCGATGGTGAGCGGCCTGGTGGTGCCCAGAATCTCCAGGTCGCCGGTGATGCGGTAGTCGTCGCCGCCGAGAGCCTCCGCCTTGGTCGAACGGAAGGTCATCACCGGGAACTCGTCCGCCCTGAAGAAGTCCGCGCTCTTGAGGTGGCCGTCGCGGTCCGCGGAGCCCGTGTCGATGCTGTCTATCTTGACGTCGATGGACGCCGTGGACTTCGACGGGTCGGTGCCGTCCAGCGTCAGCGAGCCGCTGAAGTCCAGGAACTTGCCCTTGACGTTGGTGACCATGGCGTGGCGCGCGGTAAAGCCGAGCGTGGTGTGGGCCGCGTCGATCGTGTAGTCGCCGGTCAATGCCGCCAGCGCGGGGTTCACGGCGGCGGGGGTTGAGGCGGTCTCGCGGGTGGCTTTCTTGCGGCTGAAGACGCCCATGACGTGCTCCTTCGGGGATGGGGAGAGGCCTAACGCAGGCTAGAAATTGAATCTTGAACTACTTGAACGCACTCCACCGTAAACCCATTCCGTTCAATGCTCAACTTTATTCGGATGGTGTCCAAGTGATTACTTTGCGTCATGCTGTGGGGGTAATCGGGTCCCCCGCGCACCGTGTCTCGCGGTCCTGGTTCTGTGACCTCATCAGGGGTGATGCCCGCGACGTCAAGGCCGTGTCATCGGCAGCGCGTCCAGCGCCTGGTCGAGCTGCTCCTCTGCCAATTCTCCACGCTCCACGTAACCGCGTTCCGAGACCACCTGCCGGATCGTTTTGCGCTCGGCCAGTGCCTGCTCGGCCACCTTCGCGGCCTCCTCGTAGCCGATGTGGCGGTTGAGCGGGGTGACGACGGAGGGGGAGGACTCGGCATACTCGCGCAGCCGGTCGACGTTCGCGGTGATGCCCTCCACGGTGCGCTCGGCAAGCACGACGGCGACGTTGGCCAGCAGGCGGATCGACTCCAGTACGTTGCGGGCAATCACCGGCAGCATCACGTTGAGTTCGAAGTTGCCGGCCGCGCCCGCCCGGGCCACGGTCGCGTCGTTGCCCGCGACCTGTGCGGCGACCATGGCTGCTGCTTCCGGGGGCACGGGGTTGACCTCGCCCGGCATGATGGATGAGCCGGGCTGCAGGTCGGGCAGGTTGATTTCGGCCAGGCCGGTGCGCGGGCCGGAGCTCATCCAGCGCAGATCGTTGGCGATCTTGGTGAAGTCGACCGCGATCGTCCGCAGTTGGCCGCTGCGTTCCACCAGGCCGTCCCGGGAGCCCTGCGCCTCGAAGTGGTCGCGTGCTTCCGTCAGCGGCAGCCCGGTGGCCCGGGCCACCTCCTCGATCACGGCGGCGGAGAAGCCGGCGGGGGTGTTGATGCCGGTCCCTACCGCCGTGCCGCCCAGCGGCAGTTCGGTCACCCGCGGCAGTGCCGCTTCCAGCCGTTCGATGCCGTAGCGGACCTGCGCGGCATAGCCGCCGAACTCCTGGCCCAGGGTGACCGGCGTGGCGTCCATCAGATGGGTACGGCCGGACTTGACCGTCCCGGCGAACTCGTCCGCCTTGCCCTCAAGTGCGGTCGCGAGCCGACCCAACGCCGGGATCAGGTGGCGCACCACCGCGGAGGCGGCGGCGATGTGGACGGAGGAGGGGAAGACGTCGTTGGACGACTGGCTGGTGTTCTGCCACGCGGCCGCGCACCTTGCTTGAACAGCGCTCCCTCCGACGAACACCGGGTGGCGTCATCTCGGGGCGCGTCTCGTTCGCGGTCCTCAGGGCCCATCTCCCTCCCCGGGCACAGCTGTTCATCTGACCAGACCTGAATCACGGTTGCCCGTCATGGGAAGCCGACGAGACGTGCCAGCATGCTCCTTCAGGCGGCGGGGAATCCCGAGCAGTTGGAACGAGAAGGCCAGCCGGGGCGGAAGCAGGCCGAAGCCCGCCATCCCCACGCACCTTTTGCGGCGGCCGGCCGCACCGCGGTCCGCTCGCCGCCGTGACCATGCGGCGGTTCCTCGCATTGTCTCTCACGTCCCCGCCGAGGAACGGCGCGTGACCGCCGCGACGTTGAAGACCGGTCGGAGGGCGTCGCCCGCACGTGGTGTCGCAGACTGTGCACGTCCCGGCTGAGCCGTGCCGGTATCCGAGCCACAGCGCCGGCGAAGTTGGCGCGCAGCCCGCGCGCTGTTCGTGCAGATGCGGCAGCGGGATGGTGCAGGACCCCTCCCCCTGGCGCTCCCCATACTCGTTGCAGCGCTGCACGACAGCGCTGCTGACCGCGCGTCACGGAGAGCCTTACATGCGAGAATCCGTCTTCTGCCCCACCGGCCAGGGCGTACGCGCGGGAAACCGGAGCTGCTCTCTGAGCCGTCCGGGCGTCCCCGGGTTGGCAACCGGACGCCATCCGGGGCCCAACGCGATCGGGGGAGACCCGGCCCACGGCATGACCCGGCAAGAGGTGTTCGGGCCCGTCGCCGCCGTCCACCGCTTCCGCTGCGACGAGGCTCTGATGCCGGCGCATCGTGGCGAATGCCGAATGCGATTTGGGAGGCGGGCTGCCTGGACCTCGTTAGTGGGCGGTTCGTGAGTCTTTGAGTGGGTCTGTTGTCGCCTGATGGTGTGGCGGCGGGGCGGAATCTGGCGGTCCGCGGTTGGTGATCTGGTGA
>NZ_JBSFVY010000050.1:0-59123 GCF_053592555.1 Streptomyces sp. NPDC002643
TACTGCAGGGGGGACCCTGTGGGAGAGTAGGACGCCGCCGAACAAATATTGAGAAAGGCCCACACCATATGGTGTGGGCCTTTCTGCGTTTTGGATACCGTGGTTTGCATGGATTACAAAGTTCGCCCCATACGGGCCGATGAGTGGCCTGCGGCCAAAGAGAGCCGCGAGGGCTCGGCAGTTCATTGCCGGGGGCGTGGACGGGGGCTGGGGTGGGACTGTGACCGTGCTTCTGGAGGAAGCCGGCGCTGTTGATTGGGCCGGGGCTTCGGTGGAGCGGCGGCAGGGGCATCTGGTTGCGGTGTTTGTGCGGCCCGAATTGCGGGGGCGAGGGCTTGCGGAGGCGCTGATCGAGGCCGCTGTGGAGTGGGCCTGGAGGCGAGGCGCTGAGCGGGTTCGGCTCATGGTGCATGAGGGCAATCCCAGGGCTCAGGGGTTCTATCGCAAGGTGGGGTTCGTGCCGAGTGGGGTGACCGTGCCGTTGAGTGGTCCCGAAGGGGAACTCGAAAGGGAACTTGAGTTGGAGTTCGTTCTTGAGCGGTCGTAGGTCGTGGCTCGGCGTTCTACGTCGGCAGTTGTTCGTGGGGCCAGCGGGCTCGGGCCTGTTCTTGGGAGCGGAGTAGAGCCAGGGTGGGGAGGCCCTGGGCGTGGCCTGTGGTGAGGAGGGACGGGAGCTGGGGGAGGGGGGCCACGGCTGCCACGTCGTCCAGGATCAGGGTGAGTGGTGGGTCGAGGCGGCCGGAGGATGACCGTTCGGCCACGCGCCGGCCACGCTCGACCACGCTTGAGGCGAGGGCCGTCAGCAGAGGCATGGCGGATGGGTTCGGCTTCGGGTCCTCGATGGGGGTGCCGATCACATAGAGCGTTCCCCCCTCGTGGAGGAAGGAATCCAGGGAGAGGGAGTCCGCTCGGTTCGGGGTGCAGGATTCGCGGATGTTGACCGTGGAGAGCGCCGAGAGGGCTCGGCCCGTCAACTGCTGGGCCATGTCCCGGCGTTCCGGGTGCGACGTCAGGGCCGACTCCAGTTCGCCGGCGGCTCCGGGCGCGGCCTTCGGGTTGGTGCGGAGGATGCGTACCGCGTCCTGGATGCCCGTGCCCTGGGCCCAGCGGTGGAGGTGGCGGATCGTGCGGCCGTCCGTCGCCGCCGCGTGCAGATAGCTCCGTAGGAGGGTCTCCGCTGTTTCCGCCACCGCCTGGTCGATCTTCGCTGTGGGGCGGATGGGGGCCAGGAGGGCGGTGGCCCGGGTTGCCGCCGTGGCTTTGTCCTCGCAGCCGGTCGTGGGGGACCAGTGGAGGCGGGCCGGGGTGTCGCACAGGTGAGTGGGGTCGTAGAGGAGGACCGGGCCCAGTTTCGCTCGGGCGTCCTTCGTGTCCGACCAGAGCGTGGGGTCGGATGTGACCACCAGGGCCGGGCCCTCGGCGTCGAGTAGGGCCTGGGTGGCGGCCGGACGGCGGGTTTGCGCCGGCCCGAGGACGACCGGGGGGAGTGAGGAGAGCGGGGTGAGTGGGGAGGGGGTGGCGGTTGACGGCGGGGAAGCCGGCGGTGGGAGAGGTGTGGCGGGGGCTGGGGGAGCCACTGGGGCTGGGGGCACCATGGGGGGTGGGGCGCTCACCAGTTCCGCCAGTTCCGTTGGTGAGGGCTCGAACGGCGCTGGAGCCGGGGGCGGGGTGCTGTTCCGGGGCTCCGGGAGGGACTTGGCCGGGAGGGTGGGGGCAGGGGACCCGGTCGGCGGGGTTGTGGCGGTCGTGGTGGGGGCTGGGGGCTCGGAGGTGGGCTGGGAGTGCTTCTGGGCTCGTACGGCCTTTTCTCGTGCCCTTACGGCCTTCCAGCGGGCCAGGGTGCCCATGGCGAAGACCGCCAGGACGATGAGGATCATCAACTGGCCGATGAACAGGCCCCAGAAGAGGCCGTAGCCGGAGAGTTGGGCGGCGGGGGTGTCCGGCCAGGCGGCGGGGATGTCCTGGGGGGAGCCGAGGAGGCGGCGTACGGCGATGGGGGTGCGGCCGAAGGTGACGCCCTCGGGCCAGGCGCCGTGGGCGAAGAGGCCGGCGAGGCCGGTGGCCGTCCAGACCAGCAGGGTGCCGCCGAGCAGGAGGCTGAGGACGCTGAGCAGGAGGCCGTCGGGGATGTCGCCGCCTCCGCCGCCGCGCTGGGAGTTCCGGTCCTCTGGACTCATCTCGTGCCGCCGTTCACGCCAGTGCCGATTCCTCTGCCGCGTGTCACGGCTGCGCCGGTTCCGCTGCCGTGGTTCACGCCGTTCCCTCGTTTACCCGGGCCGTTCCCTTACCCGGGCCGTTCCCTCGTTTATCCGGCCGGTCGTCCGTGTGTCCGCTCAGGCCACCGTGGATTCGGAGGAGCCGTAGCCGTCCATGTCGCTGAGTTGGTGTTCGACGAAGGCCGCCGCCCGTTCCTCGGCCTCCAGGTCGGCGGCGCGCAGGACGTCGTCGTCGAGGAGGTGGTCGTTGGAGGCCTCGGTCATGGCGCGGTCGGTGAAGACGAGGGGGCGTTCGGTCTCGGTGACCAGGTGTTTGACAACCTGGACATTGCCGTTGACGTCCCAGACCGCGATACCGGGGGTGAGGGTGGGGATGATCTCCACCGCCCAGCGGGGCAGGCCCAGGACGCGGCCGGTGGCTCGGGCCTCGTCCGCTTTCTGGGCGTAGATCGTCCTGGTCGAGGCCATCTTGAGGATCGCTGCCGCTTCCTTGGCCGCGGCTCCGTCGATGACGTCGGAGAGGTGGTGGACGACCGCCACGAAGGAGAGGCCGAGGCGGCGGCCGAACTTCAGCAGGCGCTGGAACAGCTGGGCGACGAACGGGCTGTTGATGATGTGCCAGGCCTCCTCGACCAGGAAGATGCGCTTCTTCCGGTCGGGGCGAATCCAGGTGTGCTCCAGCCAGACGCCGACGATCGCCATGAGGATGGGCATGGCGATGGAGTTGCGGTCGATGTGGGAGAGGTCGAAGACGATCAGGGGGGCGTCGAGGTCGATGCCCACGGTCGTGGGGCCGTCGAACATGCCTCGGAGGTCGCCGTCGACCAGGCGGTCGAGGACGAGGGCGACGTCCAGGCCCCAGGCGCGTACGTCGTCTATGGCGACGTTCATCGCCTCCGCGGACTCCGGCTCGGGGTGGCGGAGTTGTTCGACGATGTCGGTGAGGACGGGCTGGCGGTCGGTGATCGACGCGTTGACGTAGGCGTGGGCGACCTTGAGGGCGAAGCCGGAGCGTTCGTCCAGGCCGTGGCCCATCGCGACCTCGATGATCGTCCTCAACAGGGCCAGCTGGCCCGTCGTGGTGATCGAGGGGTCGAGGGGGTTGAGGCGGATGCCCATGTCCAGGGCGGCCGTCGGGTCCAGGCGGATGGGAGTTATCCCCAGCTCCTGCGCGATGAGGTTCCATTCGCCGACGCCGTCCTCGCCCTGGGCGTCGAGGACGACGACCTGGCGGTCGCGGAAGCGGAGCTGGCGCAGGACGTAGGTCTTCTCCAGGGCCGACTTGCCGTTGCCGGACTCGCCGAGGACGAGCCAGTGGGGGGCGGGGAGCTGCTGGCCGTAGAGCTGGAAGGGGTCGTAGATATAGCCCTTGCCGGAGTAGACCTCGCGGCCGATGATCACGCCGGAGTCGCCGAGGCCGGGGGCGGCGGTGGGGAGGTAGACCGCCTGGGCCTGGCCCGTGGAGGTGCGTACGGGCAGGCGGGTGGTCTCGACCTTGCCGAAGAGGAAGGACGTGAAGGCGTCGGTGAGGGCGGACAGGGGGTCCCGCATCAGCGCCTCACCTCCGGTTGCGGTTCGATCGGGTGGTCCCGCATCGCTGCTGCCCTACCTTCGGATTCCGGTGGCGAACGGGAGTGTGTTGACGAAGGCCCGGTGGTGTTCGCGGTCGCACCACTCCAGCTTCAGATACGACTTGCCGGCCGAGGCCCTTATCGTCCGCTTGTCGCGGTTGAGGGCTTCGGGGGTGCGGGAGGAGACGGTGATGTAGCCGACGAGGTTGACGCCGGCGGCGCCGCTCGCGAGGTCCTCGCCGCGCTGGTCGAGGCGGGAGTGGGAGGCGACGTCGCGGGGGTCGACGGTGCGGTTCATCTTGGCGGCGCGGGAGGCCTCCGCCTCGTCGTTGGTCTTCTCGGTGAGCATGCGTTCGATGGCGACCTCGGTGGGTTCGAGGTCCATCGTGACGGCTACCGTGCGGATGACGTCCGGGGTGTGGACGAGCAGGGGGGCCAGGAAGTTGACGCCGACCGGGGTCATCGGCCATTCCTTCACCCAGGCCGTGGCGTGGCACCAGGGCTCGCGGGTGGAGGACTCGCGGGTCTTGGCCTGGAGGAAGTCCGGCTCCATCGCGTCCAGTTCGGCGGGCCAGGCGTTGCGCCTGGTCATGGCCTGGATGTGGTCGATGGGGTGGTCCGGGTCGTACATGGAGTGGATGAGCGAGGCGAGGCGGCTCTGGCCGAGGGGCTGCCGTACGCGGATGTCGGCCTCCTGGAGGCGCGAGCAGATGTCGGTCAGCTCACGGGCCATGACGACGGCGAGGCCGGCGTCCTTGTCGAGCTTGCGGCCCTGGGGGCGGGCGGCGCGGGCCATGGCGTGGCCCTCGGCGGCCAGTTCGCGGGTGTAGTGCATACAGGCGACGAGGTAGGCGCGGTGCTGCTCGCTGCTCGTGGACACCATGGACTGGAGTTGGTCGTACGACTGCTGCAGCCAGGGCGCCGCCTTGTCGTCGCCGCGCTGGGCGACGTCCTTGGCGTGGGCGTCCGGGTCGGCGGGGAGCGTGCGGGCGAGCATCTGGAGGCGGGTGACGAAGCCGTCGCCGTTGGCCACGTGCTTGAGGAGGGTGCCGAAGCGGTCGACGAGGGCTTCCTGGTCCTCGGAGTCGCGCAGGCCGACGCCGGGGCCCTCGATCTCGATGGCGGCGGTGACGGTGCGGCGGTCGGCGTGCAGGAGTACGGCGATCTCGTCGGGGCCGAAGGGGGCGGCCAGCCAGGTGATGCGGCCGATGCCGGGGGGTGGTCCGACCTCGACCTCGCGGCCGTCGAGGCTGGTGCCGGCCTCCATGGCGCCGGAGCGGTAGGTGGTGCCCCGGCGGAGCGCGCGCTTGTAACTGCGGTTGATTTCGAACCACTTGTAGAACGTGCGCCGCTTGTACGGCACGTACACGGCGGCCAGCGCCAGCATGGGGAAGCCGGTGAGCAGGGCGATGCGCGGTACGAGGACCGGGACGAGGAGGCCGCACATCATGCCGAGGAACGCGCCCGCGATGATCAATGCGATCTCGCCGGACTCGCGGTTCCGGCCGATGATCGCGTTCGGCCGGGCGCGGCCGATCAGATAGGTACGGCGGGGCGTGACCGGATGGGACATATGGGCCGTGTGGGAATCAGCCGTCAACGCCCTTCACCTCCCGTGCGATTGCTGTTGCGGGTGTTACTGGCGTGGGGGGTGTTGGCCGGGCTCGTACGGGGTGGGGGTGCGGCGGAGGGGACAGTTCCGCCGCCACCGCCGTTTCCGCTGCGGGAGCTGTGGGCGGCTACGCCGCCGGAGGCCGGGTTGGAGGGGCGGGCGCCGCCTCCGCCTCCGCCTCCGCCGCTGTTGTTGTCGGCGCGGGTGCTGTGGGTCTTGATGCCCTGGGCGACGAGGGTGGCGGGGGAGCTGATGACGGCCGCGGCCTTGTTCTCGGCGCCGCGCATGAGGCGGTTGTTGCGGGAGCCGGCGATCTCGTCACCGAAGCCGGGGACGAAGCGGTAGATCATCGCCGAGGCGAAGATGGCGAGCAGGATGATGGCGAGGCCGGAGACGACGGCGGAGAAGGCGTCCGGGCCGTCGTCGGCGGAGAGGGCGCCCGCCAGACCGAGGACGATCACGATCACCGGCTTGATGAGGATGACCGCGATCATGATGCCCGCCCAGCGGCGGACGTGGCCCCAGAGGTTCTTGTCGACGAGTCCGGCGTAGACGACGGTGCCGAGGAGGGCGCCGACGTAGAGGAGGGCGGCCCTGATGACCAGCTCCAGCCAGAGGACGCCGGCGGCGAGGATGGAGACGAGGGAGACGACGATCAGCATGATCGGGCCGCCGCCGATGTCCTCGCCCTTCTTCAGGGCTTCGGAGAAGTTGCCGAAGAAGGCGTCGGTCTGGTCGCCGGTGGCTTTGGCGAGGACGTCGCTGACGCCGTCGGTGGCCGAGACGACGGTGTAGAGGATCAGGGGGGTGAAGGCGGAGGCGAGGACGGTGAGCCAGAGGAAGCCGATGGCTTCGGAGATGGCGGTGGTGAGGGGGACGCCGCGGACGGCTCGCTTCGCGACCGCGAGGAGCCACAGGACGAGGGTGAGGATCGTCGAGGCCGCGAAGACCACCGCGTACTGCTGGAGGAACTTGGGGTTGGTGAAGTCGACGTTCGCCGTCTCCTTCACGGCCGCCGAGAGCTTGTCGACGGTCCAGGAGGCGGCGTCGGCGCAGCCTTGGGCGAGGGAGGAGAGGGGGTCGAGGGTGCTGGTGAGGTCGTTGGGGCTGGTGCTGCCGCCCGAGCCGCCGGTGCTGCCAGCGGTGTCGCCCTGGCAGACGCTGAGGGCCTCGCCGGAGAGCAGTGAGCAGGAGCTGTCGTCGGCCGTGGGGGACGGTGACGGGGATGACGGTGTGGCCGACGGGGTGGGTTCGGCGGCGGCTCGGGTCGCCAGGATGACGAGGCCGAGCTGGGCGGCGGTCACCACCCCGGCGAGCTTGAGTACGCGACGCGGGCTACCGGGCATATGTGAACCCTCCGTACTCCTCCACGGCCTTCGAGATCTCTTCGGATGTCGAGATCGTGTTGTCTCCGTTGACAGGCGCGGGGCCCGCTTTCCGGGTGAAGCTGTCGACCTTCCAGTCGCCGTCGGTCCAGCGCAGTTGGAGGGTCATGGTGAACCAGTCGCCGGCGACCGGGTTGGTGGTGTCCTCCGACGCCATGCCGAACACTCCGGTGCACCAGACCTCGACCGTCGCGGAGGTGTCCGAGTAGGCGGTGACCTTGGTGCCGACCGGCATCGTGCGGGAGACGTAGGTGCCGCCCTCGGGTGCCTGGCCGTTCTCGTCCAGACCGAGTTTGCTCAGGAAGGCCGTGCTGTAGGTCCGGTTGAGGGTTTCCTCCAGGTCGGCGGCCTTGTCGGCGACGATGACCTGTTGGACGATCTCGCTGCGGCGGACGGGGTTGAGCATGTCCGATGAGACCAGGACGACGGCGTAGTTGGCCGCGGCCGATTCGACGCCCTGGCGGTCGTGGGCGAAGCCGGACGGGATGCCGTTGGTCTTGCTGTCGACGGGCTGCTTCCCGGAGGCCGCCGTGGGGGCCGTGTCCGCCGTGCCGCCCCCGGTCCCCCCGGCGTCGCTCGTGTCGTCGCCCCGGTTCGCGAAAGCGATGGCGGCGATGAGGAGGACGATGACGCCCACGACGGTGACGAGGCTTCTGGGGGAGGAGCGGGGGCGGCGGGGAGTGGGGCCGTAGGGGTCGGTTTCGCGGTCGGGGAGGCGGGTGCGGGTCTGGCCGGTGCCCGCGTAGCCGCCGTACGTTCCGTCGTCACCGGCGCGCGGGGACTCGCCGTACCCGCGCTCGTCGCCGAGACTCATGCCGCGCACGCCCCTTCAACACCATCGACATCGACGCCGTACTCGAACGTGTACGCGTCGGGAAACGCGTAACAGTACGACGGTAGCCGCGCTGGCTCCCGCGCGGGCGCGGTGTGGTGACTCGACATCAGGGAAACGCAACCTCAGCCGGTGGGCACGACGGACGGGTGGGGTAGGGGGGCCGGGCGGACCGGGAGTGCGTGCCCGGCCGGGACGAGGGGCCGGTGTCCGCGCTACACGGCCATGCCGTACACGATGGTGAAGAGCGTGCCCAGTGAACCGATGATGAAGACGCCGGTGAGGCCGGCGATGATGAGGCCCTTGCCCTGTTCGGCGCTGAAGGTGTCGCGTAGGGCGGTGGCGCCGATGCGCTGTTTGGCGGCGCCCCAGATGGCGATGCCGAGGCAGAGGAGGATGGCCACGGCCATCACGACTTCGATCATCACTCGGGCTTCGTTGCCCAGGCTGCCGAAGGGCCCCCAGTCCGGGGCGATTCCGCCGATGATGGTGTTGATGTCGCCCTTGTCGGCCGCTACGAACATGTAAGTCACCGCCCCTAATGGGTAGTTCCGCTTGCTGTGCAGTGTGTCAGTGTCTTCGGGGCTTCGCGGTCTTCGCGCTGTGTCCGTCCGCACTGCGACCTCTGGCGCTGGGTGCGCAGAGATCAGGCCCATTCTCGCCGACAATGACGCTGTCGTATGTCGACTTGGCGTCATTGATTGGCGGGTTTCGTACGTATCCCTTGCCCCCGGGCCGCGCGAGACCCTATCGGGGGAGGCGGAACAATGCACGATGGGTCGTATCGTCACTCTATGTATCACGGCGGGTCATGCCGGGCAACGAGGTGAAACCGGAACCTGTGGTGTGGTTCCGTCGTTATTGGTCTTTCGCGCTGCCTGCGTCCCGGCTGCATCCTCTGCCTGGTTCCGCTTTTGACGGGGCGTCGGGTGGAGTGGGGGTGTTCTCCGCCTTTCGAGTGTGCCTGATGTCAGAAGGGTTTGGCCGAGGCGAGGAGGCGGGGCGGTAGGTACGGGGTGGTCACGGGGGTCGTCCAGCCTCGGCGGTGGGCGTGGCAGGTCAGGGCGAGGATGTCGAGGTTGAGGGGGGCGTCCGAGGCGTCGGTCCGGTCGGGCGTGGCGTAGTGGTCGCGGTGGGATTCGAGGGCGTCGAGGACGGCCAGGGTGAAACTTTCCGCGTCGCCTTCGACCAGTTGGGAGAAGAGGACCGTCGGAGGTGGGAAGAAGCCCCAGTTCTTGGCTTGTTCGTGCGCCTTGAGGGCGTTGTCCGTCAGGGGCTTGGGGTCTTCCTTCGCCTGGAGGTAGGTGAGGAGCGCCTGCCGGTACGGGGCGAAGGCCGAGTCGTCGTCGCTCAGGCGGGCGGGGCCGGCCAGGACGAGCGGGGCGAGGTGTTCGCGGACGCCGGTGATCAGGGCGAGGTTCACAGCGGTCTGCCAGGCGGCGGGGCCGGCCCGGTCGCCGTGGTACGCGGGGAAGGCGAGGGGGCGGCCGGCGAGGGTCACCTCGACGTCCGTACCGGGCTCGGCGAGGGTCGTACGGAAGAGGGCGGCGCCCATCTCGGCGGCGAGGTGGAGGTCGGTGAGCTGCTGGTCCGTGACGTCGGCGGAGCGTGAGGCGCGGGACTTGAGGAGGATGGTGCGGTAGGTGAGGCTTCGGGCGAGTCGGGGGGCCGAGAGGGGCCGGTCGTCGGCCGGGGTCATGCCCTCGTTCGCGTACTGCTCGAAGTAGGCCTCGCTCTCCGGGTGGAGTTCCTGGGGGTGGGCGGGGCGGTCCAGGAGGACGTTGCCCGCGGCCAGTTCGGCCACCGCGTCGGGGCGGCGGTCGCGGCCGTACGCCTTCACTCTCGGGCCGGCGGTCTGGAAACCGGTCACCAGGGCGTGGGGGAGGTAGTCGGTGTCGATGGGCGGGGGCCAGCCCTCGTGGCGGTGGGCGAGGGCCGCCAGGGCCAGGGGGAGGAGCGGGAGCAGGGTGGCGGGGCGGGTGCCCTGGGCGGGCAGGGTGCTGTAGGGGTACAGCAGTTCGGCCAGGTGGGTGCGGAAGGCGGCCTGGTCGCAGGCCGTGAGGGCGCGTAGGGCTTGGAGCGCGGTGGTGTGGGGGGTGCCTTCCGGCCGGCTGGTCCGGGGGTCGGTCTGCGCGCGGGTGTGGATGCGGGTCAGGGCGGCGTTGAGAGCGGTGAGTTTTTCTTCGCGGGACGGTGGGTGGTTGGCGTCGTCGTCGCCGGTGTCGCCGATGACGTAGGCCATGAAGCCGTTGATCAGTTCGATCGGGGGGTGGCCCGGTTCCGTACGCCGGTGGGGTTCTCGGGCGAAGTGGAAGGCCTCGCCGTGGCGTTCGGTGCGGTCGGTGAGGATGGCCAGGCAGAAGGCGTCCAGCCATCGGTGGGGCGTGAGGGGGGTCGGGTCCGGGTCCTCTTTGTCGCCGGGTTCGTACGTCATGCCGAAGTTGAGGTAGGGGAGGAAGACCTGGAAGCGGTCGTAGCCGTGGTACGCCGTGTACGCCACCGCGCCGGCCGCGGCCTCCGCGGCGTCCTCCAGGACCGCCTTCGCCTCCGGGGTGCGCAGGCCGGGGGTTTCCACGGAGAGGGCCGCGAGGTACTCGACGAGGTTCTCCGCGAGCAGCCACCATTCGTGGGCGGTGATGGGACCGGCCTTCGAGAGGGAGTGGGCGTGGGAGCGGATGCCCTCCGGGGAGAGGGCCGCGGTTGGTGTTACTCGGTGGCGTTGTATGTGCACGTTCCCTGCTCCCCGAAATGTTGATCTTGGGGAGAGCGTAGGGGGTTGGTGGGCGCCTAGGGGGAGGGGTGGTTCGTTTGGTGGGCGGCTGCGGGTTTGTTGTGGCTGGTCGCGCCCACGCGGCGGAGCCGCATATCGATACAGCCCCGCGCCCCTTTCGGGGCGCGGGTGTGGGCCGGGGGCTTGAAAGTAAGCCCAGATATTTGTTGTGGCTTATATAAGTGGGCGGTGATATTTTGGGTGCCATGCACGCGTTCGATGTGCTCGGGGAGCCCGTTCGGCGGCGGATTCTCGAACTGTTGGCCGAGGGGGAGAGGACTGCCGGGGAGGTCTCGGAGGTCATCCGGGCGGAGTTCGGGATATCGCAGCCAGGGGTTTCGCAGCATCTGAAGGTGTTGCGGGAGAACGGGTTCGCGACCGTACGGCCGGAGGGGGCGCGGCGGTTGTATGCCGTGAACTCGGAGCCGCTGCGGGACATCGACGCGTGGCTGGACCGTTTCCGGCGGTTCTGGACGCCTCGGTTGGACGCCTTGGGCACGGAGGTGGCCCGGGGCAAGCGGGAGCGGCGGCTTCGGGAGGCCGAGGACGCCGTCGCCACGGGGAGCGGCGGGAGCGGAAGCCCTGACGAGCAGAGCGAGCAGGAGGAACACCGTGATTGACGTCAGCCACCAGATCAGTTCCGTACGGCGGCGGGTCGGGAGCCGGGAGTTCAAGGCGGGGGAGGCCCGGGTGGTGAGCCTGAGCCGGTCGTACGACACCACCGTCGAGGACCTCTGGGACGCCTGTACGAATCCGGAGCGCATTCCCCGGTGGTTTCTGCCGGTCTCCGGGGAGCTGAAGCTCGGCGGGCGGTATCAGCTGGAGGGGAACGCCGGCGGGGTCGTCGAGCGATGTGATCCGCCGAAGGGGTTCACCGCCACCTGGGAGTACGGGGGTGAGGTCAGCTGGATCGAGGTGCGGGTCGACGCCGAGGGGGACGGACGTGCGCGGTTCGAACTCGACCACATCGCCCATGTCGACGACGAGAAGTGGGCCCAGTACGGGCCCGGCGCGGTCGGGATCGGGTGGGACATGGGGCTCGTGGGGCTGACGCTGCACCTCAGCACCGGTGCCGCCGTCGATCCTCAGGAGGCCATGGCCTGGTTCGGCTCGGAGGAGGGGCTGCGGTTCGTACGGCTGAGCAGCGAGGGCTGGTACGAGGCGGCCGTCGCCGGGGGCGAGGAGCCGGGGGTGGCCCGGGCTCGGGCGGACCGGACGACCGCGGCTTACACCGGGGCCGAGGAAGGGGGCGGTGAGGGCGCCGATCGGAGTGCTGGTGAGGGCGCCGGTGAGAGTGCCGGTTGAGAGTGCCGGGGGTGGCTCCGGGCACCTCGAATGATGGCGGTGGCTCTGCGAAGCTGGGGCGATGTTGCGTATCGGATCGATCGTGTGGAACGTGTCCGACATCGGGCGGGCCTCCGCCTTCTGGAGTGCCGCCCTCGGCCATACGCCCCGGCCCGGTCGGCCTGAGGTCCTGACGCCGGCCGGCGGGGAGGGGCCGCTGCTCTGGCTCGACGAGGACGACCGTACGCATCTCGACCTCTGGACCGACAGCGCCGAGGATCAGCGGGCCGAGGTGGAGCGGTTGCTGGGGCTCGGGGCCGTGCGGGTGGAGTGGGAGTACCCCGATGACGCCGACTTCGTCGTCCTCGCCGATCCCGAGGGCAATGTCTTCTGCGTGATCGACAAAAGCGCCGGATGAGACGCGGGCTCCCGCCGCCGCGGATAGCGTGGTGGGCATGGGTGAGGTCGGGCGGGTGCCGCTGCTGTTTCTCGATGTCGACGGGACGTTGCTGCCGTACGGCGGAGCCGGTGTGCCGGCGGGTTTCGAGGAGTGGCAGGGGTGGCAGCACGCCGGGAATCCGCAGCTCGCCAAGCTGGTGCCGACGCATGGGGAGCGGTTGTTGGGGCTGCCGTGTGAGCTGGTGTGGGCCACCGCGTGGATGCATGACGCCAACGAGGTGATCTCGCCGTTGCTCGGCTTGCCGGAGCTGCCCGTCGCCGCGCTGCCCGCCTGGGCGGAGGACGACCCCGCCGATCTGCTGCACTGGAAGACCCGGGCCCTCGTCGAGATCGCCCTCGGACGGCCCTTCGTCTGGGTCGACGACGAGATCCGGGATCGGGATCGGCTCTTCGTCGAGGCGCGGCATCCGGGGCCCGCCCTTCTCCACCGGGTCGATTCCGTCGTCGGGCTCACGGAGGGGGACTTCGCCGCGAACGAGGGGTGGTTGCGAGGGGTTGTCTCCGAGGGGCTGTGAACTGGCGAGGGGCGGTCGGTTCTCCGCCGGCTTCCGGGTCGGTTCTCGTCCGGCTCGCGGGTCAGTTCTCGTCCGGCTCGCGGATCAGTTCTCGTCCGGCTCGCGGGTTGGTTCGAAGCCTTCGACGCCCTCTACGAAGTGGTCGAACTCGCCTGCCTGTACGCCCAGTACGAAGGCGTCCCACTTGCGGCGGTTCGTCGTGACGACGTTGTCCGGGTCGCTCGTCTCGCGGATGTAGACGGGGGCTTCCGGGTCGTCCTCTCCGTCGCCCTCACCGAACGCCAGCTCGATCCAGGGGCCGGGGCCGGTCGCGCCCTCGGGGGCGGCACGAATCCAGTCGAGGTCGTTGGGGATTTCGGGGGCCTCGGGCATGGCAGGGGTGTCGGTGGTGGTGCCGGGGACGTCGGTGGTGCCGGGGCTGCCGGGACTGCCGGGGGTTTCGGACACGGGGGCTTCTCCTTGGTGAGTCGTGCGGGTCGGGGCTCGGCAACGGCGTTGTCCGGGCGGGCACTTGGCGCAGAGCTTGCGGTCAACTCCTTTCGGTGACCGGCGACTTCCGTGGTCACCGTATCCCCCTCCTGGAACCACACCCTTCGGCCTCCCCGGGGCCCCGGTCGCCCAAAGGGGCGGACGGGGCCGGGTCGGCCATGGGCGGACTGTGGGGGCGTCGAGTGATCATTCCGTTGAGGGGGTGTCCGCTCTACACTGGCGGATGGACTGGCGGGCGGTGAGGGGCGGTTGACGGTGCGTAAGGCGTGGATCGTGGTGATCGCCGCTGTCGGTGCCGGGCTCAGCTTCGTCATGCTGCTCGTGGTGGGCGTCTACATGGTCGCCGGGAACCTCGCAGGCGGGGTCGGCGGGAAGAGCGTCGGGTTGGCCAAGGGGGCCGTTCCCGCCGCCTATCAGGCGCTGGTGCAGAAATGGGGCAATCTGTGTGATGCCATCAATCCCGCGCTGCTCGCCGCCCAGCTTTATCAGGAGAGCGGGTTCAATCCCCGGGCGCAGAGTCCGGCCGCCGCGCAGGGCATCGCTCAGTTCATTCCGGGGACCTGGGCCACACACGGTCTCGACGGTGACGGGGACGGGGATCGCGATGTCTGGGACCCGAATGACGCGATTCCGTCGGCCGCCTCGTACGACTGCTCGCTCGCGTCCTATGTGAAGGACGTGCCGGGTGATCCGACGGCGAACATGCTCGCTTCCTACAACGCGGGCGCCTACGCCGTCATCAAGTACGGGGGCGTCCCGCCGTACAAGGAGACCCAGAACTACGTCAAGACGATCAAGACCCTCTCCGAGAGCTTCGCGGCGCCGGTGACCCGGGTCGACCCGAGCGAGCAGGCCGCCGGGGCCATCGCCTTCGCGCAGAAGAAGCTCGGGACGCTGTACCTGTGGGGTGGCAACGGCACCCCTGAACAGGGCGGTCGCTTCGACTGCTCCGGGTTGACCAAGGCCGCGTACGAGAGTGTGGGGATCACGCTGCCTCGGGTGGCGAACGATCAGTACAACGCCGGGCCGCATCCTTCGAGGGACGAGTTGCTGCCCGGGGATCTGGTGTTCTTCTCCGACGACCTCACCAACTCCCGGGCCATTCGGCACGTCGGGATTTATGTCGGGGGTGGCTACATGATTGACGCTCCCCGGACCGGTGCGGTCATCCGATTTGATCCCATTGATACCCCCGACTACTTTGGGGCCACCCGGGTCACCGAAGATGGCGCGAAAGCATTGCCCACGACGGTCTGACGGGGCCGTAATTCTCCGTGAACCCCTGCCCTGAGCTGCGGAGACGTGTCTCTCTTCGATAACGTCTGAGTGATCATTCAGTGGAGGGTGGAACGCATTGAAGAGGAGTATGCGTTCCTGTTTGACGTAGTGCGTTGACGCCTACGTACACCACGGGGGTGGCAAAGCGCGGCGCACGTACGGGTGCGGTCGCGGGAACGATGACGAAAGGGCCGCAGCACGATGGTCGGATTCGCCGCGCCGTATGCCGTACTTGCCGCATCAGGGTCCAACCCCGAACTCGCCGAGTCCGGGTCCAACCCCGATGTCGAGCTGCTCTACGACATCAATGGTCTGGCCAAGGACGCGCCGGCGTGGTTCGACCGGGTCATGGAGTTCGTGGGTGAGTACGGGCTTCTGGGCGTGATGGTGCTGTTGATTCTCGGGTGCTGGTGGGGAGTGCGTCGGCGGGGGGCCGAGGATGCCGCCTCTTCTGTCGCCGCGTTGGTGTGGGCGCCGCTCGCCGCCGGGGTCGCCGTGCTCGTCAATGTGCCCATACGTGGGTTCGTCGAGCGGCCTCGGCCCTTTCTCGATCATGACGGGCTGGAGGTGCTGGTCGAGGGGAAGACCGACTACTCGTTCGTGAGCGATCACGCGACGCTGGTCATGGCCATGGCTGTGGGGTTGTTCGTCGCCAATCGGAAGTTCGGGATGGTCGGGCTTGTGGTGGCGGTGCTCGGGGGGGTCATCCGGGTGTACATGGGGGTGCACTATCCGACGGATGTCGTGGGTGGGTTCGCGCTGGGGACGGCTGTGGCGTTGTTGCTGTCGCCGCCTGCCATGGCCTTGTTGACGCCGGTGATGAAGGCGGTTGAGCGGTCGCCTCGGGTGGGGTGGGTTGTGCGGGCTCGGGGGGCCGGGGGGCGGGGGGCCGTTGTGCCGGGGGCTCGGGTGGGGAAGGCTTCGGCGGGGTCCGAGCGGGATTTGGCTGCTTAGGGTTTCCGCCCCCGCCGCCCCTACCCGTCCCATCACCAGGGGCTGCGCCCCTTCGACCCCCTCGGGGCTGCGCCCCGGGACCCCCGGCAGACTTTCGGGTGCGGCTGGGTGGGGGTTGGTCGCGCCCGCGCGGCGGAGCCGCATATTGATGCAGCCCCGCGCCCCTTTCGGGGGCTGCGCCCCGGACCCCCTGATTTCGTCTGCCGCGGCGTCTGGGCTGGTCGCGCAGTTCCCCGCGCCCCTTTCAGGGGGCTGCGCCCCCTGAAACCCCTGCCGGATGGTCCCCCGCGCTCAGAGGGCCTGTGGGTATGTGAAGAAGCGGGTGGGGTCGTATTTTTTCTTCACCGTTGTCAGGCGGGGCGCTGCTTCGCCGTAGTACGCCTTTTTCCAGTTTTTCAGGGTTGGGTCCGTGTAGTTCTGGTAGGCGGCGCCTGAGGCGTGGCGGGTCATGGAGTTGTGGGCCGTGGTCAGCCAGGACTGGGCCGTTTTGCCTGGGGTGCCGCGTTTCCAGGACGTCAGGTACTGGGCCAGCATGCGGGAGCGGCGGTGGACGAAGGCCGTGGCTGTGGGGGCTACGCGGTTCACCTGGCCGCCGAGGGCTGTGAGTTGGATGCTGCCCGCTCCGCCTCGTACGCCGGTGATCTGGGTGAGGAGGGTCTGGATGCCCGCCGCGGAGATCGAGCGGTCGAAGAAGTCCGAGCGGGCCGCGTAGGTCTCGCGGCCCAGGGCGCCCTTGGGGTTGCGGTTCGGGGTGGTGCCGGGGAGGTGGCACTTCGCGTCGTCCGTGAAGGAGGAGCAGCCCGCGTACGCCTCCATCGCGGACTCGTAGGAGTGGCGTTTGAGGGATGTGCTGCGGGGCTGGGTGCCCACGCGGTCTGCCAGGCGGTCCAGGGCGTTCTGGAGTTCGCCGTAGGTGCCGAGGGAGAAGGCGGCGACCGAGACGGTCGGGCTGCCGCCGTTCTCCAGGTGGCAGGAGGACCAGATCTCGTCGGGCTGGGACGGGCCCCACTCCTGCCAGGCCTTCACCACGGCCGCCGCCTTCGACCAGGGCCAGGTGAGGTACGCCGTGACGCCCTGCGGGGCCGGGTGGGTCCTGAAGCGGAGTTCGGTGACGACGCCGAAGTTGCCGTTGCCCGCGCCGCGCAGGGCCCAGAAGAGGTCCTTGTTGGTGGTGGCGTTGGCGGTGAGTTGTTTTCCGTCCGCCGTGATGAGGGTTGCTTGCGTGAGGCTGTCGCAGGTCAGGCCGTAGGCGCGGGAGGTGACGCCGTGGCCGCCGCCCAGGGTGAGGCCCGAGACGCCTACGGATGGGCAGGAGCCCGCCGGGATCGTCACGCCCTTTGCCGCCAGGGCCCGGTAGACGTCGATCAGTTTCGCGCCGGCGCCTACCACCGCCTCGTTCGCGGAGGCGCGGATCTTGCTCAGCTTCGCCACGTCGATGATCAGGCGGTCGTTGCCGGAGGACCAGCCCGCGTAGGAGTGGCCGCCGTTGCGGATCGAGACCCTGACGCCGTGGGCCTTGGCGTAGGCGAGGGTCGTACGGATGTCGTTGGCGTGGGCGACGTAGGCGACGGCGGTGGGCTTCAGGGTGTCGTAGCGGGTGTTGTAGAGCTGGTGGGCCGTGGGCCAGGACTTGTCGCCGGGGCGGATGAGGGGGCCGTCGAGGTCGCGGGCCAGGGCGGACCAGCTGGCGGGGGTGGGCTTCTTGGTGGCGGTGGTGGATGTGGTGGTCGTTCCGCTGCGCAGGGAGGTGTCCGTGGCGGGAATGCCGGCGTCGGGGGTGCCGGTGTTCGAGCAGGCCGTGGTGGTCAGGGTGGCCAGTGCGGTTGCGCCGGCTCCTATGAATGTGCGCCGTTCCATGTGCGCCTCCGGTGCGCGGCGAGTTGTGCTGGGGTGCGAATGCGGTGGGAAGCATTGGATACGTGGAACGAGACGGGGTTGGCGAGGGGTGGGTTCCATGGTGGGGAGGGATTTCGCCCCCGCCGCCCCTACCCGTCCCGTCCTCCAGGGGCTGTGCCCCTTCGACCCCCTCGGCCCCGGGGGCTGTGGCCCTTCGGCCCTCTGTGGGTGCGCCCAATGGCTCGGGGGTGGGGGTGTTCGGCGGGTGCGGGTTGTGTGGGGTTGCTCGCGCAGTTCCCCGCGCCCCTTACGGGGCGCCCCCGAGCCCTCGTCCGCGCCCCTTACGGGGTGCCCCGCCGGGCCGGTGTCGGGACCTTCGCGTGGCCTCGCCGTAAGCGTTCCGTGACCTAACCACACTGTTGGCAGGGGTTCACTCGCCGTTCACCGACGTCGTTGGGTGGCTTCACCTGATCTGCTTAATTTCGGCCTTACCCGGTGCGGGGTACGGCCCGAAATGAGTCGATATGCCCCGTGACGACAGCAGCCGCAGGATGAAAGGTACGTGTACCGAAAAGTCCTAAGGCTGACTACGACGACTTCGCACGCCGCCACGTGGACGGCGGCTCCTGGAAGGAACTCCCGAAAGTGAAGCTTCAGCGCAAGAACCGGCTGCGCGCCCTTTCTCTCGGTGCTGTCGCCGTCACCGGCGCCCTGACCCTGACGGCGTGCGGTTCCGACGACACCTCCACCGGCAGCACCGGCGGCACCGGAGCCTCGGCGTCCGCGAGCGACATCGACTGCGGCGACGCCAAGGGCCAGCTGCTGGCCGACGGCTCCTCCGCGCAGAAGAACGCGATCGACGCCTGGGTGAAGCAGTACCAGAGCGTCTGCCGTGACGTCGTCATCAACTACAAGGGCGGCGGCTCCGGCGCGGGCATCACCGCGTTCACGCAGGGCCAGGTCGCCTTCGCCGGCTCCGACTCCCCGCTGAAGCCCGAAGAGGTCACCGCCTCCAAGGAGGTCTGCACCGACGGCCAGGGCATCGACCTGCCGATGGTCGGCGGCCCGATCGCGGTCGGCTACAACGTCCCGGGTGTCGACAACCTCGTCCTGGACGCCAAGACCCTCGCCCTGATCTTCGACAGCAAGATCACCAACTGGAACGACAAGGCCATCGCGGCGCTCAACCCCGACGCCGAGCTGCCCGACCTCAAGATCCAGGCCTTCCACCGCTCCGACGAGTCCGGCACCACGGACAACTTCACCAAGTACCTGATCGCCGCCGCGCCCGACAACTGGAAGTACGAGGGTGGCAAGGCCTGGCAGGCCGAGGGCGGCCAGTCCGCGCAGGGCTCCTCCGGTGTCGCCGCGGGCGTGAAGGAGACCAAGGGCGCGATCTCCTACATGGAGCTCTCCTACGCCAAGGACGGCATCAGCACGGTCAGCGTCAAGACCGACGCCGCCGAGCCGGTCGCCGCCACCGTCGAGAACGCCACCAAGGCCATCGCCGAGGCCGAGGTCGTCGGCACCGGCAAGGACCTCTCCCTGAAGCTGAACTACACGCCGAAGGCCGAGGGCGCCTACCCGATCACCCTGGTCACCTACGAGATCGTCTGTGACAAGGGCAACAAGGCGGACACCCTGCCCGCCACCAAGTCCTTCCTCACCTACATCGCGTCCGAGGACGGCCAGGCGCTGCTCTCCGAGGCCGGCTACGCGCCGATGCCCGAGGAGATCATCACCAAGGTCCGTTCCACCATCTCGGAACTGAGCTGACCTGAGTGCGGCCCGGCCCTGACAAGGGTCGGGCCGCATCGTCCGGTGCACCGCCGCCAGGAGCCCCACCCCTGACCGGGGCGGCTCCGCCCCGAGTCGCCGCCCGTACAGCGACGGCTCCGCAGACCGGAGAACCTGATGGACATATCCACGACCAAGAACACCAAAGACACCGCTCCCCCCACCCCACAGCCTTCCGGCGCCGAACAGAAGGCCGCGCGCGGCGCGACCCGCCCCGGCGACCGGGTCTTCCTCGGCCTCAGCCGCGGGTCCGGCATCTTCCTGCTGGTGCTGATGGCGGCCATCGCCGTCTTCCTCACCTGGCGGGCCGTGCTCGCGATCAGCAAGGACGAGGGCAACTTCCTCACCACCTTCGAGTGGAACCCCACCGGCGTCCCGCCGGTCTTCGGCATCGCCGTACTGGCCTTCGGCACCATCGTGTCGTCGGTCATCGCCATGGCCATCGCCGTGCCGATCGCCGTCGGCATCGCCCTGTTCATCACGCACTACGCCCCGCGCAAGCTGGGCGGCACCATCGCGTACGTGATCGACCTGCTCGCCGCCGTGCCGTCCATCGTCTACGGCCTGTGGGGCATCCTGGTCCTCGTACCGCATCTCAACGGCCTCTACGGCTGGCTGAACGACTACCTCGGCTGGACCGGCATCTTCGAATGGCAGGGCGGCGCCCCCCGTTCGATGTTCACCGTCGGCATCCTGCTCGCGATCATGATCCTGCCGATCATCACCAACGTGAGCCGTGAGGTCTTCCGCCAGGTCCCGCGGATGCACGAGGAGGCCGCCCTGGCCCTCGGCGCCACCCGCTGGGAGGTCATCCGCATGGCCGTCCTGCCCTTCGGGCGCTCCGGTGTCATCTCCGCCTCGATGCTCGGCCTCGGCCGCGCGCTCGGCGAGACGATGGCCGTGGCCATGGTGCTCTCCCCGAGCTTCGACATCACCGCCAGTCTGCTGGACCCGGGCGGCGGCACGTTCGCCCAGAACATCGCCAGCAAGTTCAACGAGGCGAGTGAGATGGGCCGGGACGCCCTCATCGCCTCCGGTCTGGTCCTGTTCGTCATCACCCTGCTGGTCAACGGCGCGGCCCGCATGATCATCGCCCGCCGCAAGGAGTTCTCGGGGGCCAACGCATGAGCAACGCAACCCTCTCCGGCCCCAGCACCCTGAAGGCCGCGACCCTGCCCAAGTGGTTCCCCTGGGCGGTCGCCGCCGGGTCCGTCGCCCTGGGCCTCGGCATCAGCGCCGCGGCCGGCCTCGACAGCTCCATCCAGTGGGCCCTGATCGCCGGCCTCCTCTTCGTCCTCGGCTCGAACGGCATCGCCGCCAAGGTCGAGGGCCGCCGCCAGGCCAAGGACCGGGTCGCCACCAGCCTCGTCTGGGTCGCCTTCCTGCTGGCCGTCGTACCGCTGGCGTCCCTCGTCTACGAGACGATCAAGCGCGGTGTGAAGGTCCTCGACGGCTACTTCCTCAGCCACTCGATGGGCCTGGTCGCCACCTCCGAGCCCGGCGGCGGTATCTACCACGCCATCCTCGGCACCCTGGAGCAGGTCGGCATCGCCACCGTGATCGCCGCGCCCATCGGTGTGCTGACCGCCATCTACCTGGTCGAGTACGGTCGCGGCCGGCTCGCCCAGGCCATCACCTTCTTCGTCGACGTCATGACGGGTATCCCGTCGATCGTCGCGGGTCTGTTCATCCTCTCCCTCTGGATCATCACCCTCGGCATGGGCTACTCCGGCTTCGCCGGTGCGATGGCCCTGACGATCCTGATGCTGCCGGTCGTCGTCCGCTCCACCGAGGAGATGCTCAAGCTCGTCCCGAACGAGCTGCGCGAGGCCTCGCTGGCCCTGGGCGTGCCGAAGTGGCGCACCATCCTCAAGGTCGTCCTGCCGACCGCCATCGGCGGTATCACCACGGGTGTGATGCTGGCGGTCGCCCGTATCGCCGGTGAGACCGCTCCGGTTCTGATGCTGGTCTGGGGTTCCAACTTCATCAACGCGAACCCCTTCTCCGACCCGCAGGCGTCCCTGCCGATGTACATCTATCTGCAGTTCCAGCAGAGCGGTGGATCGGGCGCGGCGTACGACCGGGCCTGGGCGGCGTCGCTGACACTGATCGCCTTCATCATGATCCTGAACCTGGCGGCCCGCGGTATCGCCCGCTGGAAGGCCCCGAAGTGACCCTCTCTGCGGCGCTTGTGCCGCGCGGCCGGCCGCTGACGCGGCCATACAGCGACCAGACTCCCCCGCGAAAGAAGCAGTGATTCACCATGGCCAAGCGAATTGACGTCAGCGGCCTCCACGCCTACTACAGCTCGTTCCTCGCCGTCGAGGACATCTCGATGACCATCGAGCCCCGTACCGTGACGGCCTTCATCGGCCCCTCCGGCTGCGGCAAGTCCACGTTCCTGCGCACCCTCAACCGTATGCACGAGGTCACGCCGGGCGGCCGGGTCGAGGGCAAGGTCATGCTCGACAACGAGAACCTGTACGGCGCGGGCATCGACCCCGTCGCCGTGCGGCGCGAGGTCGGCATGGTCTTCCAGCGGCCGAACCCGTTCCCCACGATGTCCGTCTACGACAACGTGGCCGCCGGGCTGAAGCTGCTCGGCACCAAGAAGAAGTCCGAGCTGGACGACGTCGTCGAGAAGTCCCTCAAGGGCGCGAACCTCTGGAACGAGGTCAAGGACCGGCTCAACAAGCCGGGTTCGGGGCTGTCGGGTGGTCAGCAGCAGCGGCTGTGCATCGCCCGGGCGATCGCCGTCGAGCCGAAGGTCCTGCTCATGGACGAGCCCTGCTCGGCCCTGGACCCGATCTCGACGCTCGCCATCGAGGACCTCATCGGTGAGCTGAAGGAACAGTTCACGATCGTCATCGTGACGCACAACATGCAGCAGGCCGCGCGTGTGTCGGACCGTACGGCGTTCTTCAACCTCGCGGCGGTGGGGCAGCCGGGCAAGCTGATCGAGATCGACGACACCGAGCGGATCTTCTCGAACCCGTCGGTTCAGGCGACCGAGGACTACATCTCCGGGCGCTTCGGCTGAGCCGCCGGTTACGGACTCCTCGCGGTGTTGCATGGCGGTGCCGCCGCGAGGTTGGAAAAGGGCCCGCCCCCTGGCTCCCGGGGGGCGGGCCCGTCTTGTTGCTTTGGGCGGTGGGCGTTCGTAGGGGTGGGGGTGGCTTGGGCGGGTGGGTGAGTGCTGCGCCGTCGTGGCTGGTCGCGCCCACGCGGCGGAGCCGCATATTGATACTGCCCGCGCCCCTTAAAAGCACGGGGTGCCCCCAGGTCTTTAAGGGGCGCGGGGAACCGCGCGAGCAACCACACACAACCCGCACTCGCCGAACAAACGGGTCCGACCGAGTTCGACGGCGCGTCGTTTAAAGGAACGCCAAGTTGACGATCCAAAAGCTCATCGCAGCCACCACCGCCGCCGCCGGCATCGTGATGAACCAGCCCAGCACGATGTTCTTGGCAACCCCCCAGCGAACCGCGTTCACCCGCTTGGTCGCGCCCACGCCCATGATCGCCGAGGTGATGATGTGGGTCGTGGAGATGGGGGCCTTGAAGATGAAGGCCGTGGTGAACATGATCGACGCGCCGGTGGTCTCGGCGGCGAAGCCCTGGGGCGGGTCCAGTTCGATGATCTTGCGGCCCAGGGTGCGCATGATGCGCCAGCCGCCGGCGTACGTGCCGAGCGAGAGCATCACCGCGCAGATGATTTTGACCCAGAGGGGGATGGGGTCGCCGTAGTCCTCGACGTCGGCGATGACCAGGGCCATCACCACGATGCCCATCGTCTTCTGGGCGTCCTGGAGGCCGTGGCCGAGGGCCATACCGGCAGCGGAGACGGTCTGGGCTATGCGGAAGCCGTGCTTGGCCTTGTGCGGGTTGGCCCGGCGGAAGATCCACAGGATCGCGGTCATGACCAGATAGCCGACGATCAGACCGACGATCGGGGAGACGAACATCGGGATGATGATCTTCTCCAGGACGCCGGACCAGTAGACCGTCGTCCCGCCCGCCAGCGCCGCGCCCACCATGCCGCCGAACAGCGCGTGGGAGGAGGACGACGGCAGACCGTAGTACCAGGTGATCAGGTTCCAGGTGATGGCGCCGACCAGCGCCGCGAAGAGGATGCCCATCCCCTTCGAGCCCTCCGGCGTCTGGATCAGCCCCTCGCTGACCGTCTTGGCGACGCCGGAGCCCAGGAACGCACCTGCCAGGTTCATGACCGCTGCCATCGCCAGCGCGGCCTTCGGCGTGAGCGCACGGGTCGAGACCGATGTGGCGATCGCGTTCGCCGAGTCGTGGAAGCCGTTGGTGTAGGTGAAGAAGAGCGCGACCCCGATGGTCACGACCAGAGCGAAGGTGTCCATGAACGGGTCAGGACTCCTTGACGGCGATGGTCTCCACCGTGTTCGCCACATGCTCGAAGGCGTCCGCCGCCTCCTCCAGCACATCCACGATCTGCTTCAGCTTGAGGACCTCGATGGCGTCGTACTTGCCGTTGAAGAGGTGCGCCAGGAGCTTCCTGTGGATCTGGTCCGCCTGGTTCTCCAGCCGGTTGACCTCGATCCAGTACTCCGTGAGGTTGTCCATCGTGCGCAGATTGGGCATGGCCTCGGCCGTCAGCTCGGCGGCACGTGCCAGTACCTCGATCTGCTGCTCGACGCCCTTGGGCAGTTCCTCGATGTTGTAGAGGACGACCAGGTCGACGGCCTCCTCCATGAAGTCCATGATGTCGTCGAGGGAGGACGCGAGGGAGTAGATGTCCTCGCGGTCGAAGGGCGTGATGAACGAGGAGTTCAGCTGGTGGAAGATCGCGTGTGTGGCGTCGTCACCGGCGTGTTCCGCTGCCCGCATACGCTCCGCGATCTCGGCCCGGGCGGAGGTGTCCGCCCCGAGCAGTTCCATCAGGAGCTTCGAGCCCGTGACGATGTTGTCCGCGGACGCGGCGAACATGTCGTAGAAGCTCGTCTCCCTGGGGGTCAGACGAAAGCGCACGTGGGGTCCTCGGTAGGCATTGGTTTCGGTCAGGCTGATGCTAGGCGCATCATCCGGCCACGGCTAATGCTCCGTCGACCAGTGTCACCCATGAGCCTTCGTGAACTGCACAGGGGCGTACGACGGAACCCGTCGGCGCCCGGGAGGGCGCGCGGCGGGACGTACGGCGGTCGCCGGCGACCACTGAGCCCCTACCCAGCAAAGTTCGTTACCATATACCTACCTGGGGTATATGCCCCGAGACGTCTGTGGGAGGACGCGATGACGACCACCGAGGCCGGAGCGACGGTGCCCTCCGAGGGGGCGGCCGAGGGGACCGTCGATGTCGCGGATGTCACGGATGTCGTGGTGACCGACCACGACCGTGGAATCCACGGCTATCACCAGCAGAAGGACGAACACCTGAAGCGGCTGCGCCGGATCGAGGGGCAGATCCGAGGGCTGCAGCGGATGGTCGACGAGGACGTCTACTGCATCGACATACTCACCCAGGTCTCCGCCTCCACCAAGGCCCTGCAGTCCTTCGCCCTCCAGCTGCTGGAGGAGCATCTGCGGCACTGCGTCGCCGACGCGGCGCTCAAGGGCGGTGCCGAGGTCGACGCGAAGGTGGAGGAGGCGACGAAGGCGATCGGCCGACTGCTGCGCACCTGAGGGCGAACGGCGGGGGGTGTGGACGGGGTTGCCGTCCGGGGTGGTTGTGACGAGGGGGGTCGCCGAGGTGATCGAGGTGATCGGGGTGGCCGAAAATCATCGGGTGGGGTGGTGAGGGGCCGGAGAGCCGGTCCTCCTCCGCTCATGGGCATGTGCGGGGTGGCCTCGGCTGCCTACCGGGCGGCCTCGGCCCGTTCTTCCCACACCCTGAGGACCTCGTCGATACGGGCGGGGCTGAGGCGGTCGCCGTCGGTGGTCGAGGCGGCGATGATGAGGTCGCCGCACAGCTCGATCTCGGCGAGGGCCACGTGGTCCTGAACCGCCGTACCGCCTGCCGGAGCCACGCGCATCACCTCTTCTCCGCCGTCACCGACTTCCTAGGGTAGGCAGCCGTCCACAGCCGGCGCATGGCACCAACGGACCATTTCCGGCCCCCCGTTTTCCGCCTGTGGTGCCATGCGGCACCCTTGACTTCCGTGTGTTCCCGGCCTCCGGCGGGCACCGCTACTCGGCGATCTTCCCGGCGTAGATGTCCTCGGACCTCGGCAGTCGTACGGTCACGGGGACGCCGAAGTCGTACAGCACGGTCGTCGAGGCGACGGCGACGGTGCCCTGTTGGCCGCCGTTGACGAAGCTGAAGCGGTGGCGGACCTTGCGCAGGCGGCCCTCGTCGTCGAAGTACGCGTCGAAGGGGACCTCGGCGGTGGCGAAGCCCTTGGCTGCGGCGCGCAGGGGGGCGCGATTGCCCTCGGAGGCGGCGCGGGAGGCGACGCCCAGATCGGCGGTGCCCCGGTAGTGGCGGACGGAGGTGCCGTCCACCTCGGCCCGTCCGACGTACGTCGCCGTACGCGCCCCGCGCAGCACCTCGGCGGCGGCGAACGGGTCGGTGGCGCCGCCGGTGACCAGATTGCCGTCGGAGAGGGAGCCGGTCTCGACGCGGACCCATTTGTCGGAGGGGACGCCCGCGCCCCGGTTCTTCATGAACAGGGCGCCGGGGGCGAGGAGTTCGGTGATCGGACGGTGCTCGCTGATTCCGGCCGCGTCCTGCGGGAGCAGTACCTTGAGTCTGCCGAGCCGTCTGCCGTAGTCGTAGACGCCCTCGCCGTGGATGGTCACACGGGTGCCGCCGGTGGCCATCTCCATCTCCGTACGGGCCTTGGAGCTGCCGGCGCGGGTCAGGGTGGGGGCGGCGTGGTGGAGGAGGCCGACCGGGTCGGCGGAGAGGGAGTCGGACGCGCCCTCGACGCCGCAGCCCAGCGGGGAGACCAACAGTCCGGCCGCGACGGCCACCGAGCCCGTCCTGCTGTGCCGCCGCGTCACCATCGCCTGCCGACCCCCTGACCGGTCCGTACCGGGTCCTTCCGTCCGACCGGTTAACGACGGGTGGGGGAGGCCGTCACGGAGGGGTGGGGGAGGGGGCGCACGGGAGGGGGCGGCCGTAAGGCCCGGAAGGGGCGCGTCGGGGCGGTGGGGTCCCGGAATCGGTTCCTTATTCATGGAAAGCGGATTCCCGTCTGTTCTCCATTTCTTCTCCCCCGAATTCGACAGTCCGGTATGACGACCGCTTTGTTATCCGACTTCTGGCGTACGCATGTCCTGGCGTCCCGCTTGTCGGTTGTTGGGGGAGAAGGCGCTTGAAATGGGTGACGGATCGTGAGACCCGGCATCGCATGGCGACTGACCTGGGATGAAGAGCTGGACCGGCGATCGACGGGATGTCCGATGAATGAAATCCATGATGAGCTGCCTTTCTACGGTATTAATTTTCCGCGGCAGCCCGGACCCGCGGTACGCGCTCCGGAGACGCGTGGTTCCGACGGTGCCGGCCCGGATTTCGAGGACGACGACACGCGGAACGAGTGGGACCCGGTCGAGGAGCTGGCCCAGATGCTGTCCAGGGGGGCCGCGACCGGGGCCGGGCATGACACCGCCCTGCTGGGGCGGCCGCACCGGCGCCGGCGGAACCGGCGGCGGGGCACGGCCGAGGAGGGGGTCCGCAAGGAGACCCACCTCACCGTGCTGGTCGTGGCGATCACCGTGTGCGCGGTGCTGATGCTGGGGTGGTCGATCTCGTACACGTACGACCAGCTGCGGACCATCGCCTCGGCGGTGCTGCCGCAGCGGCTGGCCCAGTGGTGGCCGCTCGCGGTGTACGGGCCGTGGTTCGTGGCGGCGCTGTCGATCCTGCGGGCGACGATCCAGAGCCGGAGCACGCGGCGGTCGTGGTGTGTGGTGCTGGCCGCGTCGGCGATGGCGGTCGCCCTGTGCGCCCGGCACGCGCCGCAGGCGATGCTGTCGCTGGTGATCTTCGGTATTCCGCCGGTCACGGCCGTGGTCTGTCTGTGGGAACTGGTGGGCCAGGTCGCGACCAAGCACCATCCACGCCACGCGGCCCGTCGGAAGGGGGAGGAGAAGGATTGAAGTGTTCTCCTCCCTTCGCAGGCTCAGGAAGGAGATTCCCACCTACCTTGCGGTGGCGGGCTTGACGCGGCGAGCGCGTCTGACGACTGCCCTCCCGGCAGCCGGGATCGCCACGAGGCCGATCCGGTACAGGTGCAAGATGTTCCGGGCCGCGTTGTGGTCGGCGTTGCCCGACCAGCCGCAATTCGGGTTCTTGCACACGAACACGGCCTGTGTCTCCCGGCTGTCGGGTGTGGTGCATCCGCACGCCGAGCAGCGCCGGGAGGTTCCGGGAGCGGGGACCTTGACCAGGGTGCCGCCGTGCCGGGCCGTCTTGTACGCCAGCATGGTGACCGTGCGGCCCCACGCCTCGCCGGCGATGGAGCGGTTCAGCCCGGCCTTCTGCGCGACGTTCTTCCCCGGCTCCTCAACGGTCCCCTTCGCAGACTTGACCATGTTCGTGATGGTGAGCGCTTCGACCACGACTGTGCCGTAGGTGCGGGCGATGGTGGTGGTCGTCTGGTGCTGCCAGTCCGCTGCCCGTCGCTTGGCTTTCGCTCGGAGCTGGGCGATCTGGTCGTAGGTGCGGTGCAGGCGGCGGCTGGTGCGCTCGCCGGGCTTGTGGTGCTGTTTGCGCTGGGCGGCGCACTGCTCCAGGCGCAGGAGCTTGGCTTGTTCGCTCTCGGTCAGCCACTCGCCGTGCTCGTACACCGTCCCGTCGGAGAGGGCGAGAGGCACGGTGACGCCCATGTCGATCCCAACCTCGGGGCCGGTGTGAGGCTCGGGCTTGGGTTCCTGGGTCGTCACCCGGAAGGTGATGTGCCAGCCGAGCGCGTCCTTGATGAGCCGGGCGCCGGTGAGCCGGTTCTCGGTGGTGGCGCGCTGGCCGACGGGGAGGTCTTTGGTCCACCGGAAGCGGACACGGCCGATCTTCGGCAGGTTGACCATGCCCCAGCGGCGGTGCACGCGTTTGATGTTCAGGTCCCGGCCCTGCGGGACGTCCACGCACATCACGGATCGGAACCGGCCTTTGAAGTTCGGCGCGTCCGCCCGGCCCTCCCAGCAGTTCTTCCATGCCTGGACGTACGTCTTCAGCACGGCTTGGGCGGCCTGTGCTGGGAGGACGGTGAGGAATTCGAGGTCGTTGCGTGCCTGGCGGATCGCGGCGTCCGCGTTCGCGAGAGTCCGCTTGTCCTTCGGCATCATCTGCCACCAAGCATGCAGCAGATTCCACATCGTGCGGGCCGCGTGCGCCTGAGCATCGGCCTTCAACACCCCGGCAGGCGACAGCGCAAGCCGGGCGCGATGCCCGAACTGCCGCTTGACCAAGGTGCCTTGACCCACCAGGCGCTCCCCACTCGACAATCCGCCCGACACTCACAAGAACGGGCGAGAGGCTCAAAGGTCACCCAACTGGCCCCGCTGACACGGCAGCCCGTCACCGACCACCCGACGCGGCAACCCCTGTCCGCCCAGAACCAGCCCTCCGAACTGGTCAACCCCCTCAAGGCCGTCTCCGCCCGGCTGCCGTGCGGGGAGTACGACACGCACGCGCGCCGGCCCCCAGGCGACCACCGCCTCCGGTCCGGCTCACACTTCGCCGGATCGTGCGGCAGGGCACCGCTGACCGTGGTCAAGCAGGACATCGAGCGGCAGCAGTGCCCCGTGGGCCGAGGCCAACAGTGCGGACCCACGCGAACACGCGGGTCAGAGCAGTGTTGAGACGCGCTTCACCTCCCCTCTACACGGAGGAGCACTAGGCAAGGCCAGAAGTAGAGCCCTGAGAGTGGGAGGTGTGGCTTTGAGGGTGAGGCGTGCGGGTTCTGTGACGGGTGGTCGGGGCCGTCGGCCAGGGGGGCGTCTCTTACTTGGCCTGGGTAACGTTGTTGGTGTGGCGCAGCAGGAGGACGAGCGGGCCGGTGGGGTGTCGGGCGAGCACATGACGACCACCGTCGAGCAGGGGCGTTTCTGTCTGGCCCGCTGCACCTGTGGCTGGCGCGGCCCAGCCCGCCGGGCCCGAAGCCTGGCGAGATCGGACGCGGCGAGGCATTCGGCTGGGGGGTGAGGGGGGGGCCGGAGCGGGGTGCGTTGGCTTCGCGGGAGCGGCGTTATGCGTGGCACAGGGTCGCCAGGAACTCGTCGACCAAGTCGCTCTCGCGGGCTGGTGGGGCAGTCGCGGGTGGCCGTGGTGTCAGCCAGGCGATGCGGGCCACTTCCCGGATGGGGGAAGTGGCCGTCGAGTGCCTCGGCCGTCCAGTAACTGACCTGCTTGGGGCGGTCGTTGGCGACGTAACGCGCCGTCGGAAGCCGGGGGCCGAGCTAGCACCGACAGCCGGTCGCCTCCTCGGTCTCGCACAAGGCGCCGTCGAGGGGGCCTCGCCGCGCTTGATCCGCATGAGTGGTGGAGTGGCTGGCCGAGTAGGGCCACACATGTGATTTGCCCACGCCGAGTTCTCCTCAACGTGGGCAAATCAGGCGATTAGGCCGGAGTCTTGCGCTAGGCCCCGAGCGAGGCCGTCCACCTCCCTCTGGACAGATGACACACGCCGTCCGGGGTGATCTCCAACCGACTTCCGTACAGGGGCAGTCCGCCTTCAGCGTTGAGTCGATTGCGGATGCGTTCCAGCTCACCCCACAGCCGCCGGGGCCCGCCCTGGTGAACCTCCGGGGCGTCGAGCCATTCGGCCGAGGCGCGGGCCCAGGAGCCGTCGGCGTGGACGAGGTAGGCGGTGCGGTGACGCCCGCGCGCCTCGTAGTCCACCTCGATCCCAGGAGAGGTGACCTCCAGCATGGACCGCAGTTCCCAGGCCGAGGCCACGTCGAGAACGGGGTAGCGGCCGACTGACACGTCCTCGCCCTCGGCCTCCCGCGCATGCCCGAGCAAGCTGTTGAGGCCGGGGGCGTAGTCGGCCCCGTGCCGGGTCTTCATGAACCCCGCCCAGTCCCGTTCGACCTGCCCGGTGGCGCCGCCATCCTCGTTCTTCCACGCGGTGAGGATCAGCGACGTATTGGCGAGGGTGGTGACCAGACGTCCGCCAGGTCGCAGCGCGCGCAGCACGGGCACCAGGCCGGGCCCCGGCTCCAGGGCGACGGTGGCGATGATCCGGTCGTACGTACCGGGGATGGCGCGGGTGGCGTCCATGGCGATGAACCGCGGGTGCAGGCCCATGCGTGCCAGCCGTCCGGCGGCTGCTTCGGTCAGGTAGCCGTCGACATCCAGGCTCGTCACATGCTGACTCCCGAGCCGGCGAGCGGCGTAGGAGGCCAGGCCGCCCGCCCCGGTGCCCAGGTCGAGCAGATCCAGGCCCACGGCGATCCGCGCGTGCCGCAGGAAACGGACCACAAGACTCGGCAGCGTCGCCGACGACGTAGGAAGCCCGTTCGGCCGGTCGCCGTCCTGTGCGTGGTCGGCATGCAGCCCGCCCACGCTGGTGATCAAGGACGTATCGGAGTACGCAGCAGACAGCCAGCCGTCAGGATCTGACGCACCGTCACGCAAGACCCAGCGGCCCCCGCCCTCTCGCTCCCACCAGCGTGGGACCAGTTCATGACGCGGCGTTGTCGCCACGGGCCCGTGCCAGCGGGAAACGGGGTCGGTGACCTCTGCCGCCAGCTTTGCCGCCCGTTCTTCCCAGTCCACCGGGGTCCTCCTGTTCACTCGTTGTACGCGGGGTTGCAGGCTTCGGTGTTCGCCGGATCGCAGTCGTTCGAGTCGTCCGGTGTGCATCCGGCGCGGGAACGGGGCGGAATCGCCGCGATCGTCTCCGTCCACTCACGGCTGCCCAGGAGTTCGGCCAGCCGCCGTTCACGGACGTTGCCCGTGGGCAGGAACCGGCTCAGCACGCACCCGGACAGATCCCCGTTCGGCAGTACGGCTGCCCGCCCCCGACCGCAGTTCCCGCACAGATCCCGCACGGTCGGAGTCTGCCCCGGCAGGGCAGCACGCCCCACTGCGCGAACTCGATCGGTCTTGACCTGTGCGACACCCAAGGCGAGCAGTTCCGCGCGCGCCTCGTCGACGTGCTGACCCGGCAGGACATCAACGATTCCGGCGTACACCACGATGCCCCGCCGTACCGCCTCGCCGATGTTGTGCCGAGTACGGGCGTAACTGCCCACCCGCCCCGTGACCTTGTCATGCTCCGCCGGATCGTTGCTGTAGTAGCTGGTCCCCAGCGTCACGCCGTCCCGCTCGAACACCTCCCACCACTCGTTCCGCACGTGAAACAGGTTGCTGTACACCTGCACGCGCAGACCGAGGGAGAGCGCGAGATCCGTGAAGGCGATCCAGTGCGGGTTGACGGTCGGCTCACCGCCGATGAGCTGAACCTGAGGGATGCCCAGCGTCGCAGCGTCGATGATGACCGCCTTCCAGTCCGCTGGAGTCATGTCTCCGTGCGTCGCCCGAGGGCTGGACTCCGAGAGGCAGTGCTGACAGGTGAGTTGGCACTTTCCGGTGATCTCCAGTTCCAGGACTTCGATCCCGGCGAATGGCTTCGGCACGGGTGTCTCGATGAGCGTAGTCATGCGTCGCAATCCTCTCTCTGTCGAATTTTCCTCTGCATGCACACGTGCGCTCTTGCGTTACGCCCCGGTCGCCCACCACCGACGGCAGACGACCGGGGCAGCGAATAGTGGCCACTTCTCTCGGTGACGGAAAATCGCCACCAGAAGCGGCCCTAAGCCTCAGGGGGCCGTAAAAGGTACGGCCACGTAATCCTGCTGCCGAGGTTCCAGGACAGGTGAAATCGCTAAGAAGTCTTCTTTTCCTTGGGCAGCTTGGCCGCGCCCAATTCGGCGGCCTTCTCTGCCATTTCCCGAAGGGTGGGGTCAATGCTGGAGTCCCTTGCTGCATTGATGGCTGCACCGACACCTCCGATCAGGTCGAAAAGTTCGTCGTCGCCCATCGGCTCAGGCTCTTTCATGGATCACTGTTCCTGTATGTCTTCGGGGAGGTCACCGATCACCCATTCCATGGGGATGTCCCCTCCCTTGGTCAGTGTTTCGTCGAGATTCAGGAAGAGCAGAGCGAGGCACACGGCATGCGCCTTCCACTGCGCCTCCCCCTTCACTGTCCTTATGTATTTCGGATCGGTCAGTTCTTGAGCCGCTACGCAGGTTTGGTGGTAGAGCACAGTGGCATCAAGGCTGTTTCCGCTGATTTCCTCGCCACTCATGGCGGGTTGCTTATGCTGCTCCAAGGCGTGCCTGCCCCGCAGAAGGCTTGCGAGGTCATGACATTGGGCTTGGACCCCATGACAGTGCTCGCGCCCACCACGAACCCACACAGTCCGCTAGCGGTGATGATGACGAGCACACCTCCCACTCGACCTGCGGCGGAGCAGAGGGAGCGCCTTCCTGTCATCACTTCCCGACTCGCCGCACGCGGGCCGGCTCAAGCCCCGGTGGAAGCTCAGCAGGCTCCAGCAACGCGAAGTCATCGAAGCGACGACGGAACGTCTGATGACCCGTTTTCTGCATGTGCTTTCTCATCCAATCGTCCACGTCAACCGCTGTGTAGTGCACTCCGGATTCTTCACCACAGTCCGTCTCGTCCCCCGCTACGCATGTGGCGGAGTATTCAGGCTCGACGTAAGGGTCCTGACGAGTGGTAAAGGGAACGAACCGAAATACGACACGCTCTCCCATGTCAGAGTCCCTTCGAGCTATTTCCGTTCAACTCGGCAACAGAGGCGGAAAGCGCCTCTGACGCTGTGACGGGCTCAATGTCATCCGGCCGGACGTCCCATTCCCTTCCGCCCCGGAGCGGACGAAGCTGGACGCGCCCACCCACGTGCCCCATGACTCGACCGACCTCGTTGGTTCGCGTGTCCTTGGCAGTGGTGCCGATTTTTGGCTTCATCGGATCAACCGCCGCATCAAACCCGCCTGCACTGCGCGAAGGTCGACCGAACCAGGGTCAGCGAAACCACCACGAGGACGCCAAGCAAGTAATCCCCGGTCGCCGAACTCTTTCCGAAGCTCAACCAGCCGAGCCACATCGTCAGAGGTTCTTGTGGGCATGGGGTTGCTGGTCATGGCCGGTGCCGAGCCCTTCGATCTCTTCCTGCTGTCCGAAGCTTGCTGCTCCCACCTTGGCGGCTGACGCGTACTCTCAACAGGGTCTAGGGGTTTCCAACGAGTTTGGAAAGTTAGGTGAGTTGAACAGGTGAGCGAGGAAGCAGAGCCCGCGAATGGCTTGGAATGGTTCGGACGGGAGGTAGAGGCAGCGCTCAAACACAAGGGGGCTACGCAACAGGCATTGGCCGACGCGACCGGCTACCAACCGCCCTACGTGTCCAAGGTGAAGAGCGGCAAGGCCCTTGCGTCAACTCACTTCGCCGCAGGCTGTGACCGCTTCTTCAACACGAGCGGCTACTTCGAGCGGCTGTTGGCCAGGGTCAGCGAGCGTGGTCACCCCGGTTGGTTCGTGCCGTACGTGAACCTGGAGAAGGCAGCTCTCAAGATCGAGGACTTCAGCAACGCTCTCATCATGGGCATGCTGCAGACCCCCGATTACGCAGAAGGAACCTTCCGGTCCACTCACCCCCGTGAGACCGACGAGCAGATCAAGACCCGCGTTGAAGCTCGCATGCAGCGTCACAGCGTGATGGAGCGTGAGGAGCCCCCGCTTCTGTGGGTGATCCTGCATGAGTCGACCCTGCGAACCGTCGTGGGTGGGGCGGGGGTCATGCAGGGTCAGATGGAGCACCTACTGGCCGAGGCATCAACGCCCCACGTCACGCTTCAAGTGCTCCCGTTCCATGCCGGTGCCCCCGCATCATCTCTTCCGTTTACCCTGCTTACGCCACCGGACGGACCAACCGTTCTGTATTCGGAGACGAGGGAGAAGGGGCATGTTTCTGACTCGGCAACAGCCGTAGCCAACGCTCAAGCCACCTACGAGCGTTTGCGCGCGGCGGCCTTGTCCTCACAGGACTCACTAGCCCTTATCCAACAGATCGCAGAGGACTTCACCACATGAGCAGCACCCCGGACCCCAGCACGACCGCGCAGTGGGCCAAGAGCACTTACAGCGGCGGCGAGGGCGGCCAATGCATCGAGTGGGCCCCGGGCCATGCGCGAGCGACGGCCGAGTTCAAGGTCCGCGACAGCAAGAACCCGAGCGGCCCCCATCTGACCCTGAGCCGAAGGGCGTTCGCTGGTCTCGTGGAGTTTGCCAAGAACATAGACCTCTAGCCCGCAGTTCCACTCAGCCCCATCTCGCCCGGATAGCGGCGAGGCGGGGCTCGCTGTTGCGCGGCCGAGCCGCACCGCAGGGACTAGCCGAGCCGCACGGCCTCAGTCTGACGACTCAGGGGGAGACTCCTGTGTCCTGTCGGTAACGAACGTGCCGCGCCCCCAACCTCACAGGGCAATACACCTAGTCACCCGTCTCCGCGCTGTGGAGCGTGTCGAGGAACGAGGAGACCACCGCGCGGTCCCGCTCGTACGACAGGCGCTGCATGGCGGATTCGGGGGACAGCCAGAGGAGTTCGGAGACTTCACGATTGGGGGCGAATCTGCCGCCTGTTGCTTCGGCCGCCCAGTAGCGCACTTGCTTGGGGCGGTCCTGGGCATCGTTGTAGTGGACGGCGGGGAGTTCCGGCCCGAGTGTGCAAGTCATGCCGGTTTCCTCAAGCACCTCACGGACGGCCCCGTCGCGGGCGTCTTCACCGCGCTTGAGCTTCCCTTTGGGCAGGGACCAATCAGCCCACTTTGGCCGGTAGACCAAGGCGAGTTCGATCCCTTCCCCCGAGGGTGAGCGGCGCCACAGGGCGCAGCCTGCCGCGAGTACCAACGGTGTGACTTCCATCACTGCCTCGATCTCGTTAGGGCTCTGACCTGCACTTTCTTTCACCGTAGTTAACGATCACACGACTCGTCGTATTTCGGGCGATGGACCAGACAGATCTCCAGGTCCCCGTCCATGGGTGAGCGGCGCCAGAGGACGCAGCCCGCCGCGAGGGTGGTGGTGTCGTCGGGTTCGGTCAAGGGGTGCTCACCGCCTCCTTCTGCCAGGACTGTTGGAAGGCGAAGCGGGCTGCCTCCACTTCGTGGCGTTGGTCGGCGTGCAGGACGCCGAGGGCGTAGGCCGTGGCCGGGGCGATGCGGGGGGTGCGGGCCGCCGATGCCGCCGCCGATGCCGCCTCGGAGGCGTCGCGGTGGCGGTTGAGGGCCTCGCCGGCCGCGAGGAGCCGTACGTCCACGGGGACCGCCTCGGGGTGCAGGACCTCCAGGGCGTAGCGGTGCAGGCGCAGGAGCAGGCGTACCTGGTGCCAGGGGGCGTCCTGGGGGTGGGGTGCGGTGTCGGGGGAGAGGCCATGGATGAGGGCCTCGGCGTTGTAGGGGTGGCCGGCGGTGAGCAGGGGGAGGCCGGTGATCGCGTCGCAGAGGCGGTCGTGGGCGGCGGCGGCCAGGGGGCGGAGGTCGGCCGTGGTGGCGGTGGGGGTGAGCGGGACTTCGCTCGCCAGTACGGCCACGCTGTCCGCCACCGCGTGGAAGCGGGAGCTGCCGAGGGCCTGTAGGGCGGCTGAGTGGGCTCGGGTGCGGGCTAGGGTGAGCTGGCGGTCGAGTAGGGCGCCTGCTTTGGCTGCGCCTACGGTCAAGTTGCCGCGGTCGGCTGTGGGGGGCTGGGGCTGGGCGGGAGTTGTGGGTGCCGTTCTCCTTGGGATGGGCGCCGCCCCAGCGGCACGACTGCCCGCAGCTACGGCGGCTTCGGAACCGCCAGCGGCACGATTGCCCGCGACTCGGGCAGAAGCATTGGAGGGTGAACGGCCGCCGCCGACAGGGGAGTTCGTCGACTGGGTCGGGAAAGTCGGGGCTCCCGACAGGCGGTTCAGGGCGGCTACCAGGCGGTCCAGGCGGGCCGCGTACGCGTGTTCCCGGCCCAGGGTGCCGGAGAGCCAGGCGAGTTCGGGGCGGAGGGATTCCGACCAGGTTTCGTCGAGGAGGGGGCGGTAGGTGTGGAGGGTGGCGCTGATGCGGCGGGCGGAGCGGCGGAGGGCCAGGGCCGCTTCGGAGGGGTCCTCGGCTCCCGGTTCGGCGGTGCGGGACTGCGCCCGGGCGGGGGCGGCGCCGCCGCCCGTCTCCTGGTGGGCGCGCAGCGCGCGGAGGAACTCCGTGGCCTGGGCCCGCAGATAGCCGACGAGGGCGTCTGCGGGCACCGAGGCCGTGGTGTTCGTGGGGTCAAGGTGTCGCTGTGCCACGCCGGCGCCTCCGGGCGTCAATGAGCATCTCCTGGACGTTGCGCAGGGGCTGGCCGTCGGCGTCGGTGGAGTGCCGGTTCCACTCGCCGTCCGGGCCGAGGTGCCAGGAGGAGGTCGTGTCGGACATACCGGTCTCCAGCAGGCGGTTGAGCGCCGCCCGGTGGGCCGGGTCGGTGACCCGTACCAGGGCCTCTATCCGGCGGTCGAGGTTGCGGTGCATCATGTCGGCGCTGCCGAACCACACCTCGGGCTCACCGCCGTTGCCGAACGCGAAGATCCGGGAGTGTTCGAGGAAGCGGCCGAGGACCGAGCGGACCCGGACGTTCTCCGAGAGGCCCGGCACGCCCGGCCGTACCGCGCAGATGCCGCGTACCCAGATGTCCACCGGGACACCGGCTTGCGAGGCCCGGTAGCAGGCGTCGATGATCGCCTCGTCCACCATCGAGTTGGCCTTGATACGGACGTACGCGGGGCGGCCGGCGCGGTGGTGCCGGACCTCCTTGTTGATCCGGGAGATCAGGCCGTCGCGCAGGGACTTGGGGGCGACGAGCAGTCGGCGGTAGGTCTCGCGGCGGGAGTAACCGGAGAGCCGGTTGAAGAGGTCGGAGAGGTCGGCGCCCACCTGCGGGTCGGCGGTCAGCAGGCCCAGGTCCTCGTAGATACGGGCCGTCTTCGGGTGGTAGTTGCCCGTGCCGACGTGGGAGTAGCGGCGCAGGGTCTCGCCCTCCTGGCGGACCACCAGGGACAGCTTGCAGTGGGTCTTCAGACCGACGAGGCCGTAGACGACATGGCAGCCGGCCTCCTCCAGCTTCTTCGCCCACTTGATGTTGGCCTGCTCGTCGAAGCGGGCCTTGATCTCGACCAGCACCAGGACCTGCTTGCCGGATTCGGCGGCGTCGATCAGCGCGTCGACGATCGGGGAGTCACCGGAGGTCCGGTAGAGGGTCTGCTTGATCGCGAGGACGTCCGGGTCCTCGGCCGCCTGCTCCAGGAACGCCTGCACGGATGTGGAGAAGCTGTCGTACGGGTGGTGCAGCAGGACGTCGCGCTCGCGCAGGGCGGCGAAGATGTCGGGCGCGGACGCCGACTCGACCTCGGCCAGGTCGCGGTGGGTGCCCGCGATGAACTTCGGGTACTTCAGCTCGGGCCGGTCCAGGCCTCCTATGCCGAAGAGTCCGGTCAGGTCGAGGGGGCCGGGCAGCGGGTAGACCTCGGCCTCCTTTATCTTCAGCTCGCGCACCAGCAGATCGAGGACGTACTGGTCGATGGACTCCTCGACCTCCAGGCGCACCGGCGGCCCGAAGCGGCGCCGCATCAGCTCCTTCTCCAGGGCCTGGAGCAGGTTCTCGGCGTCGTCCTCCTCGACCTCCAGGTCCTCGTTGCGGGTGAGGCGGAAGGTGTGGTGCTCCAGGACCTCCATGCCCGGGAACAGCTCCTCCAGGTGCGCCGCGATGACGTCCTCGACCGGCACGTACCGGTTCGGGGAGGCCTCCAGGAAGCGGGCGAGCAGCGGCGGGACCTTCACGCGGGCGAAGTGGCGGTGGCCCGAGACCGGGTTGCGGACGACGACCGCGAGGTTCAGCGAGAGACCCGAGATGTACGGGAAGGGGTGCGCCGGGTCCACGGCGAGCGGGGTGAGGACCGGGAAGATCTGGTGGCGGAAGAGGGTGAACAGGCGGGCCTGCTCCTTCTCCGTCAGCTCGCTCCAGCGGACGACATGGATGCCCTCCTCGGCCAGTGCGGGGGCGATGTCCTCGTGGAAGCAGGCGGCGTGCCGGGCCATCAGCTCGCGCGAGCGGGACCAGATCATCTCCAGCACCTCACGCGGCTGGAGCCCGGAGGCGGACTTCGAGGCGACCCCGGTGGCGATACGGCGCTTGAGGCCGGCCACGCGGACCATGAAGAACTCGTCCAGGTTGTTGGCGAAGATCGCCAGGAAGTTGGCCCGCTCCAGCAGCGGGGTGTTGGGGTCCTCGGCGAGTTCGAGGACCCGCTCGTTGAACGCGAGCCAGCTGCGTTCCCGGTCCAGGAAGCGGCCCTGCGGGAGCTGATCGCCGTCGTGGTCGCCCCCCTCGTACGCGTCGAGGTCGGCGTCGAGGTCGGGGTCCAGGTCGGCGACCCCGGCGGCGGCCACCGTGTGGGGGCGGTGCGCGGCGAGGGAACCGACGGACGGCTGCGTGTGCTGGACCTGGGCTGCCTGCGTGTCTGACTGGCTCATGGGACCATTCTTCCGCGCCGCGAGCATGACCGGCGCGTCGGAGAGGGCCGGTGGCAGCGGGGCGGGACCGGCCGCCGTGCGTGCCGCGTGCCGATCCGTCGTCCGGGCGGCGGCGTTCTCGGCGATGTCCGCGTCGATCCGGGCGACGACGTCGGCGACGGGGTCCGCGACGTGGTCCGCGTCCTCGACGGCAGCCGGTGGCGACGTGGGGTGGGTGCCCCCCGCACTCATCCCGTTGCTGGGGCCGTGGTGTGGGGGCGGCGACGGCTCGGGCACGACCGGGTTCATTGACGCAGCGTCGCAAGGCCGTCTGAATCGCCGGTTACGGAGACCTTACGTATGGGATAGCGCAGGGAGGACCGCCGGTTCCGAGAGGGGCGGTCCCCTCGCTCCGGCGTGCGCCCTTGCCCCGCCGGTACGCCCCTCCCCTCGTTGGACTCGCCGGTACGCCCCTACCCCCGTCGGAGGGGCGTACCGGTCGGTGGGGCCGGGCCGTCAGCGGGCCGTGCGGCGGCGCAGCAGCCAGAAGGCGATGGCCGTGGCGAGGGCCGTGACGGTGAGGACGACACCGGTGGCCATCAGGTGCAGGGGCCAGAAGTCCGAGAGCGGGTGCGTTCTCGCGCCCTCGGGCAGGGGCCACAGATCGGCGGTGTGGTCGTCGAGGTACGTATGGAAGACGATCATGACGCCGGTGGCGACGGCCAGGGCCGGGAGCGCCCGCTTCAGGACGAGGCCCGCCAGGGCTCCGACGGCCAGTCCGCACAGGACGTACGCCACGGCCAGGGGGCCCAGGGACACCATCGGCTCCGGGTACCACCACTCGTAGCCGTACGACTCCTTCTTGTCCGGCCAGGCCGAGCGGAAGAGCAGCACCAGCGCGGTCATGCCGAGGGTGAGGACCGCCGCCGGTACGGCCAGTCTCGCGGTCAGCCATCCGGTCGGGGTGACCGACTGGGTCCAGGACAGCCGGGCCGTCCCCCGCTCCAGCTCCCGGCCGGTCAGCGAGGCTCCGGCCCAGGCGGCCACGGCGTAGCCGACGTACGCGATGAACGTCGACACCATGCTGACGCCCGTGCTGTACGTCATCTCCGGCGCGATGTCGATACAGGTGGTGATCCGGCACCGGGCCACCTCCTCCCGCACCGCGGGGAGGGTGACGAACCGCAGCCAGAGCAGCCATCCCGCCATGGCGAGCACGTACAGGGCCCAGACGAGCAGGGCGGGGCGGTGCAGCCGGAGGGTGGTGCGGGCGAGGGCACGGGCGGGGGTGGCCGAGGTGGTGAGGGAGGCGACGAAGGCGGTGGTCATCGGGTGCCTCCGGAGAGGTCCGCACCGCTTCCGGAGAGGTCCGTGCTGCCACCGGAGAGGTCCGTGCTGCCTCCGGCGGCGTTGGTGCCGCTCGCGGAGAGGGGTGTCTGGCGGCGGAGTACGGCGAAGGCCGCCAGGATCAGCAGGGCGGTGAGGGTGAGGACGATGCCGGTCTCGACCAGTTGGAGGGGCCAGAAGTGGGAGGAGGGGTGGTACTCCGTGTAGTACGCGGCGATGTCCGTGCGGCCACAGGCGTCGTCGGCCGTGCAGGCGACGCTGGAGATGTGGTCGCCCGTGGTGGTGACGATGCCCCGGTCGACCATCTCGCCGGTCCAGTCGCCCCGCTCGGTGCGGGAGATCACCGTCTCGGTGGGCCACAGCAGATGGCGGTTGCCCGAGATCGTGCCGGCGGCCGCCATCACGCCCAGGAGGCCGGCGCAGAGGGCGGGCAGGACGCGGTGGAACAGCAGGCCCGCGAGGACGCCGACGGCGAGGCCCAGCAGGGCGTAGGCGGTGGCGGTGGTGCCGTTGGCCTCGAAGGTGGCGGAGTCGAACCAGTCCCGGGTGGCCATGTTGTGGCGGATCTCGGTGTCCCGCGCCCAGACCAGACGGTTCAGCAGGGTCAGCAGGACCGTGCCCGTGACCAGCGCGGCGGCCGGTACGGCCAGCTTGGCCGCCAGCCAGCGGGCCGGGGTGACCGACTGGGTCCACGCCAGCTTGACGGTGCCGCTGTCGAACTCGCGGGCGATCAGGGCGCCGCCCGCCCATGCCGCGACCAGGAACGGCAGGATGGCCAGGACGAAAGTGCCCAGCGAGACGGCGGTGCCGAAGAGGTTGTAGCCGGGGCCGCTCAGTTCGCAGTAGTCGGTCTTGAGGCAGCCGCTGCGTACGACCTCGTCCCAGGCCGCGTCCACCCCGGGCCCGGCGGCCCACAGCAGCCCGCCACCGGTCAGGAGCACCAGCAGCCCCCAGAACCACAGCGCCGACTGGTGCGGCCGGATCATGGCCCGGACCAGGCTTCGGGTCGGGCTCGCCGGGCGGGGCGCCGAAGCCGAGGAGGTCTGCGGGGTGGGTGCCTGGGCGGTCCGTGCGGTCGTGGTGCTCATGCGGTGGCCTCCTGGATCTCGGAGCCGTTGGTCTCGCTGCCGCCGTCACGGCCGCTGTCGCCGTAGCCTTCGGTTTCGCCCGCGTCGCCCTCGTCGCTCGCCCCCGTGAGGGTCAGCGGCGGGGCGTCGGGGGAGCGGAGATGGGCGATGACCAGCTCCTCCAGGGTCGGTTCGGCGGTCCGCCAACCGGCGCCGAGGTGGCCCTGCGTGCGTACCAGCGCGGTCAGTTGACGGCCCGTCGTGCGGGACTCGATCACCGTGTGCGGGGCGAGGTCGCCGGTCGTCGGGCCGGTGACCAGGGTGTGGGCGGTGAGGAGGTCGTCCAGGGGCCCCGCGAGACGGACGCGGCCGGCGCCCAGGAGGAACAAGTGGTCGCAGGAACCCTCCAGTTCGGCCACGACATGGGAGGACATGACCACGGTGGTGCCGTGCTCGGCGGAGTCCGCGAGCAGGGTGCCCATCAGCTGGTGGCGGGCGAGCGGGTCCAGGTCGGCCATCGGCTCGTCCAGCAGCAGCAGTTCGGGCCGCTTGCCGAGGGCCAGGGCGAGCGCGACCCGGGTGCGCTGGCCGCCGGAGAGGGAGCGGATCTTGGCGTTCGGACGCAGCTCGCCCTCCTCCACCACGGCCTCGGCGACGGCCGCGTCCCAGCGCCGGGGGTTGAGGTCACGGCCGAGGCCGAGGGTCTCGGCGACGGTGAGCTGGGGGTACAGCGGCTTGTCCTGGGCGACGTACGCGAGGCGCTCGCGGGCCGCCGCCGGGGTCGTGCCCAGCACGGTGACGCTGCCCTCGGTGGGGGCGAGCAGTCCGGCCGCGTGGGCCAGGAGCGTCGACTTGCCCGCGCCGTTCGGCCCGACGATCGCGCAGACGCGGCCCGCCGGGAGCCGCAGCGTGCAGTCGCGCAGCGCCCAACGTCCCGTCCGCCGACCGAACTTCTTGCCGAGCCCGGCCGCCTCCATGGCGGTCTCACTCATGCCTCGTCCCCCTTGAAGTGTTCGTCCAGTACCGAGGTGAAGAGCGCGGCCACGTCGTCCCGCTCCAGTCCCGCCTCGCGGGCGCGGTCCGTCCAGGCGGACAGCTCGGCACGCAGCGGGGAGTCCGCCGGGGTGGCCCCCAGTGACTTCCGCACGAACGTGCCGAGACCGCGCCGGGCCTCGACCAGGCCCTCGCGCTCCAGCTCGCGATAGGCCTTCAGGACCGTGTTCGGGTTGATCGCCGTGGCCTCCACGACCTCGCGGGCCGTGGGCAGCTTGTCCCCCGGTTCCAGCAGACCGAGGCGCAGGGCCTGCTTGGTCTGCTGGACGATCTGCAGATAGGTGGCGACTCCGCTGCGCCGGTCTATCCGGTACTCGATCACGTCCACCACCCTTTCACTAATTGAGTAGTGAAAGGGTGGTGCAAGAGAGGGGGCGGTGTCAACAGCACCGCCCCCTGCCTGTGGACAACTTCCGCGACGCCGCCGATCGGCGGATACGCGGACCGCGCGGTGTCTGTCAGGTTTCGCTGCGGTACATCAGGTCCGTCTCGTACGTCACGAAACCGAGGCGTTCGTACACCGTCACCGCCGCCTTGTTGTCGGCGTCGACGTAGAGCATCGCGGTGGGCAGGCCCTGGGCGGCGAGGTGGCGCAGACCGATCGTGGTGAGGGCCTTGCCGAGGCCGCCGCCCTGGGCGCCGGGGAGGACACCGACGACATAGACCTCGCCGATCTGCTCGGCCGCGTGGACCTTCGTCCAGTGGAAACCGATCAGCTCGGCGCCGCCCGGCCCCCCGGTCCCGCCCTCGCCCGTCCGCCGTTCGGCCAGGAAGAAGCCCGCCGGGTCGAACCAGGGTTCGGACTTGCGGTCGTCGAGGTCGCGTTGGGTGAGGGAGCCCTGCTCGGGGTGGTGGGCGAAGGCGGACGCGTTGGCCGCGAGCCACGCCGTGTCGTCCTCGCCCGGCACGAACGTACGAACGGTGATGCCCTCCGGGAGGACCGGCTCGGGCGGGTCGAAGTCGGCCAGGGAGCGGCGCATCTGGCGGAGTTCGCGGAACAGGGTGAGGCCGAGGACCTGGGCGAGATGGCGGGCCGCCGAGTGGCCGCCGTGCGCCCAGACGCGCAGGCGTTTGCCGGACTCGGCGAGCAGCGCGGAGCCGAGGGCGCGGCCGTGGCCGTGGCCCCGGTGGGAGGGGTGGACGACCAGTTCCGCGGCCGGGGCCTCCACCGGGTCGGTGTCCTCCAGTTGGGCGTAGCCGATGAGGGTGTCGCCGACGGTGAGCAGGAGGTGGTGGACCCCTTCTCGGGCCGGTCCTCGGAGGTGGAGTCGGCCTTGCTCGGACACCGCGGCCTGGCCGTCCACCCGGGCGGCCTCCTCGATGAGGGTGAGGACGGTGTCCTTCTGGGCGGGGGTCAGCTCCAGGCGGCTTTCGATGCTCCGGGCGGTGGGGGTGGGCCGGGCGGGGTCGTCGCTGGTCATGGGTTCGAGATTAAACCGGGGGTGGGGTCAGGGGGCGCCTACGAGCTCGGTTGGTTCTGTGGTCGCGCGACTGCGGGTTGTGTGTGGTCGCTCGCGCCCACGCGGCGGAGCCGCAAATTGACACAGCCCCGCGCCCCTTGAGGGGCGCCGAACGTGCCCTTTTGTCATGACTCCTCCATTGCGGCTACCAGGTCGTAACCATGAACCCCCTGTTGCGCTACGCGCGTTGAATCTACGCTTCCGGCGGACGGGGCCATCTCACGCTTTTCTCAACTTCCCTTCTCTTACGACACCCAGGGGGGCATATGTCAGCCACACCCCAGGCGCAGCGCCGCAGAAGTCGTCGCAACCGGGTTCTCGCCGTGGCCGCCGGGCTGGCGACCGTCGGTGCGCTCGCCGCCGCCATTCCGGCCAGTGCCGGCGAGGGGCACTACAAGCCGGGCAAGCACAAGCCGAGCCGGTACCAGGACGTGCAGCTGCTGTCCTTCAACGATCTCCACGGCAACCTGGAGCCGCCGGCCGGGTCCTCGGGCCGGGTGACCGAGCTGCACGAGGACGGTACGACGGAGACGATCGACGCCGGTGGTGTCGAGTACCTCGCGACGCACCTCCGTGACGCGCGCAAGGGCAACAAGTACTCCATCACCGCCGCCGGCGGTGACATGGTCGGCGCCTCCCCGCTGATCTCGGGCCTCTTCCACGACGAGCCCACCATCGAGGCGCTCAACGGCCTCGACCTGGACGTCACCTCCGTCGGCAACCACGAGTTCGACGAGGGCGCCAAGGAACTGGCCCGGCTGCAGAAGGGCGGCTGCCACCCGACCGACGGCTGCTACACGGACGAGGGCTTCGCGGGCGCCGACTTCCCGTACCTCGCCGCGAACGTCCTAGACGAGAAGACCGGCAAGCCGATCCTCAAGCCCTACTGGGTGTGGAAGAAGAACGGCGTCAAGATCGGCTTCATCGGTGTGACCCTGGAGGACACCCCGGGAATCGTCTCCGCCGAAGGCGTCAAGGGCCTGAAGTTCAAGGACGAGGTCGAGACGATCAACAAGTACGCCAAGGAGCTGGAGCGCCAGGGCGTGAAGTCGGTCGTCGCGCTGATCCACGAGGGCGGCTTCCCCGCCTCGACGGCGTACAACTACGACTGCGACTCGCCCGGTGCCGGTGACGGTATCTCCGGTCCGATCGTCGACATCGCCAAGAACATCACGCCCAAGGTCGACGCCCTGGTCACCGGCCACACCCACACCGCGTACGCCTGCACGATCAACGACCCGTCCGGCAGGCCGCGTACGGTCACCTCGGCCGCGTCCTTCGGCCGGCTGTACACGGACACGACGCTCACGTACGACCGCTTCACCGGCGACATCGCCCGTACGGCGGTGAAGTCCGCGAACCACGTCGTCACCCGTGATGTCACCAAGGCCGCCGACATGACGGCCCTCATCAGCAAGTGGAACACCCTGGCCGCGCCCATCGGCAACCGCGCCATCGGGTACGTCTCCGCCGACGTGCCCAACACCGGCACGGAGTCGCCGATGGGTGACCTGATCGCGGACGCGCAGCTGGCGTACGGCAAGACGCTCGACGCCGAGACCGATGTGGCGCTGATGAACCCCGGTGGTGTCCGCGCGGGCCTCACCTACGCGGCCAAGGGCACCGAGGGCGACGGCGTGGTGACCTACGCCGAGGGCTTCACCGTGCAGCCGTTCTCCAACACGGTGAATCTGCAGGACTTCACCGGGGCCCAGCTGATACAGGTGCTGAAGGAGCAGGTCAGCGGTACGAACGCCGCCTCGCCGAAGATCCTGCAGCCGTCGGCCAACCTGACCTACACGCTGGACCTGACCAAGTCGGGCGCCGACCGCGTCGTCACGGACACCATCAAGCTGAACGGTGCCGCCATCGACCCGGCCGCCACCTACCGTGTCGCCACCAACAGCTTCCTCGCGGGCGGCGGCGACGGCTTCACCACGCTGGGGCAGGGCACGAACGACCTCGTCGGCACGGATGACCTGGCGGCGCTTGAGCAGTATCTGCTGGCGAACTCGTCTGCGGCCAGTCCGCTGGCGCCGCCGGTCGCCGACCGGATCACGATCGTGAGCTGAACGCCAGCGCTCCGCTTAGAGTGCCGCTATGGGCCGTTTGTCGTCTGCGGCGCCGTCGTGGTTGATCGCGCAGTTCCCCGCGCCCCTGAAGGGGCGCGGGGACCGCAGCGCGTACCCCAGCCCCCTCACCGTGTGGATGATGCGGGGCTCGCCCCGGTTCTCCAGCTTTCGGCGGAGATACATCACGTAGACGTCGAGGGTGTTGGACGTGGGCTCGAAGTCGAAGCCCCAGACCTCCTGGAAGATGCGCGCGCGGGTGTGGACGCGGCCCGGGTGGCGGAGCAGGTACTCCAGTAGGGCGTACTCGGTCCTGGTGAGGGCGAGGGGGCGTTCGGCGCGGGTCACGGCGCGGGTGCCGAGGTCCATGACGACATCGGCGAAGGCGAGCCGGTCCTCGTGGACGGCGGCCGGCCGCGGCGCCGTACGGAAGCGGGCCGGGTTGCCCCGGCGCAGCAACGCCCTGACGCGGGCGAGGAGTTCCTCGGCGGCGAACGGCTTGGTGAGGTAGTCGTCGGCGCCGTTGTCGAGGGCGACGATACGGTCGCCGACCGCGTCCCGGCCGGTGATCATCATGATCGGCACGGTGGAGCCGGAGGCCCGGATGCGCCGGGTCGCGGCCAGTCCGTCGAGGCCGGGCATGGTGACGTCCATGAGGACGAGGTCGGGGCCGTCGCCGTCCGGCGTTCCCACGAGATCGAGGGCCACGAGACCGTTCTCGGCGAGCACGGTCTCGTAGCCCTCGAATCGCAGCAACCGTCCGATGCCGTCCCGTACGGCCGCGTCGTCATCGGCCAGCAGGATCGTGGCCGTTCTCGGTGCCGTACCGGCTGTGCGGGCTGTGTGGTTCGTCGTCGTCCACGCCATCTCCACAATGTGAGGGCGGGCACTGTGACCGCACTGGGAGAGGGGTGTGGGCGGGCTTGGGGAACGTCAGCGGGCGCAGGTCTTCGGGTCCAGCTTCTGCTCGATCTTGTCCTCGCGGCCGTCGGGCTGGCCGTTGGGGAGGAGCTTGTCGGAGGTGCCGTCGATGTAGTAGCCGTACGAGTAGATCGTGCGGTACGAGCGGCCGCGCCAGCTGTGGACGGTGACGTCGCCGTCACCCTTGTTCCACTGGTAGTCCTCGACGTAGAAGATCGGGTTGACGCGGACGACGCGCTGGTAAGGCGTCCAGGTCACGGCGACCTGGGTGCACGGCGGGATCGTCTTCTCGCTACGGCGTTCGAAGCGGGACTCCTTCTCCCAGCCCCACTCGTAGCTGAAGCTGCCGCCCGCGCTGCCCGAGAAGATGCTCTTGGCGACGGAGAAGCTGAGCTGGGCGCCGACGCTCTTCTTCGCGAACGTCTTGGTGCTGTAGCTGCTGACGAAGGTCTCCTTGTCGTCCTTCGACCCCCGGTTGCCGATCCACGGCGAGGTGCGGACGGTGGTGCCCTTGGTGGACCAGGTCGAGGCCTGCGCGTTGCCGCACCAGCCGCGGAAGACTTCCCAGTCACCGGCCGGCAGCCACAGGCCGACCACGTCCCGCAGGTACTCGTCGCGGGTCTTGAACTCGCCGGTACGGACGTTGAGGGCGCCGTAGACACCGGTGAGGCTGGACTTCTGGGCGCAGAGCCGCTCGATCATCGAGTCGGTGTTGCCGGGGTCGACGCCCCGGATGTTGGTCGCGCCACCCGGTCCGGCCGCCTGGGCGGAACCGGAACCCGCGATGACCCCGGCCAGGGCCAGCGCGGCCGACGCCGCGAACAGGGTGGTCTTCTTCAGCGCGGCCCTGGCGGACCAGGCGGAGCGCGCCGTCTTGTTCATCGCCTTGTCTGACATGCGTATGGATGCCACTTTCGTGCTCCTGCTGCTGTCGGCCGGAGTCGGCGGCCACCGGCCTTTGTCTGGGGGGAACGAACAGCAGAGAACACGACGCACATCACAGCGCGCTCGGAGGTTTCTCAGAGTCCTCTCAGAAAACCGTCAAATATCGCCACATCATGATCACAAAGCATGTGCAGCCGTACGTTCGATGGGCTGCCTGAACGCTTTCGGGTGAAGGGTGCGGGAATTCGGGGCCAGGACTGCCGTGACGTGGCTATGGTGGCCCTATGGCTGAGCACACCACCATCCAGGTCTCCAAGCAGGCTCGCGACCATCTCGCCCAGGTCGCCAAGGAGCGGGGCATGACCCTGGGCCAACTCATCGAGAAACTGGCCGCCGAGCAGCCGACCGAGGAACAGATCGCGGAGCGGGTGGCCGCCACGCGCAAGGTACTGCGTGAGCGCATGGGATGCACGCTCACCGACGAGGAGTTCGACAACGGGCCGGACGTGCTGGCCAACATCTACGCGATGGCCGCGGAGAAGATGCACTCCGGCCGTCAGGCGTTCCGCTCCGACGAGGGCCGGGAGCGCGCCGCGTGATCATCCTCGACACGGGCGCGGCCCTCGCGCTCGCCCGGGGCCACCAGGCCCTGCACCGCCTCATGGACAACGTCGCGCACACCCCCGGCGACTGGCTGCGCATCCCCTCCCTGTGCCTGATGGGGGCGGAGGAGAAGGACCAAGGGGTTGGACAGGCGCTGCTCTCCCTGCCGGGCGTCCACATTGACCCGCTCGGACAGACGGCCGCCGTGACCGTGGGTGGCATGGTCCGCGACGGATGGGGCGGAGCGGACATCTGCCACGCCCTCTATGTGGCCACTCCGCATCTGGAGACGGGCGGCATGTCCATCATCCTGACGCCTGACGAGAACGCCTACCCACCCGGCGTCCTCGCCATCGACATCGACTCCCCGGGAATGCTCGGCTTCTACTGACGTGTCGCCGGGGCGTCCGGGGCCTCCGGTGTCTCCGGCGGAGCCGTCGGGGCCCCCGGCAGCCGTACCGTCGCCAGGGTGCCGCCGCCGTCCGCGCGGGACAGGGTGACCTCGCCGCCCGCCTGCTGGACCGTACGCGCCACGATGGACAGGCCGAGGCCCGAGCCGGGCAACGCCCGTGCCGAGGGCGAACGCCAGAAGCGGTCGAAGACATGGGGGAGTTCGTCGGCGGGGATACCGGGGCCGTGGTCGCGGACCGTCAGGACACCGGCGTCCAGCGACACCTCGATCGTGCCGCCCTCGGGGCTGAACTTCACCGCGTTGTCCAGGATGTTGACGATGGCCCGCTCCAGGGCGGAGGGCTCCGAACTGACGTACCACGGTTGCAGATCCGCCGTGATCGTCAGCTCCGGGCCGCGCAGCCGGGCCCGCCGCAACGCCGCCTCCACCGTCTCCTGGAAGTCGACCACCTGGAGGCGTACGCCCTGCTGGCCGGAGTCCGAGCGGGACAGTTCCTGCAAGTCGCCGATGAGCGAGGCCAGTTCGGTCATCTGGGCCTTCACCGAGGCGAGCAGGGCCTTGCGGTCCTCGGCCGGGATCGGGCGGCCGGTCTCCTCGCTGCGGGTGAGGAGTTCTATGTTCGTACGGAGGGAGGTGAGGGGGGTGCGGAGTTCGTGGCCCGCGTCCGCGATCAACTGCTGTTGCAGCTCACGGGAGTTCGCGAGCGCGCTCGTCATCGAGTTGAAGGAACGGGACAGCCGGGCCACCTCGTCCTCGCTCTCCTCCGCCACCGGGATGCGGATGCTCAGGTCCTCGGTGCGGGCGACGTGTTCGACGGCCTCCGTCAGCTTGTCGACCGGGCGCAGGCCCGCGCGGGCCACCGCCAGGCCGGCCGCTCCGGCGCCCACGACCCCGATGCCGGAGACGAGGAGCAGGATCAGGGCGAGGTCGTTGAGGGTGGCCTGGGTGCCCTTCAGGGGGAGGGCCACGACGATCGCCGCGTTGGTCTGGGCCCCGGTGTCCCCGTCGATGAAGACCACCGGCCTGGTCATGATGCGTACGTCGGTGCCGTCCGAGGCGGTGCCGTTGTAGTAGACGGCCTCGGTGCGGCCGGTACCGGCGGCGGCCTCCTTGTCCGTGTCGCTGACCTTGACCGTGCCGACCGAGAACCCGAAGACACAGGGCGTCCCGTCCTTGAGGACCACCTGGAAGTAGGTGTTGCGGGGGCCGAAACGCGGGTTGTCCTCCTCCACGGTCTGCGTGCAGTTCGTGACCGCGAGCCCGGCCTGGTCCTGGATGGCCCCCATGCGGGTCGCCTTGTCCAGCTCGTCGTTCAACTGCTCGTACAGCTTCCCCTGCACGATGAACCAGCACGTCACCGACACCGCCGCCACCGCGAACGCCACCGCCGCCGCGACCAGCATCGACAGCCGGGCGCGGATGGGGAGGGAGCGGTAGCGGCGCAGGACCTTGTTCACTCGGCGCCGCCCTGTCGCAGTACGTACCCCACGCCCCGGACGGTGTGGACGAGACGCGGCTCGCCGCCCGCCTCGGTCTTGCGCCGCAGATACATGACGTAGACGTCGAGGGAGTTGGACGACGGCTCGAAGTCGAAGCCCCAGACCGCCTTCAGGATCTGCTCACGCGTGAGTACCTGGCGCGGGTGCGCCATGAACATCTCCAGCAGCGTGAACTCCGTACGGGTCAGCTCCACCGGCCGGCCGCCCCGGGTGACCTCACGGGTCGCGAGGTCCATCCGCAGGTCCGCGAAGGTCAGCGCCTCGTCCGCCTGGGTGGTCTCGGCCACGGCCGCGGCGTAGGAGCTGCGGCGCAGCAACGCCCGTACGCGGGCGAAGAGTTCGTCCAGCTCGAAGGGCTTGACCAGGTAGTCGTCGGCGCCGGCGTCGAGGCCGGTGACGCGGTCGCCGACGGTGTCGCGGGCCGTCAGCATCAGGATGGGGGTGGTGTCGCCCGCGCCGCGGATACGGCGGGCGGCGGTCAGACCGTCCATGCGGGGCATCTGGATGTCGAGGATCACCAGGTCCGGGCGGTACGCGGTGGCCTTCTCCAGCGCGTCCGCGCCGTCGACCGCGACCTCGGTGTCGTAGCCCTCGAAGGCGAGGCTGCGCTGCAGTGCTTCGCGGACGGCGGGTTCGTCGTCGACGATGAGGATGCGCTGGGGGTCGCCTTCGGCGGGGCTCATGGTGTTTTTGTCCTCGGGGTGTGGGTGGGGCGCCTAGTAGCTCGGGGGAGCGGGTTGTGTGGCGAGTGCGGGTTGTGTAGGGCTGGTCGCGCCCACGCGGCGGAGCCGCATATCGGGCACAGTCCCGCGCCCCTGAAGATGGCCCTGCGGGCCGATCTAAGGGGTGCGGTCCTGCCTAGCCTCGCATGTTCCCCTGCCCCCATAGAAGCCTCGAAGATCAGCCGCGAGCGCTCGTCCGGCGGTGCGTCCGTGCAGTCGCATTCCTGCGGGCCTGGGCGCGGCCCGCGGAGGCTGCCACCTCGGGGGCCCGGGTGGTGACCGGTGGGTGCAGTTGCGTCGCCACGGTCAGGGCCAGGGTCAGCCCGGCCGGGTCGCCGGCGGTCATGGCGTTGTGCGAGACCTGCTTGATCATGTCTGCCTCCAAGGTCGGGAGAGCGAACCGGTGGTGGTGGTCGGTGCCGTCAGTCCGAGCCGCCGGCGCGGAGGGTGCTCAGGTCGGACTTGACCGTGTTGATCGGGATGGCGAAGCCGAGGCCGACGCTGCCGGCGCTGGAGGAGTCCGAGCCGGAGGCCGAGTACATCGCCGAGTTGATGCCGATGATGTTGCCGTTCATGTCGATGAGGGCGCCGCCGGAGTTGCCGGGGTTGAGCGAGGCGTCGGTCTGGAGCGCCTTGTACGTGGTCGTCGACGAACCGGTGTCGCCGTTGAACTGCTGGCCGCCGAACTCGAACGGCCACCCGCCGCCGCCCTGCTGCTGTTGCTGCTGGCCCTGGCTCTCGTCCGTCGAGACGGTGACGTCACGGTCGAGGGCGGAGACGATGCCGCTGGTGACGGTGCCGGTGAGGCCCTCGGGGGAACCGATCGCCACGACCTCGTCGCCGACCTTGACGTTGTCGGAGTCGCCGAGGGTCGCCGCCTTCAGACCGGAGGCGTTCTCCAGCTTGATCAGGGCGAGGTCCTTCTTGCTGTCGGTTCCGACGACCTGGGCCGTGTAGGACTTGCCGTCGTTGGTCGTCACCTTGATCTCGGAGGCGCCGGAGATGACGTGGTTGTTGGTGATGATCTCGCCGTCGCTGGTGATGATCACACCGGAACCGGTGGACTCACCCGCGCTGGAGCTGGCGCTGATCTCCACGATGCTCGGGCTGACCGCCGAGGCGACCCCCGCGACCGTGCCCTTCTGGCTGGTCGGCACCACGCTCGTGGTGGTGGTGCTGGAGGCCGTCGTGCCCGAGCCGGTCAGCTCCTGGATGCCGTACGCCGTACCGCCGCCGATCGCCGCCGCCACGATCGCCACCGCCGCGAGCAGGGCCATGGGGCCGCGCGCCCGCTTCTTCGGCGCGGGCGCGGACGCCGGGGCCGAGGAGACCGGCTCGGTGAGGAGGGCGGTGGGAGCGCCGGAGGGGGCCGTGTGTTCCGCCGCACCGGACTGGCCGTACGGGTCCTTCGCACCCGGCTGACCGTACGGGTCGTGCCCGGCGGCCGCGGCGGGGTCGTATGCCGGCGGGGGCGGCCACTCGGGGTTCACCGGGCTCGCCGGTGCCGCCGGAGCCACGGGGTTCCCCGGGGCGGAGGCGTGCTGCTGCTGGAGGTACGCGGGCTGCTGCTGGGTCTCGCCCTGGGCGTACCCGGAGTGCTGCTGCTGTTCCCCGTGGAAGGGGTTCTCGTACTCGCCGCTGCGGCGGAAGCTCTCGGTCATGACTCAGAGCTTGTCGCGCCTCCATGAGACCTTCCTGAGTGCTCCCTGAGAAGCCCGCCAGAACCTCGTTTGCCCCATATAAAGATGCCCGGCCCCGCACCCCGAGGCACCCCGGCCCCGCACCCGCAGGCGCCCCGGCTCCCCCGCGCGCAGGGGAAACAAAGGCCGGAGGCGAGGTGAAGAACGCGTGCGCGAGGACCGAATGCTCATCTGATTCTTGTGAATTACGTGTAAGAAGTGACAAGCGAGGCTTAGAATCACTCGGCCGGAGGGGGGCTCCGCGGGGACAACCCGTGTTCGGGGTCGGCGTCGTATGCCCTTTCTCGGGCTGCCCACGACACCCACCCACCTTCCAGGAGCCCTGAGTGATACGTGCCCTGAAGGCACTTCCCGCGGCCGCGCTGGCCCTGGCCCTGAGCGGTGCCGGCGCCATGGCGGCGCAGCCCGCGATGGCGGCCGACGCCGCCGACCAGCCCACGGTCACCCTCGACAAGCCCGCCGCCCCCAAGGCCTCCGCCAAGGAACTCCGCCAGCGTGTGATCAAGGCGGCGGAGGACCAGGCGACCCCGGCCACCGAGGAGTCCAGCGAGTCCACGGCGGACTCCGACGGGACGAGCCCGTCCTCCCAGTCACCGTTCATCATCGGCGGCAGCGAGACGACGATCTCCTCCGCGCCCTGGATGGTCCAGCTCGCCTACTACGACGCGGACACCGACGAGGGCTACTTCTGCGGCGGCACCCTGGTCGCCCCGAACAAGGTCCTCACCGCCGCGCACTGCGTCGACGGCCTGGACTGGGTCGACAACGGCGCCGTGCTGGCCGGTACGACCGACCTGTACGACGACACCACGGGCACGGTCGCGGGCGTGATCCGCCAGTGGCAGCACACCAAGTACGACGAAGAGCTGATCAAGAACGACGTCGCCGTCCTCACCCTGGACCGCCCGCTGTCACAGAAGTGGCTGCCGCTGGCCGCGTCCAACGACAGCGCGCTCTACAAGGCGGGCACCAGCGCCACGGCGTACGGCTGGGGTCTGACCTCCGGCGCGGAGGACGCCCAGCTGTCGGCCAAGCTGAAGAAGGCCACGCTGCCCGTGGTCGCCGACTCGACCTGCAACAGCGCCATGCTGTCGATCCTCGGCAAGGACTACTTCGCCGAGGGCTCCATGGTCTGCGCGGGCACCCCGGCCTCCGGCGGTGACGAGGGCACGACCAGCACCTGCAACGGCGACTCCGGCGGCCCGCTGGTCGTCAACAACAAGGTTGTCGGCATCGTCTCGTGGGGTGTCTCCGGCTGTGTCGCCGAGGGCGCCTACCCGGTGTTCACGAAGGTCTCCGCGTACACCTGGGCCGCGCAGCCCCGCATCGACGACGCGGACCTGTCGTACGACGGCCGCGCCGACCTCCTCGCCCGTACGCCCTCCGGCAACCTCTTCATGCAGCGGAGCAACGGCACCTCGCTCGCCCAGCGCGAGTACCAGGGCAACGGCTGGCAGAGCGCCAGCTGGGGCATGCAGGCCGATCTGGACCGGGACTACTACCAGGACCTGATCATCCGGGACAAGAACGACGGCAAGCTGTACCGCAGCTACATGAACCACTCCACCTGGGAGTGGAACTGGATGGAGATCAGCTCGGTCTGGGGCGGCTGGAAGTCCTACGCGATCCCCGGTGACATGACCGGTGACGCCCGCCCCGACCTCCTCGCGCTGGCCGCCGACGGCTCGGTCTACCTCTACCCGGGCAAGGGCAACGGCCAGTTCAACGCCAAGATCCGGATCGTCAACAAGGCGTGGAAGGGCATGAAGCTCCTCGGCCGCGGCGACCTCTCCGGCGACGGCAAGGCAGACCTCCTGGTCCGCTACCCGAACGGCGACCTCTACCTCTACAAGGGCACCGGCAAGGCCTCGTCCCCCTGGTCCCCCCGCATCAAGGCCCGCTCCGGCTGGAACTTCACGGCGTACGTCACCAACGGCGACGTCACGGGCGACGGCGTCGCCGACGTAATCGCCCGCGACTCCGGCGGCACCCTGTGGCTCTACCCCGGCACGAACAAGGCATCCACGTCCCTGTTCGCGAGCCGCATCAAGCTGGGCACGGGCTTCAACCAGTACAACGCCCTGTTCTAGAGCGCAGGGAGCACATACAGCACGTACAGCAGAAGGCCCGCGCCTCGTTTTTCGGGGCGCGGGCCTTGTTGCGCTTGGGGCAGAAGGGCGCCTGCAGGTCTTTTAGGGGCGCGGGGAACTGCGCGAGCAACCACGACGCACCCGCACTCCGCAAACAACCCAACCCCCCACGGCGCTACCCGCCCCGGCACCCGCGGGACGCTACTCGCACCCGCAAGACCGCCGCGCGACCAGCTTCGAAGGAAACAGCTTCACCCGTTCCCGCCGAGACCCCGCCACCCGAATCCCGTCATCGAGCACCAGATCCACCGCGGCCCGAGCCATCCCCGTACGATCCGTCGCCACAGTCGTGAGCGGCGGATCAGTGAGCGCCGCTTCCTTCACATCGTCGAACCCGGCGACAGCCAACTCACCCGGCACCTCGATCCGCAACTCACGCGCGGCCCGCAGCACCCCGATCGCCTGGTCATCGGTGGAACAGAAGATCGCCGGCGGCCGATGGGGCCCGGACAACAGCTCCAGAGCCACGTTGTACGCGTCGTACCGGTTGTACGGCGCCTGGAAGAGGCGCCCCTCCGTGGAGATCCCGGCCTCGTCCATGGCCCGCCGCCAGCCCTCGACATGGTCGGAGACGGGGTCGCCGACGAGCGGGGTCTCGGCGATGCCGCCCATACAGGCCACGTATTCGTGTCCGTGCGCCAGCAGATGCCGTACGGCGAGCTCGGCGCCCCCGAGGTCGTCCGTCACCACGGCCACGTCGTCGATCGCCTCCGGCCGCTCGTGCAACAGCACGACCCGGGCGTCCCACGCCTCTATCTCGGCGGCCGCGTTGTCGTTGAGGGCATGGCTGACGAGGATCAGACCGGAGACCCGCATCCCGAGGAAGGCCCGCAGATAGTGGACCTCGCGCTCGGCGACGTAGTCGGTGTTGCCGACGAGGACCATCTTTCCGCGCTCGGCGGCCGCCTGTTCGACCGCATGGGTCATCTCGCCGAAGAACGGCTGGCGGGCGTCCGGCACGATCATGCCTATGAGATCCGTGCGCCGGGAGGCCATCGCCTGGGCGACCCGGTCGGGCCGGTACCCCAGCTCCTTGATGGCGGCGAGGACACGCTCGCGCGTGGCCGGGGCGACCGGCCGGGGTCCGTTGTTGATGACATAGCTGACGACGGCGGTGGAAGTCCCCGCCAGTCGCGCCACATCATCCCGAGTCACCTTGGCCACGCGCGGAGTCTACGCGGATGGAACGCCGCTGGGCAGGGCGTACATGGCCCTCTCTGTGCGAGAGCTGTGTACATGCCACGGAAGTCGATCACCCGCTACGCGTCGGCCGGGACCTCGGCGGCCCCCACGGACGCCGTCTCGTCCGCATCCTCCGCCTTTTGGGCGCTCGCCTTGGCCTTCGCGTCGTCGCCCGTGCGCTCCGCCTTCTCGGGCGTAACGAATCGATAACCCACGTTCCGGACGGTTCCGATCAGCGACTCGTGCTCGGGGCCGAGCTTGGCGCGCAGCCGTCGTACGTGGACGTCGACGGTCCGGGTGCCGCCGAAGTAGTCGTAGCCCCAGACCTCCTGCAGCAGCTGGGCGCGGGTGAAGACGCGGCCAGGGTGCTGGGCGAGGTACTTCAGGAGCTCGAACTCCTTGAAGGTGAGGTCGAGGACGCGGCCCTTGAGCTTGGCGCTGTACGTGGCCTCGTCGACGGACAGATCGCCGTTGCGGATCTCCATCGGGGAGTCGTCGTTGACGATCTGCTGCCGGCCCATGGCCAGCCGCAGCCGGGCCTCGACCTCGGCGGGGCCCGCGGTGTCGAGGAGGACGTCGTCGATGCCCCAGTCGGCGGTGACGGCGGCGAGCCCGCCCTCCGTCACGACGAGGATGAGGGGGCAGCCGGGGCCCGTGGACCGCAGCAGCTGGCACAGGCTGCGCACCTGCGGCAGATCACGGCGCCCGTCGATCAGGATGACGTCGGCACCGGGGGTGTCGACGAGGGCGGGCCCCTCCGCCGGAGCCACGCGCACGCTGTGCAGCAGCAGGCCGAGGGCCGGGAGCACCTCCGTCGACGGCTGGAGGGCATTGGTCAGGAGCAGCAGAGAACTCATACGTCTGGTTCCTCCTCGGTCCCCGCGAGGACGTCTCGGCACCTCGGCGGCCAGCACACCCAGCACCCACGGTCACCCGTGGTCACCTGGTGTTTCCCGCTTCGTATACAACGCTACAGAAAGCACAAAAGGACCCGGGGGCCACATTGCCCAGGTCCTCTGTCCAGCAGAATAGCCGACATGAGTGCTGGTCCGGCAGGCCATGTGACGCGATCTACGGGTATTCCGAACTCTGAGACGACCGGTCGAACGACTTCTCGAACGCTTCCTCGGACGTCAGGCGCCCCTTTGCGCAGATTTCTGACCACTGAAGACGGGGTGAACATCGAGGCCGTATACGACCCGGGCCCGGCCGTATACGACATCGAGGGTGCCACCCCCGACGGCACCGGAACTCCACCCTCCGGCCATCTGCCGGCCTCCGACCGCCTGGCGGTGGTCGTGGCCCACGGCTTCACCGGCCACGCGGACCGCCCCCATGTCCGCAGGGTCGCCAAGGCCCTGGCCCGCCATGGCTCGGTCGTCACCTTCTCCTTCCGGGGCCACGGCCGCTCCGGCGGCCACTCCACGGTCGGCGACCGCGAGGTCCTCGACCTGGCCGCCGCCGTCCGCTGGGCCCGCGAACTGGGCCACACCCGCGTGGCCACCGTCGGCTTCTGGGGGCACCTCCCACGCCCTTAAGGCAGTGGGGGAGGGGGGCTCGGTGGTCCTGCGCCACGCGGCACTCCCGGACGCCGCCACGGACGCCGTGGTCTCCGTCAGCGCCCCCGCCCGCTGGTACTACCGGGGCACGCTCCCCATGCGCCGCGTCCACTGGCTGATCACCCACCCCCTGGGCCGCGCGCTCGGCCGCTACGGCTTCCACACCCGCATCCACCACCGCGACTGGAACCCGGTCCCGCTCTCTCCGGTGGAATCGGTTCCTTTGATCGCCCCCACGCCTTTGCTGATCGTCCACGGCGACAGCGACGGCTACTTCCCGGTCGATCACCCCCAGACGCTGGCCGAGGCCTCCGGCGAACACGGTGAACTGTGGCTGGAGGAAGGGATGGGCCACGCGGAGAACGCGTCGAGCGAGGAGCTGCTGGAGAGGGTGGGGGAGTGGCTGGCGAGGAGGACTTCGGCCCACTCGCGGTTTCCACACAACCCAGAACCCCCCGTAGCCTGATCCCCATCACAACCGGCGAACAAGGAACCGAGAAGGAACCCCCAGATGCCAAAGGGCACCCTCCGCTACTGGGCGGCGGCAAAAGCGGCGGCCGGCGTCGCCGAGGAGCCCTACGACGCGGCAACCCTGGCCGACGCCCTGGCCGCCGCCCGGCGACAACACCCCGGCGACCTCCCCCGCGTCCTGCTGCGCTGCTCGTTCCTCGTCGACGGTGACCCCGTGGGCACCCGTGAACATGAGACGGTACGTCTGGCCGAGGGCGGCACGGTCGAGGTGCTCCCGCCGTTCGCAGGAGGGTGACCCCCAGATCATGAGCAACCAGCCGTACGGGTATGAGGGCCACCAGGGGCACGACCAGTCGTACGACCCCCACCAACAGCAGCCCCAGCAGCCGTACCAGCCGTACCCGCACCAGCCCCAGCAGGACGGCTGGCAGGGCTACGACCAGTCCCAGGCCGCCCACGCCCAGCAGTACGCGCAGCAGTGGGAGGGCCAGACCTGGGAGACCCAGGTGCACGCGCAGCCCGCGATCGCGGCCAACCTCACGGAGACGGCGTACCTGCCCCCGCAGACGGACGCGCAGTACGCCCCGCAGCCGACCGCGTCCCCCGTCGCCCCCCAGCCCGTGTCGTCCTCCTCCGCCTCCCCCTCCTCCGACCCGGGCTACGGTCCCGCGACGCTCGCGGGCAACGCCCGGATCACCGACGCCCAGCGGGCACGGGCCGAGGGCCGGTCGCCGATCATCGAACCGGGTATGCAACCGGCGCTGATCACGGCCGCGTTGGGCCTGCTGCTGGCGGGCGCGGCGGTCATCGGGGAGTACGCGCTGGCCGTACCGCTGGTGGTGCTGCAGGCGGTGACGGCGGCGGGCTGGTTCCGGCTGAACGGCATGTGGCCGGCCCGGCAGGGCATCGTGCTGGCGTTCGCGGGCGCGCTGGCGGCGGACGCGGCGCTCTTCGCGGCGGGCCGGGAACAGGCGCCGGCGGCGATCCTCGGCACGCTCGGCGTGTGGGTCCTGCTCGCCCTCGTCCTCGGCCTGCGCAGCCACGCCGATCCGGACGAGCGGATGTACGGCCTGATGGCGACGGTGGCGTCGGCGGCGTTGGCGATCATCGCGACGGGGTACTTGGCGGCGATCGCCGACGCGGTGACGGTGGGCGGTGTGGCGGTGGCCGTGGCGGTGGTGGCCCGAGCGGTGCCGCTGCCTCCGGCGGCGTCGGTGGTGGTTGCCCTGCTGGCGGCTGCGGGCGCCGGCGTTGCGGTGGGCGGCGCGACGGAGTTCGGCACGTCGGGTGCGCTGCTTGGTGCGGGGGCCGGTCTGTGCGCCCTGATCGGGCACCGGGTGGCCAGTTACGACTACCCGTCGCGGTTCGTCCACTTCACGGCCGGGGTGGCACTTCCGCTGTCCGCCGCGGCCCCGGCGGTGTATCTGCTGGGCCGGGCGTTGGGGTGAGCGCGCGGGAGAGCTCGGGGGGTTGAGGCGGTCGGGCGACTGCGGGTGGTGTGTGGTTGCTCGCGCAGTTCCCCGCGCCCCTAAAAAGGCGGGGCGCAGCCCCAAGCCTTTAGGGGCGC
>NZ_JBSFVY010000051.1:0-55041 GCF_053592555.1 Streptomyces sp. NPDC002643
GCACAGCAGGTCAGCAGCGCTCTCACGTCGTAACTACATAGAAGATCGACAGGGGAAATGGGTGCACAACCAGCAGGCCCACGCCCTGGCCCTGCCCGAAGAAAAGGCCGCCGCCCTGAAGGAGCTGGATCCATGGTGGAACATCCCCTGGTCGGTGAAGTGGCAGCGCTCCTACTACCGCGCCCGCGATCACGTCAGGCGTCATGGCCCCCTCAACCCCGCCGACGGCTTCCCCGACACCCAGGTGCTGACTGGGGAGTGGCTGTACCTGCAGTGCACCGGCTACAGCGCACTCCACCCCGAACAGCGCCGTCTGCTGGCCGACATCGGCCTCACGGCCCAGGCCGCCAGCAGCGCACGCCCGCGCCGAACGAGCCGGACAGCGGGCATCGATAAGGCTGTTGCCTGTGCGCGCGCCTTCGTCGCCGAACACGGATGTCTGGCCCTGGCCACCAAAAACATCTCGTACCAGGGGTTTTTGCTCGGGAAGTGGCTCATTTCCCACCGTTGCCTCACCCGCCGCCAGGGCGAACCAGCGCACCTTCAGGTGCTCGACGCGATCGACGGCTGGTGGAACCCGGCGTGGCCCTTGGCGTGGCAGCGAACCTGGTACCGCATCCGCGCTCATGCCCGAAACCGGCGCCAAGGGCTGCAGAAGGTGGCTGGCCGGACGGCAGTGAGGGCTGGGCCACGTGGCTGTCCCTACAGTGCACCGGCTACCAGCAGTTGCATCCGCTGCAGCAGCATCTGCTGGCGCAGATCGGCATCACCGCCGAAACCGTGATGAGGATCTGCGATTTTCCCCAAGCTCGCTCTGATTCCTCAGTTGCTTCAAGAGGGGACGAAGTGGGGAAAGTGGGGATCGTCGAGCGCGCTGGAGGACCCGCCGACCGTCAGGTCGGCGGGTCCTCCATTGGCCGAGGGTGTCAGGCTCGTCGAATAGGAGTGATTTCGTTCAGAGACGTGGACGGGATTGTCGGTCTGGCAGCCTCTGGCGTAGCCAAAAGAGCGACGATTGTGACGGGTTGATCGCAGTGCGGGCAGTTCCTGGTTGCCGTCGGCGGCAGATCCGGAGTTGATTCCCGACGTGGTAGTGGCGTTTTTTCACTGCGCGTAGAGGGGGTGTGGGCTCACCGAGGCGGGCGGCTCGTGCCTCGTCACGGTCTCGTTCTCGCTGATTTTCTGCGTCCCGCCGGCAGATCGGTGAGCAGTACTTCTGCCGGACGGACGGGTGCGACGTGAAGTCGTTCCCGCAGACGGGGCAGGGTTTGACGTGGAGTTTCACTTCGTCCCTTTGGGCGCTCGGTCGGCATGCCCGGGCGCAGTACTGCTGCCGGCTGCCGGGTTCATGGCTGAATTCTTCGCCGCAGGTGAGGCAGTTGCGCTTCCCGGTGTCAGTCGGTTCTGTTTCAGGAGACACGGGCGTTCACCCCCGCCCGGAGGGCATCGGCCTGACTTTGGTGGCCGCGAAGCCGGTATGAAGGACCGTCGATTCCCGCGACCGCGGCTCGATGTAGCAGCCTGTCGAGCATTGCAGCAGCCACCGTCGCATCGCCGAATGCGCCAGCCCAGTCGGCGATTCCGACATTGGTCGTGAGGATGGTGCTTGACTTGAGATACCTCTGGTTGATCACCTGGAACAGCGCGGATGCGCCGTCCTCAGGCAGCGGGAGATAGCCCAACTCGTCGATGATGAGGAGTTTTGGCCCTGCGAAGAATCGCATGCAGGTTTTCCAGCGTCCTTCGAGTGCGGCCTTGTGGCATTTTGCAGCCAGTTCTGCGGCGGTGGTGAAGTAGACACGGTGACCGGCGTCGACAGCGGCCCGTCCCAGTGCAACGGACAGCATTGTTTTCCCGACTCCGGGTGGACCGACGAACAGTACATTCGATGCGTCGTCCAGGAACCGGAGGGTCGCGAGGTCACGGATGAGTTTTTCGTCGACACCCGGCTGGGCGGCGAAGTCGAAGTCCTGCAGGGTCCAAGGCTCGGGCAGACAGGCGAATCGTTCTCGTGCAACTCGTTTGCGTGTCTCAGTGGCCTCGACTTCGATTTCCAGCAGCCGCTCCAATGCCGCTGTCAGCGACATGCGTTCGGCGCGGGACTGGTCCAGGACTCTGTTCAGTGCTTCCGCCGCGTCGTTGAGTTTGAGATAGGACAGGTGGGCTCGCAGCTGCTGATAGCGACGTGCTTCACTCATCTGCATGGGAGTGCTCAATCCTGACTCTCCTCTTTCTGTGCTGGCAGGTGCCGCAGCTGGTCAGCGACGGCGGCATAGTGGGACAGGTCGATGACGACTCGTTCGGCCGAGGACACGCCGGCCTGCTGCTCACGCAGGCGTCCTGCCTCGGCAAGGGCCTCTGACGACGGTGGTCGGCGGACCTTTTCCTTGCAGGGAGCCCGATCGGTGAAATTGGCCAGCACTGCCTGTTCCAGCGCAATGACGTGGCCCGTGTCGCGAATTGTCTGGCCCGATCCGCGTGGAGCTTGACGATGGCAGGCGACAACTGCACGGCCGGCGGTGACGATGCGGATTGTGTCCTCGCCAAGTCTGCAGAGAACACCGACTTGGACACCTGAGAGTCCGGGAGGGACGGAATAGAAATTCCCGCCGTAGGACACCAAGCTTTGCGGGCTGACCGTCCGTTGGACTTCCAACTCGGCAGGGAATGGACGCGTGGGAAGCTCCAGTAGGCTTTCCGAGTCGGCGAGTTCAGCGACTGTGGTGGCAATGCCGTCGACCTTGCGGCGCCGCTCATCCATCCGCACAGCCAGCTTGTCGACCCCGGACTGAGCTTGCTGGATGCTCAGCCCGTCGGGGACAGTGCGCCACCAGCGTTGCGCAGCCGAGTGGTTGACCTTCTCCACCATGCCTTTTCTGTTCCCGCGCCTTGATGGGCAGACATCAACTCCGACGCCGTAATACTTGGCGACTGCGGTGAAGGCCGGAAGAACTCGTCCAGTCGAGGGATAGCAGACCGTTGCCATACGGTCGAAACGCCAACGCCGAGCGGTTCCACCCAACTTGCGGACGATCTGATCGAGCCCCTGCACCAGATGTGGAAAGTCTTCGGACTCTGCCAGGACCGCCCGCCATCGTCCGGAATGGGCCAGAGCGCCGACCAGGAGGTGGGCGTGCTCGCCGACGCCCCATTCGCTCGGTGCTTCGGGCAGCTCAAGCCAGTCGAACTGAATCTCCTCACCCGGAGGGTGCGAGATCACGGCGACATCGCGGCCCGATGCGGTCTTGCAGGGTTCGCAGTGCGGCCGCACCTGATGACGCCGAAGAGCGCGGGTGAATGTTGAATAGGCGCCTGTATAGCCAAGTTCTTTGACTTCGTCATAGAGCGTCGACGCCCAAAGATGCGGGTCATCGCGAAGACGCTGCCGACAGTATTCGAGGAACGGGACCAATGCATCGGGAGCCAACTGATGACTCCCCGCGACCCGTTCGCCATTCAGGTAGGCCCGAATCGTCTTGCGATCGCGGCCCAAGTGGCGTGCGATCGCCGAGATGGTCCATCCCTGGCGACGCAGCGCGTGAGCGTCCACGTCTTCCTCCAGCGTGAGCATTCAGGCCCCCGAACAGGCCGAATTCGAAGCACACGCAGGCTCTCCGCAGACGCTATTCCTCATTCCGACACGCCGGTTGTGATCACACCAACTGGCCAAGCCTGATCACACGATGGTGGGGAGATCAACTGAGCAGGTTTGGCCCACCAGAGATCAAGGGGTGGGGACATTCAAAGATCCCTATCAACCCACTCGCCCCCACGAGGTCATCGCCCAGCTCTGCGGTACAGGCCCCGGGCTGGCTCACGCGCGCACGTACGCCGCCACACACGGCCACCTCGCCACGCCCCAAACAGCTTGCCCGGAGGGGTTTGCGCTGGGCCGGTGGCTGAGCGAACAGCGCCACCAGGCGCAGAAGCACCACCGCAGTGCAGGCGGGACATGGCCGCTCAGCACGCTCCTCGCAGCACTCGACCCCTGGTGGAACCCGCCCTGGTCCTTGGAATGGCAACGCAATTGGAGTCGCGTACGTGAGCGGTCCGCGTCCGCAGCCGACGACGACGGGGGCAGTACGGGCATGACGGGCCTTGAGAAGGAGCTGGCCGGCTGGCTGAGGCGTCAGTGCACCGGCTACGCCACACTCCACCCCGAACAGCACCGCCTCCTGGCCAAGATCGGTATCACCGCCGAAACAGCCCGAGCCGCCCTACCACCGGCTCCCCGCACCGAGCCTGGTCTCCTGGACACCTCGCTCGCACAAGCTCACGCCTACGCGGCCGAGTACGGCCATATCGCCGCGCCCGTCAGCACCGTCCTCGACGGGTTCCCGCTGGGGAAGTGGCTGGCCTGGCAACGACAACGCGCCCGACAGGGCCGCCTCTCCCCCACCCGGACCGAAGCCCTGACCATGATCGATCCGTGGTGGAATCCGCCCTGGCCCCTGCAGTGGCAGCAGGCCTACCACCGCCTCCGCACATCAGTTACGGGTGCCGCCGGTGTACCGGCGACGAGCCTCCCCCGAGACCTTTGCCGCTGGATCCGTGTCCAGCAGGAGTCCTGGGAGCATCTCCACCCCGGCCAGCAGGACCTCTTGGCCGCCCTCGGCATCACACGTCCGACGGGCGGGTGCGCTCGTGGGTGCCCCAACTCTTCGCCCGGCACGCGGACGGCACCGGCCTGCTCGCCGACTGCCCCTCAAGCCCGACCGCCGGTGGAGACAGCGCGCAACGGGCGCGGGGGGTCCTGGAGGCGGCGTGCGCACGCGTGGGCTGGGCGTACCGGCGCCTCAAGCCACCTCCAGCGGTGGTGGCGGCGAAAGCCGAGCTGGCGTGGCGCGCAAGCGGCGGGACGCGGCCTCGGGTACGGGGCGGGGACGACCCGTTGTGCCGGCTGGGCGAGCGGGTGGACCGGTACTGGCTGGGGCCTCTGATCGCGGCCGACTACGGCGGCCCGCTGAGCGGCTGGAGGGGTGCGATCGCGGGCGCCCGCCGTGGCGGCGGACCGCCGGGATGGCGGGACGATCCGTGGCACCTGAAGCGGGAGCAGCAGCCCGCAACGATGGCCGGCCAGCTGCGTGTCATGGTCGGCGGAGGCACAGGCGGGCGGCTCGGGCACCCGTTGGCGCGCCACCGTTTCCGCCGAACACCGCTTCCACATCACGCAGTTGCTCGACGAGGCCCGCGAGGAGCTGGTGCAGTTGCGCGGCGCTCAGAGCGGCACCACCGCAGAGGTGGCCCGCACGCTGCTGGAGCACTTCAGCCAGAGTGCCGATCTGATCGACCGGGCCGTGCTGCATACCGCCGCCGCGGCCGTCGCGGCCGGGGTGGCGCTGGAGGAGGTAGCCCAGTGGTCCCGCCTGCCCGCCGAAGAGCTGTTACAGATACTCGCCGCGGGCCGTAGCGAAGACTGACGCACCCGGCGGCGGCCGGGCAACGGCCCCGGCACCACCGTCCGCTCTGGGGACAGGCGGGTGGTGCCGAAAGAGGGCGGCCAGGCAGCCGGAAAGTGCAGGAGATCGCACTGACACCAGTGTGTCCGGGTGGCATCTTGACCCCGTGCGCACCCCAACGGGCGCACTGCGCACCACAGTTGGGGTTACCGGCCGGTTCGCCTGCGCGGCAGGACAGGCATGACGTTATGTGGAATTCGTGATCACCGACAGCAGCCAGGACGGCACGCAGGACGGCTTACCCGCCGTCGCGGGCAATACCTGCCGGGTTCCGGAACCGGGCCCGGTGGAGGCGGAGTTCGCCGGGGCGGACGGCACGCTGGTGCAGCGCCGCTGGGTGGAGGCGGCCGTGGCGGTCAGGTTCGAGCAGCTGGCGCCGGTGGCGGCGTTCCCGGTGGTGCCGGGGTGGCGGTGGGGGCCGGGCTGATGGTGGTCGGCCACGACCGGGCGGCATGTGATACACGGTTCGCAGGCGATGTGCATGCAGCTGATGATCCTGGACCGCGATCCGCAAGTGGTGTCGCTGTCGGCGCGGCCGGTGCGGCTGATCTGGCGGGATCCGGACAGCCGGCGGACGCTGACGTGGGTGCCGCAACTGTTCGCCCGCTACGCCGACGGCCGCGCGCTGCTCGCCGACTGCCCCGCCACGACGGCTCCCGCCGCCGGCCGGGCCGAGCGCGCCGCCGCGGCGCTTGAAGCGGCGTGTGCGGCGGTGGGGTTCACCTACCGGCGCCTTGTGCCGCCGGACAAGGTGGTGGCAGCGAATGTGCGGTGGCTGGCCGGCTACCGCCACCTGCGCCACCGCGACGCCGACGGACTTGAGCAGGCGGTGATTCAGGCGTTCACCACCCCCAGGCCGCTGATGGCCGGGGCCGCGGCTGCGGGCGAGGTCCTCACCGCGCTGCCGGTGCTCTACCACGCGCTGTGGAGCGGTCGGCTGGCCGCGGACCTGACACGGCCGCTGGGCGAGCCCACGCTGGTTGCGCCCGGCCCGGCCGCAGGCGACGGGAAACGGCGGGAGCAGCAGGAGAGTTGAGCAAGCGCGTGGTGACCGCCCCTGGTGGGCGGTGTGTTGAGGTGGGTTCTCAGGTCACGTTCGAGGGCCGCACCTGGCAGGTGACCGGCCTGGTCGACGGGCGGGTGCACCTGGTCGCCGAGGGCGGGGCCACCGGGTGTGTGCTGGCCGCCCATCTGGTGTCCGCGCCCGGCTTCTCGGTGACCGGTCCCGCGGCCGCTAAGCCGCCGGCCCCGGCGCTGTGGGAGACGGTGCCGCTGGCCGCGCAGGAGCGGGCCCTGGCCTGGCTGCGGCACATCCGCGAGGTCGAGACCGGGCTGCCCGGCGGCCCGGCAAGCGGGGGCGTGCCCCGGCCTGAATACGACCCGCAGCGCTTCACCCTCGCCGAGCGGGAAGAGGTCAAGGCGCGTGAACTGGCCGCGCTGGGCTGGGCCAGGACCAGCCGGACCACGGTGCAGCGGATGCGGCTGGTCTACCAGCGGCAGGGGCTGTGGGGGCCGGTCGACAAGCGCCACCTGCGCACCGGATCGGCGACCGGGCGTACCGACGAGCGGGTGGTGGCCGCCGTGCTGGAGGCCTTGCGCCGGCGCCGGGGCCGGTCGAAGACCACCACCTTGCAGGTCATCGAGCTGGCCGAGCAGATCGTGGCGGACACCTACGGGCCAGCCCGGGTGAAGCTGCCCGGCCGCTCGTCGCTGTACCGGCTGGTGAAGGCGCTGGCGGATCCGGCCGAGCCGCCGGGCAGTGCGGCACGCACCGCCACCGGCACGGCCCGCTCGGGCGGCCCGCCGCCTGCGCTGCGGCCCGCCGAGCGGGTCCACATCGCCACCGCCCGCCTGGGTCTGCGGGCAGTGGGCGAGGACGGGGGTGTGGTGCCGGTGGCGGTGACGGCGGCACTGGACGCGGCGAGCGGCTGCGTGCCGGCCGCCGTGCTGCACCCGCCCCAGGACGGGCCGGTTCAGTTGTCGGTGCTGCTGGCCGAGATGGCCGTGCCCAGGCCGCAGCGCCCGGGCTGGCCGGCCCTGCTGGAGCAGGCCCATGCGGGCGGGCCTGCCCGGCGGCTGGTGTCACTGCCCGCACGGATCGAGGCCACGGCAGCGCGTCCGGCGGCCCTGCCCGAGACGCTCGTCGTCGACCAGTCCACAGCCGCCGTCACCTCCGCTGTCCTGGCCGTGTGCGAGGGCCTGGGCATCAGCCTGGAGCCGGCCCCGCTGCGGACGGCGGGCGCAAAGCGCGGCGCCGTGCGCACGCTGGAGGTCCTCGCAGGCCTGTTCGCGCGGCACGCCACCACGGCGGAAGAGGCATGCGCAGCGGGAGAGGCGGTCGGGGCGTACTGGAGCATGCCGCAGCTGCAGGACCTGCTGGACGAATGGATCACCGTCAGGTGGCACCAGCGCCCCCAGGAGCAGCTGCGCCATCCGCTGCTGCCCCGGGCGGGGCTCGCCCCCAAGGAGATGTGGGAGGTGCTGCTGGGCGCGGCCGGGATGGTGCCGCTGCCGCTGGCCGGGCAGCACTACGGCGAACTGCTGCCGGCGCGCCGGTGCGCCCTCACCGATTCCGGGATCCGGCTGGGCGGGCGCCTCTACGACGATGCGTGTCTGGACGAACACCGCGGCCGCGGCCAGCGGTGGGAGGTCCACCACCATCCCCACGACCCGCGGCAGGTCTTCGTCCGGCTGCCAGACGGCCTGCTCCACGCGATCGGGTGGGCGCAGGGCGAGCACACCCTGCGCCCGTTCGACGAGATGGTCCGGCGCCGCACCGGCGGCGTCCTTGCGCTCCGCGGCGCGGGCGCACAGCCGGTCAGCGAGACGACCGGCGGTTCGGTGTTCAACCGGCTGGTGCGCGTGCTCGCCGATCCTCTGGAGCATCCCGGACGGCCGGCCCGCACCGCCACCACCACACCGGTACGGCCCTACACGCCGACGGTGGCACTGCGGCCGGGCGAGCTGGTGCAGGTCGACACCACCCGCCTCGACGTGATGGCCATCGGCGAGGACGGAAAGCCAGTGCGCCCGGAACTGACGATCGCTCTCGATGTAGCAACCCGCTCGGTGGTGGCGGCCGTGCTGCGCGAGGAGGGCACCAAGGCCGTGGACGCCGCCCTGCTGCTGGCGGAGATGGCCGTGCCCCATCCCGCACGGCCCGGCTGGCCCGGCCATCTGCGCCTGGCCCACGCAGCCGTCCCCTACGACCGGCTGCTCGCCCTCGACGCGCGGCTGAAACAGGCGGCGGCGCGGCCGGTGGTGGTGCCCGAGACGATCGTCATCGACCGCGGGGCCATCTTCGTCTCCGCCGCTTTCCTCGCCGCCTGCGAAACCCTGGGAGTGAGCGTGCAGCCGACGCCGCCCCGCTCGCCGGCCGCCAAAGGCGCCGTCGAGCGGACCTTCGGCAGTATCAACACGCTCGTCGCCCAGCACATCGCCGGCTACACCGGCTCCCACGTCCTTGAGCGCGGCAAGGCGGCGGAAGACGAAGCGCGGTTCATCGTGGCCCAGTTGCAGGAACTGCTCGATGAGTGGATCACCGCCCGCTGGCAGCACCGCCCCCACGAAGGACTGCGCCATCCGCTCCTGCCGAAGAAGGCCCTCACCCCGAGCGAGATGTGGGGCGCGCTGCTGGGCGCGTCCGGGTACGTGCCGCTGCCGCTGACCGGCGCCGACTACCTGGAACGCCTGGCCTACCACTAACAGTTCGTCACCGTGCGCACCCCGGCCATCGAAACCCTCTCGCGCAATGTGCGCACCCTGATGATCCTCGGCCACCACCAGAACGTCACCGCACGCCCGTCCCTGATCGTCACCGGCCCAGCCACGACCGGCAAGACGACCGCGCTGCTCGAAGTGGGCCGCACCTGCCACCTGGCCCACACCCGCCGCGCCGCGCCCGGCGACGACAGCGTGCCCGTCGGCTACGTGCTGGTGCCGCCCGGCGCCACCGCCAAGACACTGGCCGGGGAGTTCGCCCGCTACCTCGGCATCCCCGTCGCCACGCGTATGACCACCACGCAGATCACCACCGCTGTCTGCCACACCTACACCGCCGCCGGGGTCAAGCTCGTGCTGACCGACGAGATCCACCGGCTCAACCCGCGTACCTCCAGCGGCTCCGAGGCCGCCGACTGGCTCAAGGACCTCACCGAACGCATCGGCGCCACGTTCGTCTACGCGGGCATCGACGTCACCGACAGCGCCGTGTTCACCGGAGTGCGCGGGGCGCAGCTGGCCGGGCGCGCCTCTCTGATCGACTGCGGGGCACTGCCCGCCCGAGCCGGCGAGCGGGAGCCATTCAGGGAGCTGATCGCCGCCCTGGAGCAGGCCCTCGACCTGCACGCCCACCGCGCGGGCAGCCTGCCGAAGCCGGCACCGTACCTGCACGAACGGACCGCCGGACGGATCGGCAGCCTCTCCCGCCTGATCCGCCAAGCCGCCATCGAAGCCATCCTCGACAGCAGCGAACGCATCACCAAGACACTCTTGGACGGCATCGCGCTCGACCACCTCGCCGAAGAGCACTACCGGCCCCGCAACCCCGCCCGCCGCCATACCCGCACCAGCGGCCGGTGACCTCCCCGGCCGCAACCAGGCCATCGCCCCCAGTGAGGGCCGCCACCATGTGGCCATCCGTGCCCGGCCCGCTGCGCGTACGGCCGCTGTCCGGCGAGGCCACCGCCTCCTACCTCACCCGCCTCGCCGCCACCTACCGCCTCAGCCCCGCCCAGCTCCTCGACGGACTCGGAATCACCGCCACCGGCACCGAACACGCCCCGCCCGCTGGCACACCCTCGAGACCGCCCTGCAGCCACTGCCGGCGTGTACCGCCTGCACCATCCGCCGCAGCCCGCACGCAGCAGCCTCCGCGTGGATCCATCCGCCGCCAGGCCTGCCCCGGATCATGATCTGCACCCGCCACCAGCAGGCCTCAAGCGACCCCCGGCACCCCGCGCCCCTCGGCATCCAAGCTGTCCCCGAACTCACCCAAGCCCACCTTCGCGCGCGCCGCCCGGCGACACCGGTCTCCCTTAGCTGGGCATCGACGATCACGACACGCTGGTACGACCACCACCAACATCTCCACCAGCGCTGGCGGATGCGCCTGCACCAGCTCATCGCCGCCAACCCCCGCATCCCCTCGAGCCCGGCCTCCCCAGCCCTGACCTGCCGGGAACTGATCACCTACCCGGAGACCCTCACCCTGGCCGCAGCCCTTGACCGCCTGCCCCCGCACCCCCTGACCCGCACCCAGCAGACCGCCTTCCTCCACCACCTCGCGCGCCGCCTCCAACTGCCCCGCCTCGCACCCGCCGACCACAACCTGCTCCGGAAACGCCTCGCCACCCGCTGAACCAACCACGCCCCTCGCTGCCCAGCCCGCACAAGACCGGCCGACAACACCGGCACCTATAGGCGCGCCAACTACCCTGCGCAAAACCCCCACCACACCCAGCATCACTGCGCAGCACAAACAGCCAGCTCAGCCAACGTGACACCCGTCGCCGGACACTCGACTCCGCGTAAACCCCACCCACGGAACAGGCATACCGCTCAGTACAACTGAGCAACAGCAGGCCACAAACAAGATCAATAAGCAGGCGCAACAGCTACGCCACACCGGGACCTCCGTGCTGCCGTGGGCGGACAGCGTGCGGCCCGTGTCACTGGACCGGGTGGTCGGACGGCGCGCTGGACTGTACGGGTGGAAGTAGGTGTGCGGCGCTAGGGCGGCCGGCGGCGGAGGCATATGACGAACGGGGCGGCCTTCGGGTGTGAGCGGCCGGCCCGCCGAATTCCGGTCCGGGGCAAGGAGGATACTGCTGTGGCTGTTCCCGTGAAGATCGATCACCGTTCCACCGGCTACAACCCCGAACGCGCCTACTGGCTCGCCCTGGCCTCGGCCCTCGCCTACAAGGACGAAACCGCCATCGAGGCGCAGGCCGGGCAGTGGGGGTTCGACACCGTCCGGCATCACGAAACGCGGTTCACCCCGCCGTTCCCGCTGCAGGACACCCAGGCCTACACCATGGCCAGCGACGACACGATCGTCACCGCGTTCCGCGGCACCGAACCGCAGCAGATCAAGGACTGGCTCTCCGACGCCACGACCCCGCCCCGCAAAGGCCCGGCCGGCACCGGACACGTCCACGACGGCTTCGCCCAGGCACTCCAGTCGATCTGGCCCGACGTGAAGAACACCCACGCCGAACTGCGCACCAACGGCCAGACCGTCTGGTTCACCGGACACAGCCTGGGCGGAGCGCTCGCCATGCTCGCCGGCGCCCGCATGCACCTGGAAGAGCCGCGCCTGACCGCCGACGGCGTCTACACCTACGGCCAGCCCCGCACCTGCGACACCACCCTGGCCAAGGCCTACAACAAGGGCTTCAAAGACCGCATGTACCGGTTCGTGAACAACAACGACATCGTCCCCCAACTGCCGCCCGCACCCCCCTACACCCACGTCGAGGCACTGCGCTACATCGACTCCCACGGCAAGATCCGCGAAGCGATGCCCCTCATCGCAGGACTCACCGACCGGGCAGCCGGCCTGCTGGCCGACCCACTGGCACCCGCCAGCGACGGTGTCCGCGACCACTTCATGCACAGCTACCTCGCGGCACTGGAAAAGAACATCACCTAACCCCCTGCCCCCTGATTTCTGGTCTCTGGCTTCTGGCTCCTGGCTCCTGGCCCGGCACGCGGCGCGAGCACCGCGCGCCGACCGCCGTACCGCCCGATCTCCACATCCGTCCAGGCGCATCGCATCAGCCACCAGCGTCATGAACACCTGCCGGGCTTGATCATGGCGAAGACCCCCGGTGCGGCGGAGCTGCCCAGGACCGCACAACGCCACAGAGGGGGGAAGCGAAGGCTGAGGCGGCACGGATGGCGTCCAGCGTGCACTGCCGCACCGCCCGCCGAAACAGCCTTCTGCGATCACTGACCGCGGCCGCCACACCCGTTCCTGAGATGACCGTGCACGAACTCGCCCAGCCAATGAAGCCCCTGCCCGGAGCCAGTCGCACCGCCGTCCCCACAACCACCAGACCCGCACAGCTCCCCAGCCGCCTCGACGCCACCGTCGCACCCGCCGCCATCGAGATCGCCCCTGCCCTCCGCAAGCGCTTCGGCGTGGCGGCACTGCCTTGGCACTCCGCCAAGGCGCATGGGGTTTCGCAGGCGAGAGCGAGCAACGACTCCCGACGGTCCTGGGCAGCACTCAGTGACCGACAGCCCGCAAACACCGATGAGAACGGACAACACCGGAAAGGGCCGGCACCGCTGACTGATGCCGTGATGGCGGCCAGCCTTCGGAACATGTCAAAATCGCTCGTCCTCGGCTGCACCCGCAGGCACTCCACCCTGACGCGATCCCGAGTCCGGCGAATGCGGCATTCATTCAGGGAGGTGCCAGGCAAAGAAATCGTGGACGCGCACGTAGGGCTGGTAGGAAGTGGAGATGACCACCAGCGATCTTGACCCGATGGAGCGCCTCCTCGCCGAACGCGCCTGTGAACGTTTGATCTTGGAACTCGTCCGTCGGCTCGACCTCGGTGAGCCCAGCACCGTCTGCGACCTCTTCACCCCCGACGGCGTCTGGCAATGGCCGTACGGCCAGCGGCGGATCGAAGGCCGGGAGGCTCTGCGCGAGTACTTCGGCTCTCGACCGGTGGATCGGCTGTCCCGCCGAATGTGCACGAACATCCTGGTCACCCTCGACTCACCGGACACTGCCGCAGCAACCACCTACTTCGCGACCTACCGAGTCGACGGATACACCGAAGACGCACTGATAGCGCCCCGGCTGCCGGCGAACATCGGCCACTACCAGGACACCTTCCGCAAAATCGACGGCACCTGGCTCCTGGCCACACGCACCCTCGTCCTGCCCTTCGGCGGGCCGACGCAACACCTGGACAGCCCCAGCCCGCCCTGACCGACAAACACCCCGTCAGCCCGTGGCCGTTCCCCGTGTTCGGGCCACCCTGGTACTCGCAAGCCAGCAGGAGAGCAGTACACAGTCGAGACTGGATGGTCGACACCGACCGTCCACGACGTCCCGCCCCCTCCCCGGCGTCCCGATCATGACCCTCCCCGGCCCGTGTCAAGGTCGCGCATCCTCGGCTGCTGACAAGTCCCGCAGGCCGCCGAGCGCCAGGGCCGTCATCGCCACCCCGGCCCCCGCCGCCACGCCGAAGCCGCCGTGTGCACCGCCCGCGTCGACCGCTCGTCCCGCGAGTGCCGCAGCGCCCGCTATTCCCGCGGCGCTCGCGGAGTTGCCCCAGGTGAACGCCTGAGTGAGGACGGCACGCGGGACCGACGCCTCAGTGAGGACGGAAGTCAGGATCAGCAGGACAGGAACGGCAAGTCCGGTCAGGGCAAGAGTGATACCGACCGCGACGGGGCCATCCAGGAAGGTCAGCGGGAGGCTCGCGAGAGTGAGGCAGGCGGCGGCTGCGGCCTGGTGGCGCCGGGGTGAGCCCCCGGAGCGCCACGCTCCGCAGGCCCAACCACCGGCCAGACTGGTGCAGTTGAAGGCAAAATAGAGCACTGCTGCCGCGTCCGGCGTGCCTCGACCGACAGCGTACGCGGCGACGGACACCTGCATCGCGCCGAAGAACACCCCAAGCGCGAGACCGAGCACGGCCTGCCGCAAGAACGCGGAACGCAGCAGAGCACGTCCGGCGTGCAGGCGTTCGGCGCGGCTGGCGAGGGGCGGCATGGTGCGGCGCTGGGCAGCCAGGGCGAGCCCGCCGCCGACGACGAGCGCGGCCGCGAGCAGCACCCCGGCGCCCGGGTGGCCTGCCGCCCCCAGGACGCTCACCAGAGCCGGGCCGGCCAGATAGGACACGCCGTTGGCGAGAGCCTCCAAGGCGAAGGCAGTGGGCAGCGCGGCAACCCGTTCGCCGGACAGCAGGACGGACCAGCGGGCCGCGGACAGAGCCGCGAGCTGGGGCAGCGTTGCCCCGACGAGCACTCCGGCAACAAGGTCCGGAACGCCACCGGTGAGCAACAGCATCACGGCCCCGGCATGTACGCCCAGCACGCCGGGAAGCACCCGCGCCTGCCCGAACCGATCGACAAAACGCCCGATCTGCGGCCCGGCAACGGCGTCCGCGACCCCGAACCCGCCAGCGACAAGACCTGCGGCAGCAAACGACCCGGTACGCGCGTGCACCAGCCAGACCATGCCGATACCCGTCATAGCGATGCCAAGACGCCCGACCGCAGCGGAAAGAAAAAACGCCACAGCACCCGAAGTACGCAGCAACATACGGTAGTTCACCGAAGCCGAAGACACGAAGCACCCCTATCGGCCACCCGGCGGGACGCGCCACACGGGGTCGTCGGCGTCCGGATGTGCCGACCCGTGGCTGCGCCTGAAGCCGTCCAGTGGTGGCGTGGAGCGGGGACGCGCACCCCACGCCGACTCCGTCACCGGGCAGATGTCATGCGGTAGTTGATGACCTCCGCGAGCGTAGAGGAAACGGCGCGCAGAAACGAGTGAAGAAGGGCCCGCTGTGATCGTCAATCGGTCGCCTCGGCCCTGGCCCGGGTCTAGGTCTGGGTCTGGGTCTGGGTCTGGGCCAGAAGGGGCGACAGCAATAGCGTGCTCTGCCGCAAGCCCGCCGACGAAGTGGTCGAGTACCCCTCCCGGTATGACGGGGCCCCGTTTCAGCGGTGCCGATAAGTGCCGGAGCTGAGGCGCCCTACAGGAACCAGTCGATCTCTCCCGGTCCCGCTGATGGCCCCGTGAGGGCTGCGTGCAACTGCCAGGGATGCGTGTTCCAGAGGCGGACGACGTCGTCGAGGCCGATGGTGGCGAGCAGGGTGCCCCGGCGGTTGTAGGCCAGGCCGATGACCCGTTCGGGGCAAGTCGACGAGCGGGGCCCAGGCAGGCTTTCGGCGCACCATGTCCCATAGCCTGACCTGATTGCCGGCGCCAGTGCTGGCCAGGGTGTGTGTCCGTCGGGGTCGAAGGCGATGCCACGGACGGAATCGCCGCGTGTCCCCAGCGGCTTGAGCCGTGCGACGCCCGGAGTGAGGCGCGTCAAGTCGAGCAGGCAGACGGTCGTGCCGTCGGGGCTGATCGCAAGGGTGCGTCGCCCGTCGGGGCTGATCGCAAGGGTGCGCCCGTCGGCGGCTGATGGCCAGAGCGCAGGAGCACCGTCACCGATCCGCACGTCTTTCAAGACAGTGCGCCAGGTGCCGTCGCGCCCCGGCCTCCTGGTCCGGAGGGACAGGTGGCCGAGGCCGGTTCCGGCTGCCAGGCAAGAGTCTCGATCAGCGCGGGTGGATGGTGCGACGGGTTGGGCGTGTACATGGTGGTCTCCTTCGGCGTGGGCCGGTGCGGGGTCGAGCCTTGCTCGGGACGAGGCGTCTGACCTGGTCAAGTTCTAGAACTTCGCCCGGAAATGAAGGCATCCGGAAATCAGGGTGAGGGGCGGCATCCGTGTGTCGTCCCGCGGTTGACGTCGTGGGTGACCGTGAACTGTCCCGTCCTGCCGCCTCTTACCGCTGCCCCATGGATTCTTGTGCGGTTGGAGTCTTGTGCGGTCGGCCGTTCGATTCTGGGAATGTTGCCGCCCGTCCACGGCCGGGCTCGCCCACCGTCGACCAGCGGGCATCGTGGAGGACAGCCTGGGACACTGCGGCTCGGGCCGGGTCCAACGCACAGCAGGAGCGCGGTGCTCGCGGCGGCGAGCAGCAGTCTGTGGACGCCGGGACCCCTCCCCGGCGGTGTGAATAGGTTTGGGGCACGGCGTGTGGCGCCCCGAAGCCCTTATTGCGGGCCGTCCGGTGCAGCGGCTCCCTTTCAGGGCCCGCGAGCGGTGTGCCGGATTGATCCGCGCCGGCGAGCCGAGCAGCGAGCGACGGGAGTGCGAGATGGAGCGGGCCAGCCAGGGCGCCCGGCAAGGCGTTCATCCGTTCTGCGGACCGTGCACGGACGAGACCATCGCGTGGCATGCGCCGGACACGGAGACCGTCAACGGAATCGGCACCATGTTCTACGGCGCGGCCGACCCCTGCCCACGATGCGGCTCTGTCATCAGACGGGAGTATTTCTGCGTCCTGTGGATACCCCTCTGGCCACTGGGCCGTTACCGCATCATCACCCTCAACAGATCCCTGACCGGCTCGCGTTACATCGGACGCCGGTTCCCCAAGAGCGCCGACAACCCGTACGGCCTGGACAAGAAGACCGCCGCACTCATGGCGCAGGCGAAGGCCGGGCAGGAGGAAGCCGCGAAATCCTGGCCCGAACCACCGCCGTCTCAATTGGCTGACCATCCCGAACTGCGCGGCGAGCGCTACCAGGAGGCCGAGGACTACTGGGAGTTCGACTTCCCCGACCGTGCTCTGCCGGTGTACGAGGAGGTTCTCGCCGCGCACGAGGCGACGCTGCCCGCCGACGACACCGCGACGCTCCAGTTGCGCCAGCGCGTGGCGGAGGCGTACCTGGCGGTCGGACAGCCGGTGGCGGCGCTGGCGCTGCTCACCCAGACCCATGCCCATCTCGGCCGCGTGCTGGGCCCCACCCACCCGGACGTCCGCCGTGCGCGCGACGACATGACCAACGCGCGCAGCCAGCTGGGCTTGCTGTCCCGCGACGAAGCCAGAGCGCTCGCGGCAGAACTGGCCGAGCTGGAACGCACCCTGGGGCCGGACCACCCGAAGGCCCTGCGGACGGCGTGCGCCCTGAGCTCGGCGCTGCTGCTCAACTCCGTGGTACAGGCACTCGACGTGCTGCAAAGGACGCTGCACCGGTCCGAGCGGGCGCTCGGTACCGATCACCCCGACACCCGTCATGTACGAGAGGAGCTGATCAGGGCCTGCGAGTACGCGGAGTACCGTGGCAAGCCGGACGAGGTTCGGGCGGCGGCGTCGGCCCGGGAACGCGTACACGGTCCCGATGCCCCGGAAACGCTGGCGGCCATGCGCGGACTGGCCCAGCTCTACGCGTCGTCCCGCAGGCGCAAGGGTGACGCCCTGGAACTGCTTCGGGACACGCTGGCGCGGTGCGAACGGGCGTTGGGCCCGGACGACCCGCTGACGGCGGACGTACGGCGGCAGCTCGAAGAGCTGAGCTGACCCGGCATGCGCTTCCGCCGATGCTGCCCAAGGCCGTGAGCCGGCACCAGGTCCGTGGGGTTCATACACGCCGCCGCGGAGTTGACCGCCCTCGGCATCGACACCCCCGCGCCAATGAGGGGCTCGTACGTCATGCGTCCGGCTCCGTGGTCGCGCCGACGGGCAGGCGCCCCTGGCCCAGCCAAGTCAGCTTTCGGTTGGCCATTCCCTTCATGTGCACGGGCGAGTGGGCCGGCAGGGTTTGCTGGGTGCGGCTAGTTCGATGCGGCTTGCGGAGGCCAGGTGCCGTGGAGCCGCGCGACTGAGGCGCAGGCGGTGGGATGGGCGATACTTCGCAGCCTGTCGCCTGGTTCTTCGTCGCCATGAGGCCATGACGGTTGCTGGACCCAGTGGGTGCTCCGGGCGGACCTCAACGCCCCGCCACGGATTGTTTCCGTGGCGGGGCGCGGCGGTTCATTCTCAGGCGGCCGGTTGGTCCCAGGAGGCGTTCCCGGAGTAGATGTAACCGGTGATGGCTGTTGTGTCCGCAGCGGCAGGTGCCGCAGGAGCCACCTGGGCATCGCCGGCCCAGGACGTGCCGGTCGCCGCAGGGCTTGCGGCGAGGCCGCCGGCGGGTGCGGCCGCTACGGCCGCGCCGGCGAGGGCGCGTCGGATGCGCATGTCGGGTTCCCTCCCCTTGTGGGCCGCGCCCGGCCGGGGCGCGGTTTCGGCTGTTGCCGGGCGGTTCCGTCCAGATGAGGCGGGCCGAACGGCAAAAGAGGACCAGAGCCGGCCTGTGGTCCGCTCTTCGGTGGTGAAACCACCCTGCATGACCGGGCTTGCGGAAACCTGGCCAAACCTTGAATCCGCTGACGGCGGCCCAGCCAGCCGCAGCCGTGTCGACGGTCAGGCAATTCCGGGTCTGAGGCAGGCCGTCACGGACGCCTTCGGCGTCGCTACCGCGATGAGCTGCACTCATCCTTGAACGTCTGCCTCGGATCTGAAGGATCGGCTGGTTGCCGGGCGGCCCGAGAGGACCGCCCTCCGCCTGGCCGTCCCCGTGGGGACGGCCAGGAACTTCTGAACTGGGGAATCGCGCGACGTCCCACAATCGATCGCCACCACGAGCGGTCGGCGGTGGTGAGTGGATCACCACCGCCGACCGGGACGGGCCCTGCCTTGTCACTGTTCCATTTTGGCGAACGCGTTTCAGGTCCGCTGTGCGGGATGAGCGAGTTTCACCGGTCTTTCAGGTGGCAGTTGTCACTCAGCCGAAGAGCTTGTCCCACCACTTTTCCGCGAGCGCCGTGCCGGCGACGACCCTGTAATAGGTCTGGGCGGCTGCTTTGCATCCGGCGGCGGCCGAGATGTCGGGGACGGGCACGTAGGGACTGGGCTGTCCCTGGGCGTCGCAGATCGCGTTCATGTCCTGGAGGAAGATCTCGTCGATGAGAGCCCTTCCGTTCGGCTTGGTGCGGAAGTTGTCCTCCCCGAACAGGTCCCGATAGTTCCGGTATCCGAAGTCGTGCCGGACACAGGCGGGGGTGAAGTCGTAGCCGCCGAACGAGTTCGGGGCGGGGGAATTGCACTTGTTGGTCGTCCACCTGAACTCGTACGGGTCGGGCTTGCCCGCGCGGTGCGCGTCGAGTGCCTCTTGGTATGCGCTCTTGGCTTCGGGGCCGAGTTGGATGAGGCTGTTGAGACGGGCGATCTTCTCCTCGCGGCCGGCCGGGACGGCCGGCCCCCGCAGGTCGAGCCACTGGTCGTTCTTGCCGTCGCCGTCGTACTTCTGGACGGAGCGCCGGTCGGGGGCGAGCCGGTAGAGGTCGTCGCCGCTGGTGGCGAAGGCGGCGGCGGGTCCGCTGATGCGGTTCCACTGGTGGGGCGTGCCGGCGTACTGGTAGAGGTTGTGGGTGTCCCGGTTGACGGCGTAGAGGGTGTTGCTGGCGACGATGTGCTCGGCGCGTTCGCCGACGGTCTTCCAGTCGCCCTTCTTCGGGTCGCGCTCGAAGACGGAGCCGTCCGAGTTCAGCCCGTAGACGTTGTTGTCGGTCACGGCGAACGTGGTGCCGGGGTCGCCGGCCTTGGTCCACTTGTAGGGCTTGTCGCCGTACTTGTAGAGGTCGCCGGTGTCCCGGTTGGTGGCGTACAGGACGTTGTCGAGACCGTACCGGGTCTTGTCGGAACCGAAGCCGGGTATCACCTTCTTGGCGGGGCCGATGTAGATGTCCTTGGCCGGGCCGCCGATCTTGTTCCAGACGTCTTTCTTCCCGCTGTACTCCCAGACTCCGCCGCCGTCGGGGCTGATGCCGTACAGCTTCTCGTTGGCGGCGGCGAAGGTGAGGCCGGGGTTGCCGATGCGGTCCCATCCGTCGCCGTTGTACTTCCAGATGCTGCCGGTGGACGGATCGGTCGCGTAGACGGTGTCACCACCCCCGTAGAGCTTGGCGGTGCCCCCGAACACCCGCTTCCAGCCGTCCTGGCCGGGCGACCATTCGTAGACGCCCCGGTGGTCGACGGACAGGCCGTAGACACCCTTGCTCGTGGCGACGATCTGTTCCAGTTCGAGCGGCGCCACCGAGTCGTAGATCGCGCCCGGCTGGTTCGAGGGGGCGGCGTTCGCCGTGGCGCCCAGGGCCAGGACTCCGACGGTCAGCAGGCACAGCATGCGGAACACGCCGTGGAATCGGCGCCACAGGGCGGCAGCCCGCCTGGGTGCCCGTGGGGCGGGTATGGGCTCGATGGGGTTCATGTCAGTTCCTTTCCTTTCCGGGATGTTTCGTACGAGGGCTCAGTGGCGGCGGGTCAGGGAGCGAGCGGGCCGCCGATGCGGAACCAGGAGCCCGGTGTGCCGGTGTAGGCGTAGACCCCGCTGTGGTCGGGGCTGGCGCCGTAGAGCCGGTCGCGGGTGGCGGCGAAGTCGGCGCCCGGCCCGCCGATGCGGGTCCATGTCCTGCGGGCGCGGTCGTACTGGTGGATGTCGCCGCTACGGGGATGCGTGGCGTAGAGGGTGCTGCCGCCGGTGTAGAGGTGGCCGGCGGGTCCGCCGACCTTGTGCCACCTGCCGGCCTTGCCCGAGTACTCGTAGACGGCGGAGCGGTCCGGGCTGATCCCGTACAGGCGCCCGTTCGTGGCGGCGAATTCGGCGCCGGGGCCGCCGATACGGGTCCACTTCTTACCGGCGCGGTCGTACCGGTGGATGTCGCCTCGGGGGCCCGTGGCGTAGAGAGTGCTGCCGCTGGTGTAGATACGGCCGGTGCGGCCACGGACCTTCACCCACCTGTCGCCCTTGCCGGTGTACTCGTAGACGGCGGAGCGGTCGGGGGAGATGGCGTACAGGCGGCCGGCGGTGGCGGCGAAGCTCGTTCCGGTTCCCTTGGCCGAGGACTTGGTGAGGGAGACCGGAGCCGGTGCGGTGGGGACAGCAGGGGAGGACGGAGCGGCGCTCTTGCTGGGCGTCGGGGCAGGAGCCGGGGTGGTGGGTGGAGCCGGGGTGGTGGGGGCCGGAGCGGAGGGTGCCGGCGGGGTGACGAGCTTCTTGTACCGCAGCGGCACGTACAGCGTGCGGGGGTGGCCGGCGATGCGGCTGTCGTGGATGTTGGCGCTCTCCTTGCGGGCCGGCCGGCCGCTGCGGCTCTCGCTGTAGTAGACGAAGTCGCCCTTGGCCCGGTCGGTCCAGCCGCCGAACAAAATGGCGTGGGCCGCCGGGTAGTTGAGGGCGTCGCCGGCCTCCAGATGGGAGAAGCCGGGGAGCTTGTTCGCGACGTCGGGCAGCGTCCGGGTCGTGAGGCTGTCCTTGAGCTGCCAGGCCATGGAGACGAACCCGGAGCAGTCCTGCCGGTAGTGCTCGCCGGTCGCGTCGTCCTTCCACGCGAGTGACTGGCTGTAGGGGACGGCCTGTTCGACCCACTGCCTGGCGCGGGCGATGACCAGCTCACGGGTGACCGGGCCGCCCGGGGTGGCGTTCCGGGCGAGTGTCCCGGTTGTGGAGGGGTGTTGGCTGTCGGGCTTGGTGTCGGCCTGGGCGGGTACGACGGCCAGGCCGACGGCTATGGCCAGTCCCGTCACTGCCGCGAGGCGCCTGGGCCGGCGGGTGAACGCTCGGTACACGGTGGTCCCTTCGCTGTGGTGTTTCCGCTGTGCCGGTTGGCGGAAGCGGTGGAACACCACGCTGGAACCTGATCTGATTATTCGTCGGGATGTAGCGGGATCAGTCCAGGTCAGCGGTGCGGGAACACCGGATAACCGCGAATTTGGGGGAATTTCCGCGAACACGCCGGATGGACAAAGGGGGAGTTATGGGCAAGCCGGGGCGCCCTGCGGGGCCCTTGAAGGGCCGCACCGCGGAGGCGAACGCTCTCGCGCAGTTCCTGCGGGAGCTGACCGCGCACGACACGGTGAGCAGGCTGGAGGAGCGTTACCGGCTGAGCAGGAGCGTGTGGAGCGAGTACCGCTCCGGATTGAAGATCATTCCGCTGCCCCGTCTCAACCAGATCATCGAGGACCGCTTCCCTCACGACGCCCGCACCAGAAGCGCCAGACTCCAGGAGGCACGCCGCCTCCACGCCGCCGCCATGGCGGCATCCTCCGCCCCGGGCCCCGCACCCACGCCGGGCCCCGCACCGGCTGCAGGCCCCGCACCCACTTCGGAACTCGCCCAGGGCGGCCCCGCTCCCGGCCCTGATCAAGCTGCCGCTCCGGCTCCGGCTCCGGCTCCGGCTCCGGCTCCGGCTCCGGCTTCGGCTTCGGCTCCGGCTTCGGCTTCGGCTTCGGCTTCGGCTTCAGCTTCGGCTCCGGCTTCGGCTCACGCGGCGATCGGCCGCGACGACAGGCCCGGAATGTTCGCGGACAAACCGCTGACCTCGGACGACGCCACATCGCAACGCCCGGATGAGGCAACGCGGACTCCCCCGAACGAAGCACCAGTGGCCCCATCGGACTCAAGCCCGCGCGGTGGCCCCGGGAAGGTTGCCCCACCGGCTGTCTCTGTTCCGCGCGCGGGCCGGCTGAAGCGCTGGAGAGCCCCGGCTCAGTGGGCGGCACTCGCGGCCCTGGTCGCCGTCCTCATCATCGCCAACCAGATACAGAACTCGAACGGCCGGCCTGACACCGCGGCCCCGCCGGATGTTCCCGAGCAAGGCCGGCAGAGCTGGACGCCTGGAGAGGCGAGCCCGTCCCCCACCGGCCCGTCGGCCTCGGCGGAAGACCGGCCCACACCCCCGCCGTCATCCGCCCCGGCATCGTCGGCGCCGAAGGATTCCCAGCCCCGAGCCAGTGGTGCCGGCATCGTGGTCGCGACCTCCAGCCACCTCTACCGCATCACCGCCGACGCCCAGGTCGAGGAATACACCGGCAAGGCCGGCTCCTGGACCGTCATCCGCAAACGAACCGAGCGGATCTTCACCAGCCCCACCACCCTCTACGCCACCGACAACCGCACCGGCAACATCGAGGAGTACAACCGCTCCAAGAAGACCTGGACGGAAATCGGAGGCCCCGGCAGCCACTTCGCCGCGACCGCCACCCACCTCTACGGCATCGGCACCCTGGGCACTATGGAGTACAGCGGCACGCCGGGTGTCTGGCACCAGGTACGCGGCGCGACCGACCAGATCTTCACCAGCCCCACCACCCTCTACGCCACCGACAGCCGCACCGGCAACATCGAGGAGTACAACCGCTCGAAGAAGACCTGGACGGAAATCGGAGGCCCCGGCAGCCACTTCGCGGCGACCGGCAGCCACCTCTACGGCATCGGCCCCGACCACCAGGGCACCTTCGAGTACAGCGGCACCCCACACATCTGGCACCAGGTGCGCGGCGCGACCGACCAGATCTTCACCGGCCCCACCACCCTCTACGCCACCGACCCCACCAGCGGGAAACTCCAGGAATACGACAGGTCCAAGAGGACCTGGACCGTCATCGGTGATCCCATCAGCTCCATCGCCGCGACCAAGGACCGCCTCTACAGCGTCAGCGCGGACCTCTCCAGCGTCCACGCATACTCCGGCACACCAAAAACCTGGTCCCCCATCGGCAGCCCCTGACCGACCGTACGAACCCCGAGCCGATCCGACCACCGACATCGAGGGATACGACGTCCAGCTGAAGGTCATGCCCCTCACGGACGAGGCGCTGGCCGCTGCCCTGACCCGTGCGGACATACCCTGCACCGGCCTCTCCGCCCGCACCCCCTCACCACCGAGGACGTCCGCCGGACCGCCGCCGAGGGGCTGCGCCGGCAGCTGGTCGGCTCAGGCCTACGCCGGCCAGGTGCTGCCGCTGGCCAAGGCCCCGGACGACGTGCCGGAGCGGGACCCGGGGGTCGAGAGCCCGTACGCCGGCCGCGCCTCCTTCTGCCGTTGCGAGTACGGCCCCTACCTGATCGCCATGAACACCACCACGAACAGCAGCTACACCCTCTCCACGAAGGGCTTCGGCGCCGCCACGGACCTGGTGACCGGCGCGAAGGTCGGCGGGAACACCGACCTGTGTGTGTGAAGCCGGGCACCACCGTGGTCCTGCGCAAGCGCTGATCGCCCGCGGGGATACGGCGAACGGCCCCGCGGCCCCGGGTACCGCCCGGGACCGCGGGGCCTTCATGTGTCTCGACGCCGAGAACGGTCAGCGGCCCTCGGGGTCGGCAACGATCAGGACCGCGGACCCCTCGGCCGGCAGGCCCACCCGCAGCGCGCGACCGCACTCGTCCCACTCCAGGCTCGTGCCCTGCTTCCCCGCCTCGAACAGCACCCGGGGCCGGCCGTCGGCGACGAACGGGACCGTCACCGTCTCGGGCGCCCCCGCGCGGCGCCACACCGCCAGCAGGGTCGTACCGTCCTCGGCCGTGAGCGCGAGGGCGAGCCGGCCGTCACGCCAGCCCGGCAGGCCCAACGGCCAGGACGGGCGGGCGGTGGGCAGCAGGTGGCGGTAGGTCTTGTACGTGGCCAGCGCCTCGGACACCAGCGCCATCCGGTCGCTGCTCAGCAGGTCGGGGCGGCCACTGAGATGGACCCGCCCGAGCATGGCCGACACCAGCACCACGCCGAGTTCGGCGTCGGTGTGCTCCGGCTGCGGGTAGGCCCAGATCGCGCCCTGTTCGGGCGTGACCGCGGTGGGCGCGGCGGCGGCGACGGCGGGGATCAGCCGGAAGTCCTGCTGGTCGGTGACCGAGTGGATGGGCAGCCGGGAGAGGATCGCGTGGTCGGTGCGGCTGCCGCCGGCCGCGCAGCTCTCCAGGACCAGGCCGGGGTGGCGGTCGAGGACCCCGTCGAGCCAGTCGAGGTAGGCGCGGTTGTGGCCGAGCAGGCCGTCGCCGGGGCTGTCGGTGCCGTCGGGCCCGTCGGTGCCCGCACCGATGTCGATGTTGTAGTCCAGCTTGATGTAGCCGACGCCGTAGTCGCGCACCAGCCGGTCCACGACCCCGTCGAGGTGCGCGCGGGCGGCGGGGTGCCGCAGGTCGAGATGGTTGCGGCCCCACTCGGCGAGGCGGACACCGCCCCGGCGGAAGAAGGCCTCGTCGGGCAGTGCGGAGGCGAGCGCGCTGCGCACTCCGACGACCTCCGGCTCCAGCCACAGCCCCGGTACCATTCCCGCCGCGCGAATCCGGTCGGTCACCTCACGCAGCCCGCCGGGGAAGCGCGACCGCGATTCCTCCCACTCCCCCACCGCGTCCCACCACCCGGGCACCCCGCCCGGGCCGACCGCGCCGGGCGGTTCGGCGTCGTACCAGCCCGCGTCGACGCAGAACACCTCGGCGCCCGCCCTCGCGGCCGCGTCGACCAGGGGCAGCAGCGCCTCGGTGCTGGGCTCGCCCATCAGGCTGTTCATGAAGTCGTTGAAGACGACGGGCAGCCGGTCGAGGTCGGGATGCGGGCGTCGGGTGGCACGCCGGTGCGCGGTCAGCGCGGCGACCGCCGCCTGAAGTCCGCCGTGCGGCACGGCGGCCACCGCGGCCGGGACCGTGCGGAAGGTGGCGCCGGGGTCGAGGCGGCGGCGCCACTGGTGTTCGCGGTCGGTGGGGCCGGACAGGGTGAGGTACACGTCGTCGAAGCGGTCGCCGAGTTCGGCGTGCCAGGAGCCGTTGTGCTCGATCTGCCACAGCAGGGCACGGCCGGTCGCGGGTTCCTCCAGACACCCCATCGGCAGGAACTCCGACGACGACCAGGAGCCGGTACTGGTCACGGCGACGCGGTTCTTCGAGCCTGTCTGGCCGAACGCGACCATACCGACGTCGTACAGACCCCGTTCGGCAAGCGTGGCCCGCGACCAGCGGAATTCCCCGCTCCAGGGGTTCGCGGCCAGCCACAGCGACAGAGCGTCCTCCCAGCGCTCGCCCGCCGGGAGACACCGGGCCAGGTTGGAGAGCACGAAGGACGAGACGTACTCCAGGGTCGCAGGGGCCCCGCCGGTGTTCTCGACGTGCGCCTCGGTGTGCAGCACGGGCACTCCTGGGCGCAGCCGGTACACGGCGGTCACGCACAGCCCGGTCGTCGCGTCGGCCATCCGGACGCTCAAGGTACGGACACCGTCGTCCTCGTCCCCCTCCTCGGCGTGGCCGACGCAGCGCAGGGCCCGGGAGAGCGCGCCGTCCACGTGTCGCTTGCCCGACGTGCCCAGGCGTCCGCCACCCGCGGTCTGGACCTCGACCAGAGGCAGCGCCCGGCCCGCGAGCCGCCCGCAGAGATCAGGCTCGCGCTCGGGATCGGGCAGACCGGCCGCCTCGCCCATGGCGAGCAGTCTCGGACAGGCGTCCGGGTCGAGGGATATGAGAAGCGACAGTTCGTCGGTTCCCCAGCGCAGACAGGTGAGGGACATGGTGCGGCTCCAGCCGTGGAGTGGAAGGAGAGGTGCGGGGAAGCAGGGAAGGGGGAAGCGGGAAGCCCGGGGTAGCAAACGTTTACCATCCAATCCATCACGCTATCCTCCGCTTTCCGACTGTCGCAAGATGGCCGGCTCGCGCTCGTCCGCCGCGACGGTGTGCTGCTCAGCACCTCGCGTGGTGCGCTCGTCGGCCGGGAGGGGCACGCCGAGGAGATGGTCTCCGGCCGTCCGCGCGCGCGATACGGCAACCAGCGCGGGCGGGTCGCCGTATCGTCGTCGAGGAAATGGAGCGCATGAGGGCCGGCCCGACCCTGGTCCACGGGACCCGGCATGAGGACACACGGACTTTGCGCGCGCAGCCTGAGCCCTGGAGGGCATCTCCAGGTAGAGGGTGGGTAATCGTTTACTCTCCTACCACCGGGCATGTGCCCCCACTCGTCATACCCGCACCTCCTTGCCGTCTTGGGCGCCACGCCACCTCATGGACGGGCGCACTGGCCATGAGGTGGGGAAATGCGCTTCGCTCGGGCGCACTCCCTGCCCGCCACGGCTGCGCCTGCCTCATGACGCTCCGGTGACCGGCCACCGGGCGACCCACTCGACGAACTCGCCCGGGTCGTCGTCCGCTCCGTGGCCGGCGTCCCAGTGGTACTTGGTGCTCACCTCGTCGCCCAGGTTCTGTGATGGAAGCCGCCGAAGGGCACCCGGTCGTCGCGGGCGACCGCGTTGGCGGAGCCTCCGTAACGGGTTCAAGCACACGGTCGGCTTCCCCGGCCCGGTGGCCATCGCGGACGCGAAGGCCGCCACCCGCCGACTTCTGCGAAGGGGACACGCCCCGCGTTCATGGACTCATGATGGCTGGAGCCTCAAGGGCGGTTTGCCTCGGGGCGACGCCGCGTGTTCTTGATCGCCGCCACCCGCTTCCTCGCCACCCCTCTCACCCGCCGGAAACGCGCTCCGATCACCCCCCGGACTCGCACTCCGACGCGCCTGTTCCCCCGAAGCCCGGGCGCCGGGCCCCAAAGCCTTGGCAGACTAGTCCACAGGCACAGTGCGCGTTGGGGGTGCGGATGGCGGGGATCGGTCTTGCCGCGGCGATCGAGGAACTGCGGCAGGAGCTCTATCGGGCGCAGGACCTGGGGGCGGACCAGCAATTCGCGTTCGGCATCGAGGAGGCCGAACTGGAGTTGCAGCTGGAGCTGCGCAACAGCGGCAAGGGGGACGGCAAGGTCAGCTTCGGTGTGGCTGCCGTCGGCGCGGGCGGTGAGCACTCGACCGTCCGCACGCACAGACTGACGCTGAGGCTGTCGGTCCGGGACCGGGCCCGCGGCGGCTCCAGTCCCGAGATCAGCGACACCGAAACCGGGTCCTGGGACGAGGAATGATGGACCCGCACAGACTGGTGCTGATCCGCAGCGGGACCACGCGGCTGCGCCATCGCGTCGGCTCCGGCTATCTCGTCGCACCCCGGCTGGTGCTCACCGCCGCACACATCCTCCGGGACGGCGAAAGCGGCTCGTACTGGGAGGAGATCCAGGTCAGGGTGGGACACCCGGGCCGCGGTGAGACGCTACGCACCGGAGCGGAGCTGATCTGGAGCCATCCGCAGGACCTGGACGTGGCCCTGCTGCTCACCCACGACGAGATCGACGTACCGGGGTCGGTTCGCTGGGGCCATCCGGTGGGCACGGCCCCGCTGCGCTACGAGGGGCTGGGCTTTCCGCTGGCATCCGCGGAGGACGGTCGTGGCGCCGAACACCTCCGAGGCATCCTGCCTCCGCTGTCCTCCGGGGCTCGCGGCCTCTACGTGCTCGACCAGGAGCCCGCACCCGACCTCCGCGACGACGGCCGCAAGGCCTGGGGAGGCGCCTCGGGAACCGCGGTGTTCTGCGAGGACCACCTGGTGGGCGTGGTGATTCGCGACGACCGGTCCTACGGCAACCGCCGCCTGCGGGCCCTCCCGGCGCATCGCTTCGTCCAGGACGACCGCTTCGGTGCACTCCTCGGGCTGTACGCCGACGGTCCACCCCGCCTGACCGAGATCGGCGCCGCCCTCCCGACGGCCCGGCCCGCGGCGGAACGCAGCCCGGCCGAGCAGGAGACCGAGCGGCTCCTGTGGTCGGTGCTCGGCGGCCGGATCACCTACGCGGCACATGCAGGCGCCCTCGCACGGCGACTCGGATACACCGTCCCCGACAGCCATGAACCGACCATGCCCGACCTCGCGGCACTCGTGGCGGCCCATCCCCGCGCCCTGCCCTCCCTGAGCAGCACCCTGGCCCCGGCCCTCACCGGCGAGGACGAGCGCACCCGCCTGACGGACGTCCTCAGCCGCGCCCGTGCCGGCGGACTGTGCCTGCTCCTGTCCCTGGACGAGTGCGAGCACTTACTGGAACTGCTCCGCGGCGTCTGCAAGGAGCAGCCCACGCTGATACCGCGCGCCGCCCGCGAGGCCCTGCGCTACGCCTGGCTGCCCGACCCGTTGAACCGCACGCATCTCTGCCCCGACGACCTCGAACACGTCGTCGAGCACTTGGAGTCCGTCTCCGACAGTGAGCGCGTACCGGACGGCACACCGCCCGTACCGGCCCTGCTCCGCCTGGTCGAATGCGTGGCCGCCGCCCTGGGCAGGGAGGCGGGCGCGGAGCTGCGCGGCTGGTCCGATCGGGTGGCCGCCCGGACCGGCATCCATCCGGCGGCGCTCGCCGAGCGCCGCACCGACGCCGGCCGCTGGGCCGCCCGGCAGTCGCCCCCCTTCTCCCGCGTCGTCGTCGAAGTCTCCCGCGCGCGGACCGAACCGCGCGAGGGCTACTACTGCCGCATCCTGCTCGCACGCGCCGACGGCACGCACACCCCCCTCCACGAAGCGGAGAGCGCGCCGAGGACTCCCGAGGAAGTGGCCCGGCGAGTGCGCGACGCCGTCGAGGTCGTCGCGGACGAGCTGGGCCCGACGGCCGCGCCCCACGCGACGGTCCTGGTGACCCGCGACAGCCTCCATCTGCCCATCGACGAGTGGAATCCCGGGGCGCCCAACGCGTTCGTGCCCGACCAGCCGATCGGCGCCGAGTTCTGCATCACCCTGAGCTGCCCGGAGATGAGCGACCTGGTGCGCGGCAGAGAGCGCGAGCACCGGCGGCGCTGGGAAAGCGGACACGCGGCCCCTTTGGTGGTCGACGACGAACGTGTCACCCGGCCACGGCTCAGACGGCTGCTGCAGACCACGCACCGTGACGCCACCCAGGTCGTGCTCCACGGTTCCCCGGAGCAGCGGGACGCGCTGCTCGAACTCTGCCTGGCGCTCGGCGTCCCGGTCGTCCTCTGGGACCGGCGGGCCGACTGTCCGACGGACGCGGACGGGCTGCGGCAGCTGGACCCCACCGGCCCGCTCGGCGATCTGCCCGAGCGGGTCCGCGTCTTCCGCGGGACGGCGTTCGACGAGCCGGAGACGCTCCCGGCCCGCCCCGCGCTCGTATGGGAGGAGCACGGCCGGCGACCGCGGCCCGAATCGCTGACCCTGCAGGACCCCCCAGAAGGAGCCCACGCGTCATGACCGCCGCAGAGTCCGCCGCCACCGACCGCCCCGCCCCGTCCGGCGACGGGGACTGGCGGCTCTTCCGGGGCGATGGAGCACCCCGCGCGGTCGCCTTCCCGCCCGCCCCTCCATGGCGCCGCATCCACCCGGAGGAGCCCGACGGTTCGCGGCCCGAATGCCCCCGCCCGTATCTGATCGATCCCGACGACGCGGACATCGTCAACGCCGCCCTCCATCTGCGCCGGCCTCTGCTGGTCACGGGGCACCCCGGTACCGGGAAGTCCTCCCTGGCTCACGCGATCGCCCACGAACTCGCCCTCGGCCGCGTCCTGCACTGGCCGGTGAACAGCCGTTCGACTCTGCAGGACGCCCTCTACCACTACGACGCGATCGGCCGACTGCGGGAAGCGAACCTCCGCCGGGACACGGACGGCTCCGAACCCGGCATCGGCCAGTACGTCCGGCTCGGACCCCTGGGCAACGCGCTGCTGGCCCGGGACCGGCCCAGGGTCCTGCTCATCGACGAGCTGGACAAGGGGGATGTCGATCTGCCCAACGACCTGCTCACCGTGTTCGAGGAGGGCGAGTTCGAGATTCCGGAGCTCAGCCGCCTGCCCGAGGAACACTCCACGGTCCACGTCCGGACCGACGACGCGGACGCGCCGGCCCCGGTGGTGCGCGGCCGCGTCCGCTGCCGTGAGTTCCCCGTCGTGGTCATCACCAGCAACGGTGAACGCGAGTTCCCGCCCGCGTTCCTCCGACGGTGCGTCCGTCTCGACCTGCCCGAGCCCGACGAGGAGCGGCTGCGGGACATCGTCGCCGCGCATCTCGGCCACGATGCGCTCCACGACATCGACGACCTGCTGGAGGAGTTCCTCGGCCGCCGCGCGCCCGGAGAACTCGCGACCGATCAGCTCCTCAACGCGGTCTTCCTGCGCAAGGGCGGCATCGATCTGGACGCCGGCCGACTGCTCGACGCCGTTCTGCACCAGCTCGGCGGGGCGGTATGAGGGCATGGTCAGACGTCTGAGAGAGATCCTGGCCAGGAGCGGCGTCGACCTCTTTGACGAGGAACTCCTCGACGTCCTGTGGCTGGCCAGGAACCTGCCGGGCGACGTCGCCCCGTTGGCGCGGCGTCCGGCCCCGGCCGCCCCCTCACGGCAGGCCGCCGAGCAGGGTGAGCCCCAGGCCCCCGGCGCGGACGATCCCGCGCGGCGCGGCGCGCACCCGTCGCCGGACGCCGCCGCGCACCGTCTGTTCCCCCTGTACGCGGCCCCGCGGGGGAAGGGAAGCGGCAGTCCGGAGCCGGCTCCGCACCGGGCGCACGCCGTACGCGCCCCGGGCCCCCATGTCCTGCCCAGCCGTCACCTCACGCTCGGCAAGGCGTTACGGCCGCTGCGGCAGCGGCTCCCCGATCGGCGCCGTCAGGAACTGGACGTGGCACGGACGGTGGACGCCATGGCAGAGACGGGTCTGCCCGAGACCGTGACGAGTCCCGCCCGTAGTCGCTGGCTCTCCCTCGCCCTGCTGATCGACGACGGCGTGTCCATGGTCCTGTGGAAGCGTCTGGCCTCCGAGGTCCGCTCGCTGATGGAACGGGCCGGGGCCTTCCGCGACGTCCGCGTGTTCGGACTGAACACCCGTGGTCCCCATGCCCCGTTGCTGAGCAACCGTCCCTTTCGGCAGCAAGGTCCCTACCTTCCGCCGGCCGCTCTCTGCGACCCCACCGGCGGCACCCTTGTCCTCGTGGTCAGCGATGGCGTCGGCGACGCCTGGTGGGACGGCCGGATGAGCGAGGCGGCGGCCCTGTGGGCCCGACGGCAACCCACGGCGATCCTGCAGGCGCTGCCCGCCCGGCTCTGGGCGAACTCGGGCATCACGACTCGGCCGTGGCACGTCACCAGTGTCCGCAGGGGCGGTCCCACCACCGCCTGGCACGTCACCGACCCGAGACTGCCGGCGGATCTGGTCGGCTTCGACTCCGTCCCCGTCCCGGTGCTCGAACCCACACCGGCCGCCGTCGGCGACTGGGCCCGGCTGGTCGCCTCACCGAGCGCGGCCGCGGTGCTGCCGCTGTGGGACATCGGGCGGTCCGTCACCCAGCCCCGGCACGCCGAGACCCGGCAGGGTCCGGACGCCGACGCCGTCCTGCGCTTCCGTGGCGCGGCCAGCCCGGAGGCGTATCGGCTCGCCGCCCATCTCGCGGCCGTGGCGCCCGTCACTCCGCCCGTCATGCGCATGGTGCAGGAGGCCCTGGGCCCGCCGACGGACACCGGGCACCTTGTGGAGGTCTTTCTCGGCGGCCTCATGCAGAACTCCGCCGGGGACACCACCGGCCGGTTGCCGCAGCCGGAGTTCTTCGACTTCTCCGACGACGCACGGCGTATCCTCCTCGGCACGCTCCCCGCCCGGGAGTTGCTGCGCACCACACGATTGATCGCCGACCGCCTGGCAGCGTGTGTCCGGCACTCACCGAGCTTCACCGCCTGGGTGGCGCACCCGGCCGGCGCCGCCGCCGTCGGCGCACCCGACCGGTCCTTCGCCCAACTGGAGGAGCGGCTGCTGAAACGCCTCGGCGTCGGTACGCACCTCGACGCCCGGCCCGCCGACCGGCCTCCCCCGGCTCCGGGACCCCCGGAATCCCGGGAACGGGCCTGGCCACAGCCACCTGTGGCGCAGCCGACGGACACCAGGGCCCCCGCACCGTCCTCTGCGGCGGACACGAAGCACAAGATCCTTCTGGTCGACGACCAGCCGGAGAACCTGCTGGCGCTGGAGGCCCACCTGTCCGCGCTCGACCAGACACTCGTCCGCGCCTCGTCGGGGGAGCAAGCGCTCAAGGCGCTGATCAACGACGAATTCGCCCTCGTTCTCCTCGCCACCCAGATGTCGGGAATGGACGGCTTCGAGACTGCCGCACTCATCAAGAGCCGTTTGCGGACCCGCGACACCCCGATCATTTTCGTCAGCGCGTACGCGATGGGTCCCCATGCCACCTTCCGAGGGTATGCGGCCGGTGCCGTGGACCATGTGTCGCGGCCGTACGATCCCTGGGTGCTGCGCGCCAAGGTGTCCGTCTTCGTCAGGCTGCACCAGCAGAACGTGCAACTGCGCGAACAGGCGGCCTCGTTGCGCACCACGACCGCGATCGATCTGCCGGCACAGCTGTCCACCCTGTTGTCCGACGCCGAGACGCAGGCACACGACCTGACCGGACAGCTCCAGGCACAGGCGCCGCGCGCGACGGTGAGGACCACGGCCGCCCGCCTGGAACGCGCGGTCAGGAGCCTGCGCCAGGTGCTGCAGGGCGCGTTGGAGCGGCAGGAAGAACCTGGTGGCCCGCCCACCCCGGCTTCCCTGCACTCACCACGACATCGAGACGAGTGAAGGGGGCCCGGCCGCCGTACGTGATCGACTCGCGGCCGTCCGAAACCCGGAACAGCACTCCTGGTTCGCTGCCCGTGGGACCGGTTCGGGCGGGGCGGATTCTGCCGGCGAGGGGGCGAGTTCGGCGGGCAGGTCGGCGAAGGTTTGGGTGAGAGGGTCGCGAAGCGCTCGGCTTTCCCCTCCTTTGAGCGGGCGCGGTGCACGGCAGCTCGCCGCTGGGCCTGGAAGGGGTGGTACTTGCCGGTGCGCGGGTCGTGGTTGCGGCGTATCTCGCGGCTGATCGTGGCGGGGTCCCGGCCGTACCGCCGGCGGTTCCCCGTTCTGCGGTCGACTCCCGCCTCTCGGCACGCGGCTTGAGTTGCCCAAGGCCTGCGCCATAAGCCGAAGGCATTGGTCGCGTTTCTCTGGTTACGGGGCAGGTGCACGGTTCTTCTCGGCAGGCTTGCCGACGATGAACCTCGCGCTGTGGATCGGCGCTGAGTACGAGCCGCGCTTCGAGGCGTCGCCGAGTTGTGTGTCAGCCTCGGTCGAGAATGCGGGCGGCGGCCTCAAGCTGAACGTCCTTGTGTGCCTTCAGGGCCTGGAATTGCCGAGGGTGACTGCGGATCACATCATTCTGGATGTGATCCTCCGCCGCCATCCAGATCGTCACCAGACCCGTTTCCTTCTTGCAACGCACATCTGCTTCTGCCGCGCGGAACTCCTCGGCGGAGGGCTTTCCCGTCGCCCACCGGTCATCGCCGACGGCAGCCAGGGGATCGTTATAAACGGAATCCCGATTCCGTCATGCAGTCGCTCCAGGAACGGAAGGCTTTTCTCACTTCTTCGTTCTGCTGGGATGCGTCGAAGGCTTCCTTGATCTGCCTGTTGAAGAGAGCGACATCGATTTCGGGCGCCCCCTCCATCACCTGCGCTCGCGCCTTCTTCAGACACCCCCCGGGGCCTCCTTGCGTGTTCTCTCCGTACGCGGTGCGCTGTTCCTCGGGGGAGAGCGTCCGCTGTCGAGCGGCGAGTTCTGCGTCGCGGCGGGCCACAGAAGGTCTGTCCCGCGGGACGTGATAGCCGAAGAGCTTGGCGATGGCGGGCTCCACGAACCGTAGCGGCGGCGGTTGGGCGGTTCGACATCGACTTCGTCGGGACGCGGAACCACCGTCCAACTCAAGCCCCGGGCACGCATGCAATCACCGACGAGGGTGTCCTCGGCGCTGTCGATTCTCATCGCCTCGGCCGGCGAGATGTTGTACGCGTCAAAGGGGAGAGAGATCTCACGTGCCTCGGCACCAGGCAGCGGCACAGCCGCGAGGTTCGGGCCGCCCCGGCCGACGACGACTGCGACAACGACGTGGCACACCCGACCGCCGAGACGGCCACCACACACCCTCGCCGTTCTGTGCGAATTCAACGCATTGCGAGTCTCCGCGAATTACGACTTGACGGAACTTGTCTTGTTGTCCCAGCCGTTGTCCGTGAAGTCCGATTCCTCACTCTTGGGCCTCGCGCGATAGCCGTGTGCGCCGGAGCAGTTGCGCTTGTCGTAGAGGTAGATGCTGTAGCTCGATTCATTGACCATCGAGCTGGCATCGTTGTCCAGCACGGCCTGGCTGTCGGCGGTCGAGAGCTGCCGCACCGTGAGACCAGGCCCGTGCTCGGCCCGAGCGCCAGTGCGGCGGACCGGCCGCGCTCATCGAGGGGTCAGGCCACCACGCGGTCGGCGGTGAGCTTGCGGGAGGTCTCGGCGAGGAGGGTGCGCAGTCGTGCCGCGGACAGCGGGGTGCCCGGGTCGACCGGAGGCGGCGTCTGCGGCGGAATCCCGGAGCGGAGGTCTTCGCCCATCTGCGCCATGAAGGCCTTCACAGCGTCGGGGGCGGACGAGTACGGCACCACGTAGGGGTCGGTCTCCGGTTCGAAGCGCCAGCTTTCGGTCAGGGGGCCGGCGTCGACGCTGTGGAAGCCCAGTCGGCTGATCAGGTCGGCGGCAGCCACCTTGGCTTGAGGGTCGTCGCCGGCGATGGGCAGGGCGGTGCGGTCGGGGGCGCCTGCGGGGCGGGCCAGTGCAGGGATGTGGAAGTCGCTGATGTTGTTGAACGCCTTGACGAGCTTCGCGCCGGCCAGGTGTTCCTGGACGAGTTCGCTGGTGGTGGCCTTGCCCGAGTCGAGGACCTCGAAGTGCCCGTCGCGGAACGGGTAGTAGTTGATCGTGTCGAGCACGACCTTGCCCGCCAGCGCGGCGACGGGAAGCGCCCGGTAGGCGGCCAGCGGAATGCTCACCACCACCCAGTCGCCCGCCCGGGCCGCCTCCTCGGGTGTCGCGGCGCGGGCTCGCTCGCCGAGGTCCGCCACCGTCTCCGCCAGGGTCTCGGGACCACGGGAGTTGGACAGGACGACATCCACGCCCGCCGCGATCGCGAGCCGGGCGATCTTCGTGCCGATGCTGCCGCTGCCGATGAAGCCAAGCGTTGCCATGGAAGGGGTCTCCTCATCTCGCGGACCGCGCCGTCCGCCGGTGGTTCTGGACCGGGAGCAGGGCTCAGGCGGGAACATGCGGGCGAAGGCCAGAGCCTCCCGCATCACCAAACCGGAGCACGCGCTCCCCTTGAACGTAGCACAACCGGAGCAAGCGCTCCGCAATGCTGGAGTGCGCTGTACCCTGATTGCCGTGACCCTCGCCGACCAGCCGCCCCCCGCACCCGGGCAGCCCGCCAAGCGCGGCCGCCGTGCCGATGCCGAGCGCAACCACGCCGCGATCATCGAGGCGGCCGGCGCCGTCTTCGCCGAGCAGGGCGGCACCGTCGACGTCCGTGAGATCGCCCGGCGCAGCGGCGTCGGCATGGGCACGCTCTACCGCCACTTCCCGACCAAGGACGACCTGCTCACCACCGTCCTTGAACAGCAGTTCACCTCCTGGCTCACCGCCGCCCACCAGCAGGCCACAGCCACCGAGGACCCCTGGCAGGCCCTGACCGGGTTCTTCGAGCAGATACTCACCACGCAGGCTCGCAACCGCGCCGTCGTCGAGAGCTACGCCACCACCGGTGGCCCCACCAGCTCATGCGCCCAGCGTTGCCACTCCTTCATCGACGAACTGCGCACCCGTTGCATGAGTGCCGGCCTCCTGCGCCCCGACGTCACCACCGCTGATCTGGTCCTGCTCAGCGGCACCCTGAGTCAGGCCGTCCTGACGACCGGCGACAGCCACCCGGGCCAGTGGCGCCGCCTCCTGCGCATCTCCCTCGACGGCCTCAGCAGCCGCAACACCGAACCCCTGCCCGAGCCCGCGACCCACGCGGACCGGAGCGGACGTGTGTTTCGGTAGACGTAGCGTGCTGACCAGCCGTGGCCGGAGGTGGGCGCGGCGCGGCCGTACCTGTGGTCGGACTCGTGGTCGGGGCGGGGCCGGGGCGGCTGTGACGGCATGTAGGCGCGCCATCTGTCGCGGCAGTGCCCGGGTCAGCGGTCCACGGCGGGCAGGTGGGTCAGGCCGGTGTCGTTCATGATGCGGTCGACGGTCTCGTGCAGGGCGCTGTCGGCGCCGATGATGGTCTCGATGCCGCCGGGCAGCAGATCGCGCTCCCGGTACCAGTCGCGCAGCTGCGTCTCGTTGACGTCGTCGGCGATCGGCTTGGTGGCGTGCCGGGTGAGGGTTTCGCCGAACGGCACGTCCAGGTAGTAGCCATGGGTCGGGCCCCGGTGGTCGGCGCGCAGCTGTGTGAGCATGTCGCCGTAGCGGTCGGCGTAGAGGATGCCTTCGACCACGACGTGGAACCCCGCGTCCAGGGCGTAGCGGGCGGTCAGGTCGATCAGGCCGATGTTCGCCGCGCCGGGCCGGTCGCGCTCCCGGAGCACGATACGGCGGAGGTTGTCCTGGCCCACCAGGGCCAGGCCGCGGCCGAACCGCTCGCGCAGGCCGGCCGCAACGGACGACTTCCCTGAGGCGCTGTTGCCGCGGACCACGACCAGCCGGGTTTCTTCGGTACCCACCATCACGACGGTCACGTTAAGGGATGGCCGGTGAGCGCCGGAGCGTTCCGGGTCGGAGCCTACTTCGCCGCCCGGGCGGGTGGCTTCTTCCCGTCACTGCCAGGCCGAAGGGGGCGATTCGTCAACGAGGTGTTGACCGCGTCAGCGGGCCAGGAGGACGACATCGACCCGGGCCGGGCTGCCGGGGCAAGCCGGTGGCGTTCAAGGACGGCCACCGGCGTACGACATCGGCCGGGCACCGGAGTTCCTGCGCAAGCAGTTCAACATCGATCAGCCCCTCGGCGACGCCGTAGCGATCATCCGCCAAGTCCTGGCGGACCGGCTCGTCCTCGGCCCCGCCGACGAGTCCGCCCTCGACCGACTCGATGACGCGGCGCGGTTCGGCGGCCGACGTCCCGCTGCCCGTGGCGCCTCAAGCGCCGGCGCTGACTGACCGGCGGGGGCTACACACGCGATCACCTACTCCGTACGCTGCGGCCATGAGCTTCCCGCTTCCCAAGTGCGCAAGCGTGCCAGTCGAACTGGACGCCGACGGAGTCCCACGGCTCCCGGACAGCTGGACGTACCGGAGGCTCGCGCCGGGTGCGACCTTCGACGCGGCCGCGTGCCCCGCGCACCGAACGGCCACGGCATGAAGTACGTCGAAGCCCCGGGCGAGTTCGAGAGTTCAGGAACCGCGCTGTTCCTCGCCGGTGGCATCACGGGATGCCCCGACTGGCAGCGCGACGCGGTCCGGCAACTGGAGGACCTCGGCTGCGAGGCGACCGTCCTCAACCCGCGCCGGTCCTCGTTCCCGCAGGACGACCCCCGGGCGCACGACGACCAGGTCGGCTGGGAGTACGCCGCGCTGCAGCGGGCCGATGTGATCCTCGTCTGGTTCTGCGCGGAGACGGTCCAGCCGGTCGTGCTGTACGAGCTCGGCTTCCATGCCGCACGCGGGACCACGCTCGTGGTCGGCGCGCATCCTCAATACGAGCGCCGACGCGACATCGTCGCCCAACTCGCGCGGGCCCGACCCGACCTCACCGTGCTCGACTCCCTTTCGGCGACAGTCCGCGCGGCCGCCGTGCAAGCCGCGGCCCCGCCGGTGCGCCGTCCCGTCAAAGAGGCGCGCTGAGCTCTGCACGTCCTCCGGCTCTCTGTCCAGACCGCCCGCGTACAGCGCCGGCCCGACAGTGGCAGGGTGTGGCCCGCCATGGCGACCAACCCATGGCCCGCGGTGTTCGGTGTGTCTTCCCTCCGTTCCCGCAACTCGCTTGGGGCGATAGGTCGGTGGGCAGGGTGTCGGGTGGCTGCGGTGAGGGATACGCGACGGTACGGGGAGGGCGGCACATGGAGCTGACGATCGTGGTCCAGAACCTGGGGCACGGAGGACTGCGCAACGGCTCCGGGGACCCGGAGGACCGCTGGCCGCAGCTGGTGGAGCGGATTCTGGGCGCGGGGGAACCGGACCTGGTGCTGGTCCAGGAGGCGGTCGACTGGGACAAGTACGGCCACCGGCAGCTCGGACGGGCCATGCGGGACCTGGACATGGACACGCTGCCGATCCCGCCGTCCAGCTCCGGCTACCCGCCGGCAGTGCTCTACCGCAAGGAGACGCTCGGCTACTGGAGCCACTGGAACACCGACTTCGCGCAGGAGACGCTGCACGGCTTCGGCGTCGCGGTGTTCGACGTCGGGCTGCCCGCCCCGCTCGCCATCGCCGGCGTGCACCTGAACCCGTTCGTCGCCGACAAGGCGCGCGACGAGGCGAAGCTCATCGCGACCCGCGCGCTGCGGTACGGGCCGTACGGCATCGTGGCCGGCGACCTGAACTATCCGCCCGCCGATCCGGCGAACCCCTCCCCCGACTACGCGGCGATGCGGCCGTACAACAAGTCGGCCCGCACCAGGCTGCCGTCCGAGGTCGGCGGGCAGCTGGTGCCCGACCGGCGGGTGACGGAGATGCTCGCGTACACGGGCTTCGTCGACGCGGCGTGGAAGCTGTACGAGGAGCGCGGCGACAAGGAGTTGCTGCGCAAGACCGGGACCGATGACCGGATCGACCAGCTGTGGGTGTCGGCGCCGCTGCGCGACACGGTCGTCGACTACCGGCTCCTGGACACCCCCGCGGGCGCCTCGGACCATCACGGCCTGGTCGTACGCATCGACCTCGAACGCGTGAACACCGACAACGTGTGGGCATACAGGTAGCGGCCGGCCGAGAACCCGTCCGCATGACGGCGTCCAAGCCTCCGAGCCCCGCACGACAAGAATGCATTTCACGCTGCTGGCGTCGATGTCGAGCGGGGTCTCCGGGTTCCGCCACGTCACTCCATCGCCCGGACGGACAACTCGCCTACCCCGTAGGTGAGTTGTCGGTCCAGTTGGAAGCGTCCGGGGCGTCTGATGCGTGGTGATTATTGCTTGACGGAGGATGAGGCCGGGGCTTGAATGTGCACACAACTTGAAGATCACGTGACGGGGGCGTGGTTCGGTGCGATTGAACTTGTCCGGCAGACATGCATTCGCTTGTCATGGCCATGATCCACACCGCAAGAAGAGGGCCGCGTCAGTTGTGGCTGCCGCTCTGCTGGCGGTCCTGGTACCACCCGCTCAGCATGCTTCCGCGTCGTCCGCGGAGTCGGATTCCGTCGCTCTGACCGAGGGGCAGCGTGCGCTGGAGCAGGCTGCCGAATCGGGGGAGCGTGTGGAGGTGGTCGGGGAGCGCACGGACCGGTCGACGGTCTTCGCGAACCCCGACGGCTTCACGTTCACGTTGGAGCAGTCGGTGGTTCCGGTGCGGGTACCGAAGCCGGGTGGTGGGTGGCAGGCGCCGGACGCGACGTTGGTGAAGCGTTCGGACGGTTCGGTGGGTCCCAGCGCCGCGGCGGTGGAGATCGCGTTCTCGCCGGGTGGTGAGAACACGCCGCTGGCGTCGATAGAGGATGCGGGCAAGTCGCTGGAGCTGCGGTGGCCGGGGAATCTGCCGGAGCCGGAGCTGGACGGTACGCGTGCGGTGTACGCGGAGGTCCTGCCGGGTGTCGATCTTCAGGTCACGGCGACGCCGGAGAGTTTCCAGCCGGTGTTCGTGGTGAAGACGCCTGAGGCGGCGGCGAACGAGGAGTTGAAGAAACTGACCTTCGGGCTGAAGGCCCGCGGGCTGGAGGTCGTCGAGGGCGCGGCCGGGAATCTGACGGCCGTTGACGCGAGTGGTCGGACGGTGTTCCGGGCGCCGCCGGCACGGATGTGGGACTCGGCGGGCGAGGCGTCCGTAGAGGCATCAGAAGCCACAGACGCCACAGAAGCCACAGAGGCCACGGAGGCCGACGAGACTTCCGGTAACGAGAACTCCGGTACGCGGACCCAGCTGATGACGGCGCAGGCCCTCGCGGAGGACGCGCCGACCGCCGCCTCCGCCGAGGTCGCCTCCGCCGTTGCGGGCGTGGAGCCGGGCCAGGGCGACAAGGTCGTCCGGATGGACGTGGCGGTCACCGAGGACACGCTGTCCATCGTCCCCGACACGGCGATGCTCACCACGACGGACACCGACGCGTTCCCGCTGTTCATCGACCCGACGGTGACCTGGGGCGAGTCGGAGCGCACCCTGCTGCGCAGCGACGGCTATGAGTCGTACGGCTGGGGCAACGGCGACGACGACCAGGGCAGGGGCGCGGGCAAGTGCGGTACCTGGAACGGCTACTACTGCGGTCCGGGGTATGTGCAGAAGCTGTACTTCGAGTTCTCGCCCGCCAGCCTGAAGGGCAAGAAGGTCCTGGACGCGACGTTCCGGGTGACGGAGCCGTGGGCGTTCCAGTGTGACCCGCGCTGGGTGGACCTGGTCCGGACGAACAACATCTCCTCCGCCACGACCTGGTCCTCGCGCCCGAAGGAGCTGGACCTGATGGTGGACCGGCATGTCTCGGCGGGCCGTGGTTCGCTGTGCGACCCGGACTCCCCGGACGCGCCGATCGAGTTCAACGACAACCCGGAGGAGACGAACGAGAACCTGACCTCGACCGTCTCGAACTTCGCGGCGGGCAAGTTCTCCCGGCTGACGCTGGAGATCAAGGCGCACGACGAGACGGACACCGCGGCGTGGAAGCGGTTCAAGAACGACGCCGTCCTCGCCGTGAAGTTCGTGGGCCTGCCCGCCAAGCCGAGCGCGATCGGTCTGGTCACCGGTTCCGGCACGGTCTGCGAGACCGACGAGAGCGACCCGGCGGTCGTCTCCGACCCCACCCCGACCCTGACCGCGACCGCGCAGACCATGGCCGGCGGTGAGAAGGACGCCCAGCTGCGCATCGCCTACGACCTCGACCGCAAGAGCGGCAGCAGTTGGGGAGACGTCACGCCGGGCAACGGCGACGAGCGCCCCTCCAGCGGCTATGTCGGTGACAACACCAAGGTGAACCTGTCGTGGTCCACCCTCACGGACGGCGCTCTCTACCGGTACCGCGCCTGGACCCGGTCGTACTACAACGACGGCGACAGCCTGCTGGCCGGTCCGTCGAACGCCTCCACCACCGGCTGGTGCTACTTCAAGGTGGACTCCACCGCGCCCAAGGCACCGACGGTCACCGTCGGCTCCCCGTACACGGCGTGCACCACCAACGACTGCACCGCGCACGGAGGGCCGGGGGTGAAGGGCACATTCACGTTCGCGCCCGCCACCGGTGACACCAACGTCGCCTACCAGTACAAGCTGTCGTCGACGGCCTCGTGGTCGGCCGACCAGAAGGGCTCCTCGGTGTCGGTGCCCATCACGCCGACGAAGGCGGCCACGTACCGCCTGTACGTGCGGGCCAAGGACGGCATCGGCCGGTACGGCGCGCAGTCCGTCGTCGACTTCCTGGTCGCCGACGGTGAGAAGCCGGTCGGCCGGTGGCAGTTCGCCGAGGCCGACGGCGCGGCGGTGGATGTCGCCACCTGGGACGGCTCGGACAACGCGACCCTGACCGGCGGTGCGGCCCGGGACGATCGCGGCCGTCGGGGCCTGGTCACCCGGGACGCGGAGGACCAGCCGCTGGCGACTCCGGTCACGGACAAGGGACTGGCGCTCGACGGCAGCACGGGGTACGCGGCCACGGCCGGCACCGTCCTTGACACGTCGCAGTCGTACACGATCGGCGCCTGGGTGCGGGTGGACCAGTCGTCCACGAAGACCGTCACCGCGCTGAGCCAGTCCCCGGCGACGACGAGCCCGTTCGCCAAGAAGTACAGCCCGTTCATCCTTTCCTACGGCAGCACGTGGAGCATGCGGGTCCTGGACAAGAGCGGTGCCGTCCACGAGGCGGCGGTACCGAACGCGATGCCCAAGGGCGTGTGGACGTACGTCACCGGTGTCCATGACTCCGTCGACAAGAAGATCCACCTGTATGTGAACGGCACGCTCCAGGCGTCGACCGACGCCGGGACCGCCTGGCACGCCGACGGCGCGTTCCAGATCGGTCGCCTGCTGTACGGCGACACCTACGTGGACTACTTCAAGGGCAGCATCGACGAACCCACCGTGTGGCAGCGGGCCCTGTCCGCGGAGGAGATCGCGGACGAGGCGCGGCAGCTGACGTCGCAGACGTACGCGGGTGTGGAACTGGTCGCGGACTGGTCGGCGGACCGGGGTTCCGGCACCACCGTCGCGGACACCACGTCCGGTTACGGCCGCTCGCTGACGCTGGCCGGCGGTGCGGCGCTGGACGGTGAGGCGATCGTGCTGGACGGTGTGGACGACGCGGCGACGGTGGCCGGGCCGGTCGTGGACGACACCGGATCGTTCACGGTGACCGTCCTGGCAGGCCTGGACGGTGACGCGCTCAAGGACAAGAGCGTCGGTTACATCGGCCAGGTGGTCGGTCAGCGTACGTCGGACGGCTCCGCGTGGGGCTTCTGGTACGAGCTGACGGCCAAGGAGACCGTGCTGGACGAGGAGACGCTGGAGGAGAAGACCGTTCCGGTGGGCTTCTGGCGCTTCGGTCGGCTCAACTCCGACGGCACGTTCAGCGCGGTGGCCTCGGAGGAGGCCGCGGTGGTGGACGGCATGGTCCGGATGACCGGCGTCTTCAACGCCCAGGACGGCACGATCGGCCTGTATGTCGGTGCCGTGCGCAACGGGGACGACAAGGCGTTCACCGCGAAGATCGGCTCGGGTGATTTCGCCGTCGGCAAGGGCTTCAACAGCAGCGCCTGGCAGTACTACCTGCCGGGGCGGGTCGCCGAGGTCCGGCTGTGGGCGGGTGCGATGGCCGGCTCGGATCAGGTGGACGAGACCGTCGGCGACTGAACCGAAGGGGCGGGGCGGCACGCGGCCCCCTGCCCCTTCGGCCTTCCCCGCGACCCGCTCTTCGGGTCTTTCCGATCCGTTCTTCCGGCCGACCCGTTCTTCCAGCCGACCGTTCCTTCGGCCGACCCGTTCCTTCGGCCAACCCGTTCTTTCGGCTCTTCGCGACCAGTTCTTCGCGTCCTTCAGTCAAGACAACCGGGGGCAACACGATGACCATGAGTAGGGGCACCTCTCCCTGGAGAGGTGCCGGACGAACCGGATGGCGCAGGCCGACCCGGCTGCTGGTGCAGTCGCTGGTCCTGGCACTGGTCGTGCCGATGGGCGTGGCGCAGGTGGCGCAAGCCGCGGATTCCGGCGGTCTGGGCCGCCCGGACGTGCCCGAGTCCAGGGCGAGCAAGGTCGAGGAGTTCGACGGCCCCGGCGCGAAGAAGGCACGGGAACGGGTCGCCCGGGAGAAGAAGGCCGACAAGGCGCGAGCCGACCGGGCGCGGACCGAGCAGAAGGCCTCCTGGCCCGGCGGCGGCGAGGCGAAGCTGACCCTCGCCAGGGGCAGAACGGGGAAGGCGGACCCGGGCGGGGTACCGGTCACGCTGGCTCCTCCATCCGACGGCAAGGCCGCGGCGGGCCGGGCCCGCGTGACCGTGCTGGACCAGAAGGCCGCCCGCGCGGCGGACATCACGGGCGTGCTGCTGACCGCCGAGGCGGACACGGCGGGTTCCGCCGAAGTCGGCGTGGACTACAGCGATTTCGCCTCCGCCGTGGGGGGTGGCTGGGCCCAGCGGCTGCGCCTGGTGCAGCTTCCCTCGTGCGTGTTGACGACGCCGGAGAAGGCGGAGTGCCGTACGCAACGCCCGCTGGCGTCGGACAACGACCTCGACCGGCAGTCGGTCTCGGCGCGGGTGCGCGTCGCGGAATCCTCGGACGGCGCGTCGACCCAGCTCATGAGGGCCGCCGACAGCGCGACCGCCTCGGTCACCGTCCTGGCGGTCACCGCCACGGCGGCCGGTGCCGGCGAGTCGCCCAGCGGCTCCGGGAACTACTCGGCGACCCCGCTGTCGGAGTCCTCGTCCTGGGAGGCCGGCGGCAGCTCGGGCTCCTTCACCTGGTCGTACCCCTTCACCCTGCCGCCGGCCGCGGCGGGCCCGCAGCCGCCGCTGGCGCTGTCGTACGACTCGGGCAGCGTCGACGGCCGTACCGCCAGGTCCAACAACCAGGGCACGTCGGTGGGTGAGGGGTTCGGGCTGACCGACTCCTACATCGAGCGCTCGTACGGATCGTGTGACGACGACGGCCACGACGACATCTTCGACTTCTGCTGGAAGTACGACAACGCGAGTCTGGTCCTGAACGGCAAGTCGTCGCGGCTGGTCAAGGACGACGACAGCGGTCAGTGGCGGCTGGAGAACGACGACGCGTCGAAGGTGACGCGGGGTACGGACGCCGACAACGGTGACAACAACGGTGAGTACTGGACGGTCGTCACGGGTGACGGCACCAAGTACGTGTTCGGCCTGAACAAGCTGGACGGTGCGGACACCGAGCGCACCGACTCGGTCGCCACGGTCCCGGTGTTCGGCGACGACTCGGGCGAGCCCGGCTACTCCTCCGGTGACTCCTTCGCGGATCGCGTGGTGACGCAGGCGTGGCGGTGGAACCTCGACTATGTCGAGGACACGCGGGGCAACGCGGCCACGTACTGGTACACCAAGGAGTCGAACCACTACAAGAAGAACAAGTCGGAGACCGCCGACGCGGGCTACACCCGCGGCGGTTATCTGAACCGGATCGAGTACGGCCTGCGCAAGGGCGCGCTGTTCACCGACAAGGCGGACGCGAAGGTCACCTTCGGCTACGCGGAGCGCTGCACGGCCTCGGACTGCTCCAGCCTGACCGAGGACACCTCGGACAACTGGCCGGACGTACCCTTCGACGCGATCTGCTCGAAGGACGACGACGAGTGCGACGCGACCGGCCCGACGTTCTTCTCACGCAAGCGTCTGACCGGGATCGACACGTTCTCCTACAACGCCACGAGCGCCGACTACGACGCGGTGGACTCCTGGGACTTCACCGGGCAGTACCTGGACGGCGGGGACATCGGTGACAGCTCCGACCAGGTGCTGACCCTGAAGTCGATCAAGCGGACGGCCAGGGCGGGCACCACCGGCATCACCATGAACCCGGTCGACTTCACCTATCAGATGCGGCCCAACCGGGTCGACGCCACCGACGACATCCTCCCGCTGACCCGCCCCCGTATCTCCACGATCACATCGGAGACCGGTGCGATCACGACGGTGACGCTGTCGGGTGAGGAGTGCGTGCGCGGCCAGGTCATCGACGCGGCCCCCGACACCAACACCCGTTCCTGCTACCCGCAGTTCTGGAACATCAACGGCGCCACGGAAGCCTCCGTCGACTGGTTCCAGAAGTACCGGGTGCTGGCCGTCACCGTCTCCGACCCGGCCGGCGACAACGAGGCCGTCGAGCACTCCTACTCCTACAGCGGCGCCGCCTGGCACCACGCCGACTCGCCCTTCACCCCGAAGGACGAGCGGACCTGGTCCGAGTGGCGTGGCTACGCGCAGGTCACGGCGTGGACCGGCGCGACGAGCACCACCCGCTCCAAGACCGTCTCCCTCTTCCTGCAGGGCATGCACGGGGACAAGAACAAGGACGACACCACCAAGTCCGTCACGGTCGCCCCGCTCTCCTCACCCGCCCTCGGCGCGGCGTCGATCACCGACAAGGACGAGTACGCGGGCCAGTTGCGCGAACAGGTCACCTACGACGGCTCCACGGCGATCTCGGCGACCGTGAACGACCCCTGGTCCAAGGAGACGGCCCGACAGAGCCCGCCCGGCGCCGGCGACCACGTCGCCCGCTTCGTCCGCACCGAGAAGGTGCGCGGTTACACATACCTGACGGCGTCCCAGACCTGGCGCGAGCGCCAGACGAGCACGACCTTCGACAGCTACGGCATGCCCGTCACGGTCGACGACTTCGGCCAGGTCGGCAAGGGATCGGACGAGACCTGCACCCGTACCTGGTACGCCCGCAACGCCGATCTCGGCATCACCAGCCTCGTCTCCCGCACCCGCACGGTCGCCCGCACCTGCGCGACCGAGGACGCCTCGCTCACCCTCCCGGCGTCCATGAACCCGGCCAAGCCCGCGCGCGGGGACGTGCTGGCCGATGTGAGCACCGTCTTCGACAACACGGGCGCCACGACCTGGTCGGCGTCCCAGACGCCCACCAAGGGCCTCGCCACCTGGACCGGCCGCGCCGCCGGATACGCCGCCACCGCCGACGGTGACGGCGACCGGCCGCCGTCCGCCTGGCAGCGGATCTCCGCGACGACGTACGACACGCTCGGCCGCCCGCTGAGCGTCGGCGACGCGACGACGAACCCGCCCACCACCCTCACCTACACCCCGGCCGACGCGGGCCCGCTGACCAAGACGATCACCACCGACCCCAAGACGTACAAGACGACGAGCTTCATCGATCCCAGGCGTGGTCAGCCTCTGCGCATCTACGACGCCAACCTCAAGAAGACCGAGCTGGCCTACGACGCCCTCGGCCGCCTCACCCAGGTCTGGCTGCCGAACCGCGACAGCGCCAGCCAGTCCCCCAACCAGAAGTTCGCCTACCACCTGGACGACACCAAGCCGTCCTGGGTCTCCTCCGCCACGCTGAAGAAGGACGGCGAGACCTACACCACCAGCTACACGCTGTACGACTCGTCGCTGCGCGCCCTGCAGACCCAGTCCCCGACCCCCGAGGGCGGCCGTCTGCTCACGGACACCCGCTACGACACGCGGGGCCTGGCCTACGAGACGTACGCCGACATCTTCGACAGCACCAGCACCCCCAACACCACCTACACGCGCGCCGAGTACGGCGAGGCGCCCAGCCAGACCGAGACGGTGTTCGACGGGGCGGGTCGCGCGACGACCTCCAGCCTGTATGTCTACGGCGTCAAGAAGTGGTCCACGACCACCAGCTACACAGGTGACTCGACCGCCGTCACGGCCGTCGAGGGCGGCTCGGCCCAGCGGACCATCACCGACGTCCGCGGCAAGACCGTCGAGACCCGCGAGTACGCGAGCACCAGTCCTGCCGACTCCGCCTACGGTTCCGGCGCCGGTGCCTCGTACACCTCCACGAAGTTCACCTACGAGCTGGACGGCCAGGAGAAGACGGTCACCGGGCCGTCCAACGCGACCTGGTCGTACGTGTATGACCTGTTCGGCCGCCAGGGCAGCACCAGCGACCCCGACAAGGGGACGACGCTCACCGAGTTCGACTCCCTCGACCGGGTCGTCAAGTCCACGGACTCCCGGGGCCAGTCCGTCCTGACCGAGTACGACGTGCTCGGCCGCGCCACCGGCACCTGGAAGAACAGCAAGACGGACGCCAACCAGCTCACCGGCTACGTCTACGACACCCTCCTCAAGGGTGTGCCCACGTCCTCCACACGCTACGTGGACGGCAAGAGCGGAGCCGCGTACACCCAGGCCATCACCGCCTATGACAGCCTGGAGCGGGCCACCGCCACCGAACTGCGGCTCCCGGAGAGCGACCCGCTCGTCAAGGCCGGCGTGCCCTCGACGCTGAAGTACGAGGCGTACTACAACCTCGACGGCAGTCTGAAGCAGTCGAAGGAGCCGGCTGCCGGAGGACTCCCGGCCGAGAGCCTGGACTACGGGTACGACACCCTCGGGAACCTGACCTCCATCGGTGGTTCGACGGGCTACCTGCTGGACGTCGACTACTCGGCTCTCGCCCAGCCGAACCTGCTGACGCTGGGCGCGGGCGGCACCGACAGCAAGAACGTCTACGTCGCCAACGACTACGAGGCCGGCACCGGCCGTCTGACCCGCAGCTTCGTCACGGACCAGACGCACGGCTACATGCTCCAGGACCTCAACTACACCTACGACCAGGCCGGCAATCTGACCTCGATCAGCGACCCGACCCTGCTCGGCGGCGCCGGTTCCGCCGAGGCCCAGTGCTTCGCCTACGACGGTCACCGCCGTCTGGTCGAGGCCTGGACGCCGTCCTCGCAGAAGTGCTCCGACACCAAGAGCGCGTCGAGCCTGTCGGGACCGGCGCCCTACTGGACGACGTACGCGTACAACGACGCCGGGCAGCGGACCAGCGAGACGGTCCACAAGTCCACCGGCGACACCGAGACGACGTACTGCTACACCAGCACCACCCAGAAGCACACCCTCACCGGCACCACGACCAAGGGCGACTGCACCGCCCCGGAGCGCACCTACGAGTACGACTCGGCCGGCAACTCCTGGCACCGCCCCGGCAAGTCGGGCACCCAGACGCTGGACTGGTCGGCCGAGGGCAGGCTCAGCAAGCTCACCGAGAACGGGGTGACGACCGACTACCTGTACTCCGCCGACGGCACCCTGCTGATCCGCGACACGCAGGACGGCGAACGCGTCCTCTACATCGGCGCCACCGAACTGCACCTGCGTGCGGGCGGCACGGTGTGGGCCCAGCGTTATTACGGCGCCGGGGGCACCAACGCCGCTCTGCGGTCCAACCAGACCGGCACCGAGAAGATCAGCTACCTCGCCGGCGACCAGCACAGCACCGCCTCGCTGGCGGTCAACCGGGACTCCGGCCAGACCTTCACCAAGCGGTACACGACGCCGTTCGGTGCCGACCGCGGCGATCCCCTGTACGGGCCCTGGCCCGACGACAAGGGCTTCCTCGGCAAGACGAGGGACGCCACCACCGGCCTGACCCATATCGGCGCTCGTGAGTACGACCCGTCGACGGGCCAGTTCATCAGCCTCGATCCGATCCTCGCCCCGAACGACCAGCAGAACCTGAACGGCTACAGCTACGCCGGCAACAACCCGCTCACCTTCAGCGACCCCACCGGCCTGTTCTGCGACGGCTGCAGCATCGACAACCCCGACAGCGTCTGGGCCCCGAACACGGAGAAGTGCTGCGACGAGAGCGGCAATCCGCACACCTCCGCCAGTGGAAACGGCGGCACGGCCACCAGTAACGGCTCCAGCACGACCACGAACACCGCCAGCACCGCCAAACCCGTGGTCGACGGAATCATCATCCCGACCAAGGACGAGCTGTTCGCGATGGGCTACGGCGGGGGCTACCCCGACTCGGCCGGTTACGCCGAGATGCTCTCGCGCTGGGCGGAGTCGAAGTGCTACATCAGGGACGGCGTCGAGGGCTTCTGTGACACGGCCACTCGCGCCGGACTGCTGAGGGACCCGCAAAGCAGCGCGAACGACCCGTGGGGTGTCAAGGCGACCTACCACTGCCTCACCGGACGAGGCGACTGCGGCGAGGCGATCGTCTCCGGCGTCATCACCATCGCCACACTCGCCTTCGGGTCCACCGGCCGGGCGCTCATGGCGCGCGGCGCCTCCCGCGCGGCCGCGACGGAGGTGGAAGCGGCTGCCGCCGCCCTCCTCAAGGCGGCGTGCAGTTTCTCCCCCGACACCTTGGTCCTGCTCAAGAACGGCAAGACCAAGCCCATCAGCGAGGTGAAGCCCGGCGACGAGGTCGTGGCCGCCGACCCCGGCACGGGCAAGCGCAAGGGCGGCAAAACCGTCACCGCCCGCTTCGCCCACCAGGACGACGACCTCGTCGACGTGATCGTGCGCACCGCCGAGGGTCGCACTTCCGTCCTGCGCACCACCGCCGACCACCCCTTCTGGAACGACACACTCCAGACCTGGACGGCGGCCGCGGAACTCCGTCCCGGACACCGGCTCAACACCGCGACCGACGGGCACGCCCGTGTCGTCGGTGTCACCGACCGGGCCGGTTCGGCCGCTATGTACAACCTCACGGTCGACGGGCTGCACACGTACTACGTGCTGGCGGGCTCGGCGCCCGTCCTGGTGCACAACGAGTGCCCCCCGTCCATCGCGCTCGGGTACACGAGGACCGCCGACAACGACTGGGCGCTCGCGGACTTCGCCGACCGGACCGGGGCCAAGATGTACGACGACTGGGGCGACGGAAACTGGACATCAGTCGTTAAGGAAGCCGTCGATCCGAAAAGCACCGTGCAGATCCACTTCAACCTCGAAGGCATCGACGACCCGGTAGGACTCGCCCGTTCCATGGACGGTGTGGCCTCCCCGGGCGCCGGCGACTACACCGCATGGGAACTGTCACAGATCAAGAACGCCCCGGCCTCCGTCCAGGCCCGGGTCACCTGGTACGACGAATATGGGGACGTCGTCCCCAGTCCTTTCGGAGGGTGAACGCTGTGCAACCGCGAGTCGTGGGCCAGGAGGGGGGGCTCCCTCTCCACTTCGAGCGGCCCTTCCTGGTCTGGTCCTACCAAGCGTCCCATCGCCGCCTCGTGCTGCGGGCAAGCCCGGGAGGCGGAGTGGACGGGACGGTGGAGATCGAGTTTCTGAACGTCCTGGGTATGAAGCTGAAGTCCCAGTACTCCGAGCTCCGGGTCTCCGCCGCCCCCGACACGGTCAGCACCGGCATCGACGAGTTCGTGGCCATCCCGGCCAGACATCGGTCCAAATTCACCACGCTGCTCGTCTCGGACGGCTCGGACGACGGTTTCGTGGTCTGCGGCTCACTCCGCGTCCACGAGGCCTGACCCACGGAGGTGCCGGTATCCGTGGGCGCCGATGAGGACGGCACGGGAGGCGGCCGGGTCGGACAGGCCGGCAACGGTCACGGCTGGTCCGACCGGGCGTCCGCGCGCTGCCCGGCGTCGGCGGGAGTAGCGGCACCAGCGCCGTCCGGCGCGGTGCCCCCGCCCTGCCCCGGCTCGGCCTGAGCGCCCGCACCGGCGGCTTCGGACAGGACGCGGGTGATCCTCGCGATGGTCTCCGGGGAGTCGTCGCCGACCTCCACGACCACTCCGGCGCACTCGATCCGCACGGTCGGCCGCGGTGCGCGCGTCTCCCGCCACGAGGCCGCCGCGATCGCGACGCCGCTCAACGCGAGGCTGTTGGCGACCACCGCGTTGATGATCTCGAAGGCGCCGCCCATGTCCCCGGCCCGCTCCGACGCGGGCACCAGGGCCAGTTGTGCGGACGAGCGCACGTCCGGGTCCTGCGCGAGCCAGCGGAACAATCCCGACGGTCCGCCCCCATCGCGGTCCGGTGTCACGACCGTGATCCGACACTCCACCTGGACTCCCCCTCCGGAGCGGGCTCGGCATCAGCGCCTCCGTAGGACCCATCTTGGCATGGGCACAGCATCCAGGGCCTGGAGCACCAGCACGAACCCGCTGTTGACGTTCCCCGCCGTCCGAGCCCGGCTCGCGCTGCGGTCACGCCCGGTAGGCGCGGCGCCGCCGCGCGAGTACCGGAGCGTCTTACGGTGAACCGGTGCGACTTGTGCCCAGGTGGGCCTTGCTCTCGTCGGTGTGCGCGCCTGTCCTGTTGATCGGAGGCTGGACGATCGCGGCGCTCCTTGAGGGCCCTGCCTACGACTCTGCTACTCAGACGATCAGCATCCTGGCGGCCTACGGGGCAGCCGGATTCTGGGTGATGACCGGAGCGCTGCTCGCCCTGGGTATCTGCCACTTGCTGACCGCCTGGGGACTGCGCGTGGCCGCGCTCGCCGGGCGTGTGGCGCTGGGCTGCGGTGGAGTGTCGGCGTTGGTGGTGGCTCTGCTCCCGGCGCCGAGCAGTGGGGGCTCCATGCCCCACGGTTCAGCCGCCGCGGTCGGTTTCGCGCTCTTGGCGGTGTGGCCCGTTCTGGCCGCCGATCGCAGCGGAGCGGCACCGTGGGCACTGCGGCCCGCGCCCTCCCTTGCGGCGACCGCTGTGATGGGCGCCGGAGCAGCCTGGTTCGTGATCGAGATGCATCGTCACGGCGCTCCCGGTGTCGCTGAACGCTGTGTGACGTCCTTTCAGTCCCTGTGGCCCTTCGTGGTCGTCGTCTCCTGCCTCCGCCACCTTGACTCGGAGCAGGGTGGGGTTGGCCATGGCCGCTGAAGCAACCGGGCCGTGCGGGTGACGGCCGCTGGGCAGGGTCTGAGCCGCGGCAGAGCGGGCGGCTGGCGAGCAGACGCGTTTCTCGCCTACTCCGCGATGCGTGCCCATGGCGTGCCCGTAAAGGTGGACGAGGGCATCTGCCCGGGTCAGAGACCTGGAGTCCGCACAGGCACCGTCGCTTCGCCGTGGTCGCTCTCGTCACCGTGGCCGTGTTCGCCGTCTCGGCGTCGGTATCTGGAGCGGATGGAAGGACGATGAGCACGAGTCCATGTGTCGGTGGACGGTGCGTTTGCCCGCCCGGGTCTTGGGGTCGCCCGTGGCGCGCCTGTCGTTGGTCAGCTCAAGGGAGGCGAGCGTGATCCGCAGGGAGCATTCGTCGAGATCGACACTGTGACGGCGCAGTTCGGCCAGCTCCTCCGGGCGGAGGGGGGCGAAGGCGCCGAGCAGGGCCATCAGGCGCCAGCGTGTGCCCATGGTGTCGTCGCGGTCGAAGACCTCTGCTCGATGGTGGCGGTGGGGCGTTCGTCGGCCTCCTCCTTGCCCGCGCTCGTCCATCCAACGGCGTGCGTACGTCTCGGAGTTGATCGCACTGGCGTCCGGGCCGCGCCAGTGGTGGCGTTCGATGTCGGCGCGGGTGAGGTTGAGCCAGTCCTGGGCGTCGGACTTGGTGTCGAACGTCTCCGGTGCCTTGTGCCTCTGACCGTCCGGGCGCACATTCGCCGGTTTGGAGAACCGGCGATCGTCGCTATGTGTGAGCACACCTCAAGCACAGCCTGGGCGACCTCACCCCATGCGGCATCGACGAACTCGCCGCGCTGGCCCGCACACGTCTCAAACACACGCAGTACCAGCCCCGCGTAGGCCCTGCCAGCGGTCGTGGCTCGCGGGGCGCTGGTCGGGTGAGCGCGGCGAACGGGTCCGAGGTCTAGGGGAGCCGGATGGACTGCTTGTGGTGGAAGACGTCCCGCGGGTCCCAGTAGCGCTTGGTGTCCTGCAGGCGGCCGTAGTTGCCCTTGTAGTAGAGCCGGGGGTAGGCCGGGCTCTGGTCGGTGGCGATGCCGAGGTCGGTGTCGGGGTAGTTGACGTACGCGCCGTCCGTGGCGCGGTCGTGGCGCTCGTCGGTGATCTCGGGGACGCCGCCGGTCTCCCGGTACAGGTCGGCGTACCAGCGCCGCATGTAGTCGGTGTGCAGGTCGTCCTCGCCGCGGTCGGTCCAGTACGACTGGAACTGGAGCTTGAAGACGGAGTCCCGCTGGGGGACGGCCGTGTCGCCCGGCCCGGGGACGTTGATCCGGCAGCCGTACGAGTCCGCCTGTACGAGCGTCTTGGACATGTCCGCGCCGGGGACGTCCTTGGTGAGCCAGTGGTAGAGGGTGTCGATCTGTTGCGGCGAGAAAGGGTGCCGGTGGTAGGCGGACTTGTATTTGCCGCGCTGGTTGTCGCCGGAGCCGTTCAGCGTCTGGGTGGCCTGGAACCAGGGCATTTGGCGGCGCTTCTCCGGTAGGTGCACGGCGATGCCGCCGACGCTGAACAACTGCGTCGTCGAAGGCGTCGTCATGCCCGCCTCGATGGCGTCGATGAAGTCGTCGAGCGGGCCCGAGTCCTCCTGGTCCCACTGGCTCAGCAGGACGACGTTCCCGTTGTCCTTGTGTGTGAGTTTGAGAATGCTGAAGAGCCCTTGGTAGACGTCCTCGTATTTCGAGCTGTGGGCGGCGAAGAACGTGCCGAAGTTCTCCACCAGCGCGGCGAAGTCCTCCGGGTGGTCCAGGAGTCCGCCCTTCCACGGCCAGGCGATGCTGCTGAGCCAGACGCGCTCCGGGGGTTCGGGAATGTCGTCCGCGAAGTAATAGCGCAGGACGACGCCGAAATTCCCGCCCCCACCGCCCGTGTGGGCCCAGAAGAGATCGCCCTCGGGGCCGTCGTCCTCGCGATGGGCACGGGTCACCTCGATGACCGGCGGTTCGTCGGGCCCGCCCCGCACCGTGACGACGTCCACCTGCACCAGGTGGTCCACCACCAGCCCGTGGCGCCGGGAGAGGAATCCGAAGCCGCCGCCCGCGACATGCCCGCCCGACCCGACCGAATAGCAGGAACCGCCCGGGACCGCCTTGCCGAAGCTGCGGAAAAGGGTGGTGATCACATCCCAGTTGGTGGCTCCGGCCTCGACGACGTAAGCGGGCCGGCCCTGTTTGTCGGTGCCTTTGCGGACGTCGTTCATCAGGCTCATGTCGAGAACGACTCCGCCGGTATTGGCCACGAAGTCCTCGTAGCAGTGCCCACCGCTGCGGACGGTGGGCCGCAGACCGCCCGCGACGGCCTCGCGCACGGCCGCCAGCGCCGACGCGTCGTCGTGGACCAGCTGGATGTACCGCGGCCTGCTGACCCACCGTTGATTGAATCCCTGACTGAGGGTCTCGTACCGGGGGTCGTCTTCTTCCACGCGCCACCGCATGAGAATGTCCTTCCTCCGGGGCCACCATCGTGCCGGTCAAGGAACTCCAGCATCGAAGACGCGGGGACCGCATGGCAATTACTTCACGA
>NZ_JBSFVY010000052.1:0-51903 GCF_053592555.1 Streptomyces sp. NPDC002643
CGGGCGAGTAGACCTTCATCACCATAAGAGATCCCTCCTCCCCGGCCCCTACCGGGGCCGGGCTCAGAGGTGTCCACCACCCGGGGACAGGTCCCCCTCTGCAGTCGACTCAGGACCGAAGCCGAGGGACGCGAACGGAGGGGTTGCCGCAAGCACCGCCTGGCCGAAGGGGAGCACCCGTACCGTTACGTTCTCCCGCTCCCCCACCTCAAGGAGCGCGGACAGTTGTTCCCGGTACACCGCGACGCTCCGCAAAGGGTGGACGATCACGGGCTCCCAGATGATGAACTCGTACGACGTCCCGCCTTCAGCAATCTTGGCCCGTCGCCTCGTGCGCACCTCAACCAGGAGGCTGACTCGTTCGGGTGCGACCGCCAGAGGCCCCGTGGTAATCAACTCCTCTGTATAGGCAGCGGTCTGCAGAAGTCCTGGAACGAGAGTTGGGTGCCAGTCCCAGAAAAAGGTGGCGTCGTCCTCCAGCATGATGTGGTCCACGTAGTCCGACCGCAGGTGCTCGGCGTACTCATGCCACCAGCCGCGCCGGTTCGCGTCCTTGGCCAACTTCTCCAACCGGCCGCGTACTTCCGGATCTTGGACACCATACGCGTCCAGCATCACGCGGACCTCGATCGCGCGGGCGATGACGTGTCCGCTCTCGATGCGGCTGACCCGAGCCTGATGGTTCGCGATGGCCTCTGCGACCTGCGGCTGATCGAGCTTGGCAGCCAGCCGGTACTTCTTCAGCGCCGCCCCAAGTCGCCTGCTGCGCACGGTGGGCCGTCCTGCCACGAAGCGCTCACCTCTCATCCCCGAGTCATGCCAGCACCACTGTAGAGGCAGCCGAGCCTCCTATCGATCTCTATTTATGTAGCTGGACCGATTGCAGCTAACTCTATATATGCAATAACCTCGCTGCACACGCACCACTACAGCGCGTGACTTGACCGCACGTCAGGGGGTCTATTCGCCATGCCCGCTCTCGCCCGACGCCCCGTCATCCCACGTCGCGACAGCTTCCGCATCCCCAAGCGCAGAAGACACGTCCCCGAAGCCCGTTCCCAAGTGCGGCGCATCCTCAAGGACTGGGCCGTGGGCGGTGAACTCGCCGATGACATCGCGACCGTGGCCACCGAACTCGTCAGCAACGCCGTACTTCACTGTCGGGTGACCCTCGCCGAGATCGAGGTCGTCGTGTCGATTCGCGGCTGTGGACTGCTGCTTGAGGTGTCCGACCCGGACCGGGACCGGCCCCCGGCCGCACGCCCGGCCCACGGCCCGGAGGGCGACGGCGGGCGCGGGCTGGTGCTCGTCGGCGCCCTCTCCGAGCGGTGGGGGCACGACGTACGGCCGTACAGCAAGTGTGTGTGGGCGTACTTCCTGGTGCCGGAGAAGGAGGCGTCCCCGTGCGGCAGTTGACACTCCCGCTCGCCCTCCCGGCCCCGCCGCCGCCCTCGCTCTCGCTCAACCCCGAACGCGCCCGGTGGCGGCGCTGGGCCGCCCGTGCGGCACACCAATGGGCCGCCCACGGCCGCTGGCTGCCCCACGTCCCCCGCGAACCCTGCTGGGAGCCAAGGCCCCCGCAGCCGGACGTACACGCCGAGCGGGACCTCGTACGGCCTTACGTCACCGCCTACTTGAGCGAGGAGCCACCGAGATGGACCTGAACGACCAACCCGGCGGTGACGAACCGGAACCGCGGCCCAACACCCCACCGGACCCGAAACCCGACCCGAAACCGAACCCGGCACCGGCCCCGTCCCCGGAGCCCGACCCCGTCATGGCCACCTTCCGCGCCTGGCTCGACCACATCCTCGCCTGCGGCGACTGCTACGGCGGCGGCCGCCCCACCGCACGCCACTGCTACCACTCGGCACTGCTCGGCGACCGCCACCACGAGGCCGCCAGAGCCGCCCGAGCCGACAGAGCCGCGCAAGCCACCCGAGCCGCCCGACAACCGCCTCGGCGCTGACCGCACCCCGCGCCCGCACGCCTCCCCATCCCCACCCCGCCGCATGGCGCCCCACCCGCCCCCGGCGTAACGTCATGGCCGGACGGCCGCCGTCCCACCCCCTTCCTGACGACGGCCGTCACCCAAGACGACCACCAGGTCACCCGTGGCAGCAGCCTGAGCCCCCCGCACTACGGGGCCCTCCGCCGTGGAGGTCGTCGTCGTGCCCGGCGGCGACGCGGGACCACTGCGCGGTCGGGCGGCCGTTCTCGCGGAACTGGCCGCCGAGGGTGTCGTACGGCTGCGGCCAGCCGGGCGGGGAGTCCTCCCAGGTCTCCTGGCGGCCGCGGACGGTCATGTCGAGGATGCCGTAGGACGGCGCCATGGGTTCGACGCCGCGACCGGTGGTCCAGTACGTCTCGTACACGCGGTCCCCGGCGCGGAGGTAGCACGCCTTCATCCCGAAGTGGCGGCCGGCGACGAGCCGTTCGTGGGACTCGGCGGGTACGGAGTACCACGGCAGGTCCCAGCCCATGAAGCGGCGGTAGCGGTCGGACTCCTCGTAGGGGCCCTGGCAGAACACGGCGAAGGTGACGTCACGCTGGTGCAGATAGGACAGCTCCCGGACCTGGCCGGTGAAGAAGGTGCAGCCCTCGCACTGGTCGGCGGCGGCCTGGCCGTCGTGCCACATGTGGTACGAGACGAACAGCTGGGTGCGCCCCTCGAAGACGTCGATCAGGGGGACGTGCCCCTTGTCCCCGACGAGCGGCGCCGACGGGTCCACCTCGGTCATGGGCAGCCGCCGCCGGGCCGCGGCGATCGCGTCACCCTCGCGGGTATGCGCCTTCTCCCGGCCCCGCAGGGTGTCGACAGCGGCCAGCCACTCCCGGCGGGAGACGACCGGCGGCCTGTTCTCAGCGGTCTGAGCAGTGTCAGCAGTCATGCCCCTACCGACTCCGCTCCGCGCGAGAACTCATCGGCCGAGCGCTCCGGACTTCCCCTGGTATCAGCCAATAGCCCACCCCTGGTATCAGGTGGCACCTTCCCGGCGTGGCCAAGACGCAGATCAACATTCGCATGGATGACGAGACCGCCGAGATGGCACGGCAGGCGGCGGCGACGCGGCGGATACCGGTCAACGAGTACGTCGAGCAACTCATCCGGAACGACAACGAGCAGCTGCGCGCCGTGTTCATGGCCGCCGCGCAGGAGGTCCTCGACGAGTACGGCGATCTCATCGACGAGATCGAGGGGGAGCCCGGCCGGTGAATGCCGACATCGACCTCGCATGGATTCTTGAGGTCGCGCGGCGCGCCGGGCAGAACGATCCGGCCATCGACGACTACGGCGTCGCGATCGCCGCCGTCGAGCGCCACCGGGCGGCCGTCGTCGGCCAGGACGTGTATCAGGGGGCCTACGCCAGGGCAGCCGCCCTCGCTCACACCCTCGGCCGCATGAGGTGGCTGGAGCGGTCGAACCTACGGGTGGCGGTCGCGGTCGCCCACGCCTACCTGATCGCCTCCGATGTCCCGGCCAAGCTCGACCAGGAACGGGTTTCCGCCCTGGCGGCCGAGCTGAAGAAGGAGACCTGCACCGCGCGAAGCGTGGCGGACGTGCTCAGGTCGTGGGCTCTGTAGACCAGTCGCAGGTTTCGCAGACCTGTCGCGCGCCCTGCCCGCGCCCCCGAAGGGGCACAGAGGCAGGGCATGCGTCAGGTCACGACGTCCGGGCCGTCCCCGTGCCCTTCTCCGCGTCCAGGGCGTACACGCAGCGGTCCTTGCTGCACGCGTACACGACCCCGTCCTTGACCACCGGCGAGCCGGTGATCTCGCCGCCCGTCGCCAGCTTCCAGCGCAGGCGGCCGTCGTCCGCCTTCAGGGTGTACAGCAAATGATCGGTCGAGCCGAAGTGGATGCGGCCCTCGGCGACCGACGGGGCGCCGACGATCTCGCCGCCCGCCTGGAAGCGCCACTTCGGCGTGCCCGTGACCGCGTCCAGCGTGTACAGGCCCTTGCCGCTGCCGACGTGAACATGCCCGGCGGCGACGAGGACCGGCTCCAGGGAGGAGCGGGACTCGGTCGCGATGCGCCAGCGGTCACGGCCGTCCGTCGCGTCGAGGGCGTAGACCGTGCCCAGGTAGTCGGCCAGGTACACGCCGCCGCCCGTCACCGCCGGGCCCGGCGCGAACGTGGGCGCGGAGAGGAAGACGGCCGGCGCCTCGAAGTGCCAGCGGACATGGCCGCTCGCGATGTCCACGGCGAGGACCCGGCTGCCGGCGGCGACGTACACGTAGCCGTCCTGCGCCGGGGTCAGCCGGACCGGGACGCCGCCGCAGGACGCCGCGTCGCCGACCGGGTACGACCAGCGCTCCTCACCCGTACGGGCCTCCAGCGCGCGCAGCCTCGCGTCGCGCCAGATGTACACCGTGCCGTCCTGGACGACCGGGCCCGCCTCGGGGGTCTCGAAGTCGGTCTGGGCGCCGGTCAGTTCCCAGAGCTTCTGCCCGTTGGACGCCTCCCAGCCCTGTACGCCGCCGCCCCGGGTCGCGGTGACCACCGTGCCCCGGTCGGCCTTGAGCGAGTACACCCAGGCGTCGGTGGACAGGCGCCAGAGGTCCGTGCCCTCGCGGGCGTCCAGGGCGAACAGCGTGGGGCCGTCCGAGGCGTGGATACGGCCGTCCGCGACCGACATCGACCAGGCCACGTCACGCGTCTTGAAACGGCGGCGGCCGGTCGCCACGTCCAGGGCGTGCACCTCGAACGACGTGACGTAGACGAGGTCGTCGGCGACGGACGGGGTGCCCCAGACATCGTTCGACATCCGGAACCGCCAGGGACGCCAGCCGGAGGCGGCCGGATCGGGGGCGGGCGGGGCGGTGGTGGGGGGCGCGGGGTCGGCGCCGTTCACTCCGGCGCGCGGCCGGGACCAGGACGCGGCGAGGCCCGCCTCGGGAGGAGGCGCCTTCACGGCGGCGGCACGGGCGTCGGCCACCCTCGGCCCGGGCCCGATCGGCACCTGGGCCCCGGCCAGCCGTACGGGCCCGGCGGTGTCCGGGGCGCCGCCTACGGACACGGGAGAGCCGGGCGCGGGCTCGTACGACGGCGGGGGCGGGGGCGGCGGTACGGGAGCCCTGCCCGGACCCGCGCTGGGGCCACCGTGGCCACCGTGGCCGCCGTGGCCCCCCGGCCCGCCATGGCCGCCCGGCCCGCCGGAGGTCTGCTGCGGCTTGGCCGCCGGACGCCCCCCGCGTCGGGTCTCGATCAGGGCCACCGCCTTCTCCGGCAGCCACGCCGACGCCGTACCGCTGTCGTCCGAACCGGACGCGAAGAGATGGGGCGCGAGCTGGGCCTGGAGGTCGGCGGGGTTGGGGCGGGCGGTCGGGTCCATCTGCATACAGGACTCGATGAGGGGGCGCAGGTCGTCCGGCAGCCCGGAGAGGTCCGGCCCCTCCCTCAGCAGCATGAAGACGGTCTCGACGGGGTTGGCGCCATGGAACGGCGCGTGCCCGGTGGCGGCGAACACGAGCATCGAGCCCAGCGAGAAGACATCGCTCGCGCCGGTGACGCTGCGCGAGTCCTTCGCCTGCTCGGGGGACATATAGGCGGGCGTACCGACGGCGACGTTCGTCATCGTCAGACGGGTGTTCGAGACGCCGGACGCGATACCGAAGTCGATGACGCGCGGCCCGTCCTCGACGACGAGGACGTTCGACGGCTTGAGGTCCCGGTGGACGAGCCCGGCGCCGTGGATCGACTGGAGCGCCTCGGCGACGCCGGCGGCGAGCCACCGCACCGCCTGGACCGGCATCGGCCCGCAGTCGTTCACTATCTCTTCCAGCGAGGGCGCGGGAACGTACGCGGTCGCCAGCCACGGCACGGCCGCGCGCGGGTCGGCGTCGACCACGGCCGCCGTGTAGAAGCCGGACACCGCGCGGGCCGCCTCGACCTCGCGCGTGAAACGCACCCGGAAGAGCTGGTCCTCGGCCAGTTCCGTCCGCACGGTCTTGATCGCCACGCGCCGCCCCGACGCCGAGCGCGCCAGATAGACCAGCCCCATGCCGCCGGCACCCAGCCGTCCCAGCACCTCGAACGGCCCGATCCGCCGCGGATCGTGCTGCGTCAGCTGATCCACCACTTGCCCTGCCACCTCCCCGTACGGCCCCGCGTCACCCACGTTGTGAACGCGCCGCCGTGCAGCGTCTCACCACCGCACCGCCATGACGGCACGCACCCCGATTCTTCCTGTACCGGGGGCAGGTTGCGAACCCGGGGGCGGATCGGGGTGTCTCAGGACAAAACCACGTTGTCCGCCCCCTGGGAAGCGGGAGCCCGGATGGTGGGACACCACGACAAGCGCCGTACCACCGGCGCACAACCCCCGCTCGACCGGCCGCGCGACGCCCCGCGCGCGCCCGTCATCTCCCGGTCGTACGCCCGTCGTCCGCGCCTCGGTCCCGCTCTCCGCCAGGGGCCTCACGCCGGTCGCCGCGCTGGTCAGCGCCCCGGCCACCGCTCTCGCCACCCTCTCGTGGCTCCCCCTCGCCCTCCTCCGCCCGCGGCAGATCATCCGCCCGCGACTCCCCCTCCCGCGCCTCCTGCTCCCATCCCTCCCCGCCCCTCCGCCGGAGCAGCGCGAAGGACGCCCCCTGATTGTCCGTGACGACCGCCACATTTCCGTAGGACGTCTCGAACGGGGGTGTGGTCACCCGCCCTCCGAGCCGGCTGACGGTCCCGAGGGCGGCCTCGACGTCGTCCGTGCCGAAGTGGACGAGGAAGTGGGGAGGCATCTCGGCCGGGAACACCTCGGTGAGCGCGGCCCGTCCGAAGTCCGGGGCGGCCTCCGGCCCGAACAGCGCGTCGTGGAAGAGGTGCGCGTAGAAGGAGTTGGCCGCCTGGGTGTCCCGTGTGTACAGCTCGGCCCACGCGAACGTGCCCGCTTCGTGCCGCCGCCCGAACCCGAGGTGCGTTCCCGCCTGCCACAGCCGGAACACCGCGCCCTCCGGGTCGGTGGCCAGCGCGGTGACACCGAGGGGGCCGAACGGCGTGGGCGGCGTGATGATCCGCCCGCCGGCCGCGGTGATCCGCTCCGCGAGGCCTACGGCGTCCGGGGTCGCGAAGTACAGCGTCCAGACGGTGGGCAGCCGCCCGTCCGGCTTGGGCGCGAGGGCGGCGACGGGGGCGTTCTCGCGGTACGCCCAGACCTCGTGCGCGCCGTCCGAGGAGGCCACCCGGAACGTCCACCCGAACAACTCCCCGTAGAACCGCTTCCCCGCCTCCACATCGGGCAACTGCGCATCGACCCAGCAGGGGACGCCCTCGCCGTACGCACGGGACCGCCCCAAGGCCCCGGAATGACCGGAATGAACCGTCTGCTCACCCATACCGCCAAGCTAACGGCCGCTTACGCGGGGCGCGCGGCGGAAGCGCTCCGCTGGGGGCCGGGGGGGGTGCGACGGCGGGGACCCGGGCGCACGTCGCAAAGGGGTGGCGCGGGTCCCCCGCCGCGAGGACGACTCCCGGTGTCACGCGGAGTCGGTGTATCGCTCGGAGTCGTTGTGTCACTCGGAGTCGCTGTGTCACTCGGAGTCGGTCGGCCCTCAGTCCGTGATCTCCACATGGCGAGGCTTGCTCGCCTGGGCCTTCGGGATGGTCACGGTGAGGACGCCGTCGGTCAGGGACGCTCGCACGTTCTCGGCCTTGGCCTCGGAGGGCAGCAGCGCCCGGTACTCGAAGCGCCCCGAGCGACGGGTGGCACGGCGGAGCACACCTTCGCGTTCGCGCTCCTTGAACTGCCCGGTGATGGACAGCTCGCGGTCGCCGATCTCGACGTCGATGTCCTCCCGCTTGAGGCCGGGCAGCTCGCACTCGATCACGAACGCCTCGTCGGTTTCGCGCAAGTCCGCGAGCGGCGCCCACGCCGACGTCTCGGACAAGGACGGCGCGGCAGCCTCCAGGAACCGGCTCATCCTGTCGAACAGCTCGTCGAACTCGCTCGCCATCGGTTCACGGAACGCCCGCTCCAGCAGGCCGCCGGGCCGGTATCGCACAGGCAGTGTCATCGCGGTTCACCTCCGGAAGACGGAAAGGTACCTGTCCGCTCCTTCCATGGTCGCTCCGAACGGAGACGAGCGGCGACCGAGGCCGTACGTCACGGTGTGCGCCCCCCCAATGCGCGGGGCGCACACCGCCGTACCTCGAATGGGGCAACGCCCATCGGCACGGCCCAGGGTGTGGTCACCGAGGGTGATCGGTGACCCGGCAGCGGACGCGCTGGTGTCCGACCTGATCGACAACAATCAGGTCGACGGGGTCAACGGGCTCTTCCGCACGGTCAACGTGGACCTGTCCCACCCGCCGGAGCCGCTCGCCCAGGGCATTGGCCCCCAGCGGGCGAGGTTGAAGGGCAACGCCCCCCGACCATGCCCCCGGGCGGACCCCCGTGACCGCAGGGGGCGAGGGGCGGCAGCGCCCGGGAGGGCGGGCGAGGGGCGGCAGCCTCTGGGGCCGGGTTGATGGGAAAGCGCCCCTGGCAGGGACCGGGGCGGAGCCCCTCCTCGGGGGCCGGGGTTGAAGGGGCGGCGCCCCTGGGGGAGGGAAGGGTAAGGGCGGCGGGGGCGAAAAGAACCCGCCAACACGGCCCGGCCCCCAAACTCGAACCCCTTGGTGAAGCCCGTACTCCCCATTTGCAGTCGGCCGAATCGCGCTCCGATCACCCCTCGGTAAGCTGACGGCATGACAGGACAAGTGCGTACCGTCGACGGCCGCGTGGCCGGCCGGCGAGGGCAGGCGACCCGGCAGAAGCTGCTCGACTGCCTCAGCGAGATGCTCAGCTCGTCGCCCTACCGTGACGTCAAAGTCATCGATGTCGCCCGCAAGGCGGGCACGTCCCCGGCGACCTTCTACCAGTACTTCCCAGATGTGGAAGGCGCGGTCCTGGAGATCGCCGAGCAAATGGCCGCCGACGGCGCCACGTTGACCACCCTCCTCGAAGACCGCTCCTGGGTCGGCAAGGCCGGCTGGCAGACCGCACAGGAACTCGTAGACGGTTTCCTGGAGTTCTGGCGCAAGAACGACGCCATCCTCCGCGTCGTCGACCTGGGCGCCGCCGAGGGCGACAAGCGCTTCTACAAGCTCCGTATGAAGATCCTGAACTCGGTCACCAACTCCCTCGCCGAGACGGTCCGCGAGCTCCAGGCCAAGGGCCGCGTCGACAAGGACGTCAGCCCGATGGCCCTCGCCGGCTCCCTCGTCGCGATGCTCGCCTCGGTCGCCTCGCACCAGAAGGGCTTCCAGTCCTGGGGCGTGAAACAGGCCGAACTCAAGCCGAACCTCGCCCTGTTGGTCCACCTGGGCATCACCGGCAGGAAGCCGACGAAGTAGCCGGCCGTAGTCGGCCCGACGGCGTGCAAGCCGCACCACAGCATCACCCGGCGCGAGCCGGAGAGCCGAGGGGCAACGCGAATCCTGTCACGCGGGCGGCACCCTCCCAGAGGTGCGCCGCCCGCCGCGTCCACACAACCCCCGGCCGACATGAACCGCCCCACACCCAGGCCCACCTCACCGCCGTACGATCCGGAACACCCGTATCTCCCGGTCCACCCGCGCCTGATACGTCGAGTACGGCGGCCAGAAGTTCAGCAGGGCCTTCCAGGCGGCGGCCCGCTCCTCCCCCGTCAACAGCTGGGCGGTGACCGGGATGTCCTCCCCCTGCCAGCTGATCGAGGCGTCGGGGTGGGCGAGGAGGTTGGCGGTCCAGGCGGGGTGGTCGGTGCGGCCGAAGTTGGAGCCGACCAGCAGCCAACTCCCGCCGTCCGCCTCGGGCATGCACGCCAACGGCGTACGACGCGGCACCCCGCTCCTCGCCCCGGTCGCGGTCAGCACCACTCCCGGCAGCAACTGCGCGCTGAGCAGCACCTTTCCCCGGGTCACCCGATGCACCGCACGGTCCAGCGCGGGAATGACATGCGGCGCGACCCGCGCGAACGCCGGCGCGGAGGACACCTTCTGCACCCACCGCACCCCCATGTTCTTCATGCGCCGCCCCACTCCCCGAACTCCCCGAGCCATCAGTCCCGCACCTCCTCGTCGAAGACCCCCGCCGCCTCGGCCGCCCGCGCCCGCAGCCGGTGCACCGGCCCGAACAACGCCTCGTCCCCGGCCGCCCGCTTGAAGTACAGATGAACCTCGTGCTCCCAGGTGAACCCGATGCCACCGTGCAGCTGAATCCCCTCCCCGGCCGCCACCCGCAACGCCTCAAGCCCCTGCGCGAGCGCCAGCCCCCCGACCGACTCCCGCCCCGGCGCACCACCCGGCCCCGGAACCCCCGCCCCCGGCGCACCACCCCGGCTCGCCTCCCCCGCACCCGCCGCCCACGCCGCGTAGTACGCCGCCGAGCGCGCCGCTCCCACCCGCACATACACCTCCGCGAGCCGGTGCTTCACCGCCTGGAACGACCCGATCGGCCGACCGAACTGCTCCCGTTGCCGCACATACGCCACGGTCCGCTCCAACGCCCGCTCGGCGGCCCCCACGGCCTCGGCGGCGAGCACGGCGGCGGCCCCGTCGCCGAGGACGGACAGCGCGGACGGCACATCCGCGTTCTCGTCGTCGCCGAGCAACTCCGCCTCCACGTCCCGCAGTTCGAGCCGCGCCGACGACCGGGTCTCGTCGAGCGCGGTCTGCCGTACGCGTACGAGGCCCCCGGCGCCCGCGCCTTCACGCTCAGCCGCAGCCGCGTCCACCAAGAACAGCAACGTCCGCGACCGCGCGTACCCCCCGGCGTGCGCGGCCACCAGCACCACCCCCGCACTGTGCCCGTCGAGCACCTGCCCGACCTCGCCGTACAACCGCCAGCCACCCCCACCTCCCCGTCGCGCCTGCACGCCCCCGGCGCGCCCGCCCCCGGCCCACTGCCCACCACCGTCCCCGCCGTCACCGGTCAGCCCCAGCGCGACACCGAGGGCGGCCCCCGGTACGGCGAGCGCGGCGGTCAGTCGCCCGGAGGCGAGGCGGGGCAGTAGGCCGGCGCGCTGGCGCTCGGTCCCGAGGGCGAGTACGAGGGGGGCGACGAGCGCGGCGGTGGACAACAACGGCGTCGGGGCCAGAGCCCTCCCCAACTCCTCTGCCACCAGGGTGAGTTCGGTGAGCGAGCAACCGACGCCGCCGTACGCCTCGGGGAGAGCGAGCCCGGGGAGGCCGAGTTGTTCGGCGAGGGCGGACCAGAGGGCGGGGTCGTAGCCGCTCTCCGTCCGCACGGCCGCCCGCACCTCCTCCGGACCGCACCGCTTGAGCAGCAACTCCCGTACCGTACGCCGGATTTCCTCCTGCTCGGAGGTGAAGCGGGCGTCCATGACCAGGCCCCCAACCGCCCGCAGCCGGGCTTCGCGACACCGATCTGACGGTCCGTCATATTAGGGCGGAGGGAGAGAGAAGCACAGGGTCTGCCCGGGGTCCACTCCCTTATATCTGATGTACCGTCAGATCTATGTCTACTGTCACCGGGGCCGGGCGACGGCGTCGGAAGGTGGCCGTCGTGGGGGCCGCCCTCTCCGACTGCGGCAAGGTCGACGGAACCACCCCCTACGCCCTCCACGCCCAGGCGGCCCGCCGGGCCCTGGCGGACGCGGGCCTGGAGCACACGGCGATCGACGGCCTCTGCTCGGCCGGGCTCGGCACCCTCGCCCCGGTCGAGGTGGCCGAGTATCTGGGGCTGCGGCCGACCTGGATGGACTCGACCTCGGTCGGCGGTTCGACCTGGGAGGTCATGGCGGCGCACGCGGCGGACGCGATAGCCGCCGGCCACGCCGACGTCGTACTCCTCGTCTACGGCTCCACCGCCCGCGCCGACATCAAGGCGGGCCGCCGCACCGGCGACCTCTCCTTCGGCGCCCGGGGCCCGCTGCAGTTCGAGGTGCCGTACGGCCACACGCTGATCGCCAAGTACGCGATGGCGGCCCGCCGCCATATGCACCAGTACGGCACCACCCTCGAACAGCTCGCCTCGGTCGCCGTACAGACACGGGCGAACGCGGCGGCGAACCCGGAGGCGATGTTCCGCACCCCGATCACGATCGACGACGTACTCGGCTCCCCGCCGGTGGCGGACCCGTTCACCAAGCTCCACTGCTGCATCCGCTCGGACGGCGGCGCGGCGGTGCTGCTGGCGGCGGAGGAGTACGTACGGGACTGCCGGCCCGCGACTCCCGTCTGGGTGCTCGGCACGGGTGAGTACGTCTCCCACACCACGATGTCGGAGTGGGAGGACTTCACGGTCTCCCCGGCGGCGGTGAGCGGGCGCCTGGCCTTCGAGCGCGCGGGCGTACGCCCCTCGGAGATCGACTTCGCCGAGATCTACGACGCGTTCACCTATATGACCCTGGTGACGCTGGAGGACCTGGGCTTCTGCGAGAAGGGAGAGGGCGGCCCGTTCGTGGACGCCGCCAAGGGCCGCCTCACCCTCACCGGCGACCTCCCCACCAACACCGACGGCGGCGGCCTCTCCGCCCAACACCCCGGAATGCGCGGCCTGTTCCTCCTGGTCGAGGCCGTACGCCAACTCCGCGGCGAGGCGGGCGAGCGCCAGGTCCACCGCGCCGACGGCCAACTGCCCCACCTCGCCGTGGCCTCCGGCACGGGCGGTTGGTTCTGCTCCTCGGGGACGGTGGTGCTGGGGCGCGGGTGAATGCGAGTCCCCGCGGAGCAGGGCAAGAACAGCCGTTACTCCTCCTGGGCGGAACGGCGTTCACCCGCCTCGACGGCACGTCGCACTAGGTACAGCAACTCCGAGTCGGCGGAGCGCTCTTCGGACGCGGCGAGATCTTTGACGAGCAGGAGCAGCAGATGCTGCTGCACTGCGCGCACGCCCGGTACGTCTGGAACCTCGCCGTCGAGCAGCACACGCACTGGCGCAGGTGGCGAAAACCCGCGCCAGGCTTCGCGGAGCAGTGCCGCCAGCTCACCGAAGCCCGACGCGACAACGAATGGCTCGGCGCCGGGAACGCCGACGTGCAGCAGCAGGCGCTGAAGGACTTCACCAAAGCCAAGAAGGCCCGCTTCACCTCCGGGTTCGGTGAGCCGACCTGGCGCAGGAAGTTCCGTCACGAGGGTTTCCGGGTCATCAAGGTGCCCGGCTGCGGCTGGGTCCGCCTCAGCGTCAAGGGCAAGGGTGCGCTACTGCCCGAGGCGAAGACGTTCCGGGTCACCTTCCGCAACGGGCAGTGGCACATCGCCTTCGCGGTCATCCCCGAGCCCACACCCGCACCCGGCACCGGCAAGGTCATCGGTATCGACCGGGGCGTGACCATCACCGCCGCGCTGTCGGACGGCCGCACCCTGAACTGCCCGCAGCTCACCGTCAAGCAGCGTGCCCAGATCCGCAAGCACCAGCGGCGCGCGGCACGGGCGAAGAAGGGCAGCCCCGAGAAGGCGGCCGAGTACGCGAAGGCCGCCAAGCTCAAGGCGCGGGAGGTAAACCGGCGCAAGGACTGGTGCGAGAAGACCAGCACCATGCTCGCCCGCGACTACGATCTGATCCGGTTCGAGAAACTGAACATCAAGAACATGACCCGCTCGGCGAAGGGAACCGTCGAGCAGCCCGGCACCAACGTCGCCCAGAAGTCCGGTCTCAACCGGGCGATCCTCGCCCAGGGCTGGGGTCTTCTGCGGCAGCGCACCGAGCACAAGGCCCCCGGCCGGGTCCGGGACGTTCCAGCCCCGTACACCAGTCTGCGGTGCAGTGCCTGCTGGGGGCACCTCCCACGCCCTCAAGGCAGTGGGGGAGGACCGACAAGAACTCGCGCAAGAGCCAAGCCGAGTTCGTCTGTTTTTCCTGCGGCTTCACCTGCAACGCGGACACCAACGCGAGTATCAACGTCGCGGCAGGACAGGGCGGGATTCCCCGCCCCCGGCGCTCAGCCGGTGCCGGAGGGACGACACCGCCCACCAAGCGGTCGAGCGTCCGTGAACCTCAACCCAACTGGGCTGGAATCCCCCTCTTTTAAGAGGGGGAGGATGTCAATACTGGAGCACCCTGACCGCCACCACCCTCCTCCGCCTCCCCACCGCGCCGCGCACCCCCGACACCGATCGCCTCGCCGACGCCATCCTCCGCGCCAACGACCAGGACTGGCACCTCGTCCTGTGGATGCGGACACAGGACGAGGGCGAGGGCGAGAGGCCCGAGGAGGGCGAGGGCGAGAGGCCCGAGGAGGACGGCCGCCGCGGAAAGCCCCATAGGGAGCTGTCGGCCCCATGAGACAGTCGAGGTCATGAGCACCAACACGCCCGCCCAGAGCCCGGAACCCTCCACCCCTCCCTCGCCCTCCTCTTCCTCCCCCGCCGAGTTCGTGGAGGCCCTGCGGGCGTCGCGGGTGTGGGACGCGCGGGTGACCACGTTGCCGTCGTTCGAGCCGGGTGGGGCGCCCGGCGAGCCGTTGGGGCTGTTCACCGCGTGGTTCACGGAGGTGGTGGCGGCCGGGGAGGTCGAGCCGCACACCATGTCGCTGGCGACGGTGGACGCGGAGGGCCGACCGGACACCCGTACGGTCATGCTGCACGACGTCGACGCCCACGGCTGGCACTTCGCCACGCACGCCGGAAGCCGAAAGGGCCGGCAGCTGGCGGGACGCCCGTACGCGGCGCTCGGTTTCTACTGGCCCGTACTCGGCCGCCAGGTACGGGTGCGGGGCCGGGTCGTGGTGGAACCGGCCGAGGTCGCGCACGCCGACCTGCACGCCCGTTCGACGGGAGCACTGGCAGCCGCCCTGGTGGGCCACCAGAGCGAAGTCCTCTCCTCGTACGCGGAGTTGGAACGCGCCTCCGAGGCCGCCTGGACCCGCGCCGAACGCGAACCGGACGCCCCGGTTCCGTCCTGGACGGCGTACGTCGTGGAGCCGGACGAGGTCGAGTTCTTCCAGGGCGACGCGAGGCGACGACACGTACGGCTCAACTACCGCCGGGAGGGCGAGGGTTGGATCACCGAGCTGCTGTGGCCCTAGAACCCACTCCGCTGCCGCCCCCTCCGCCCGCCACGCCGCCCTCCGCTCAGTGGTCCGTCTCCAGGTGGAGCTTCAGCAGGTCGATGCCGTAGTCGCCGCCGTTCGGGGTGCGGATGATGGTGTGGATGTGCTGCTGGGTGGGGGTGCCGCCGGGCCCGCCCATACCGCCACCGCCGCCCCCGTTCCCACTGCTGTCGTCGGCGTTCTCGGTGCTCTCGGCGTTGTCGGGGTTGTAGGCGAGCGGGGACTGGGCGTCGTACTCGATGAGGACGACCGGGCTGTGTATCCGGTAGTAGAACGCGGAGTCGTCGTCGGTCTCGCCGATCCAGAGGAAGTAGGTGTCGTCGAGGTGCTCCTCGACCTCCTTCATCTTCACGTCGGCGTGGGCGTCGGCCATGTTGCCGACGTAGACGCGCACGAGGGCGAGCAGTTTGCCGCGCTGGGCGTCGGTCCAGTCGGCGGCGGCGAGACCCTCGTAGGCGAGTTCGAGGTTGTCTCGCCCGGCACCGGCCTTGAGGTTGTCGCCGGCCTTGGACTCGGAGGAGATGACCTTCTCGCGCTGGGCATCGGTGAGGGAGCGCAGGAGGGTCAGCCCGGCCGTCGTCTCCTTCTTGAACGTCGTGATCTTCTCGCCCTGGTAGGTCGCGGACGTCGGCTCGGAGCCCATGAACGTCGGGGTCATGACGACCTGGTCGCCGAGGACGAAGTAGTTGATGGCCAGGTGGTGGCCCTCGTACTGGAAGCCCCACGGCTTGGTGGTGGACGGCGTGCCCATGAAGGTGAAGTAGTAGTGCCCCTCGGTGAGGGTCTCCTTGCCGCCGCCGTTGTACTCGCCCAGGAACGCGTTGAGCTTCATGATGTTGCGGGACTGGGTGAGCCCGTCGGCGGACAGCGCGACACCGAGGAGCGCGAATCCGGCTGCGCGCCGCTTCTCGGTGAGGTCGCCCATCCGCACGCCCTGGCGCTCGTAACCGTCGACGTTGCTCCACTTCAGCCACTCGTCGTCCTCCACGTCGAAGACGCAGGACTTGCGTTCGCCGCTGCTCAGCCCGTCCAGGAAGGCCTGCGCCTTCCGCACGATCCTGTCGGTGGACACCCCGGTGGAGTGGATCGAGTACAGATCCTCGACGACCTTGCCGTCCGTGGTGACGCCGACGAAGTCCGCGTACTTCACCTCGCTCGCCCCCGGCCCCATGCCCCCACCACCCCCGCCGGGTCCTCCGGAGGGCATCCCGCTCGGCGCGGCGGAAGAGGAGGACGAGGCGGACGAACTCGCCGTACCGGACGACGATCCCGACGAACACCCGGTCATCGTCGCCATCGCGGCCACACCACCGGCGAGCAGCGCCTTGTTCATGAACCAGCGCCGGGTGCGCTCGGCCTGAGGGGTACGGGTCCGATGCCCATGGCTGTGGCCGTGGGGGTGGCTGTGACCGTGGGCATGGTCGTACGAAACGGGATGCGCGTTCTCAGTCATGCGCCCAAGGTCGGGGGCGGAGCTGAAGCATTCCTGAAGGTCAGTCCCCGGCCTTCTCCCACACCGACACATGACTGGTGCTGTCGTTCGTGAACGGCTCCCTGTTCCACCCGGCCCAGCGGTGGCGCAGCCGCATCCCGGCGAGCCGGGCCATGAGATCCAGCTCGGCCGGCCACACGTACCGGAACGGCAGCGACCAGTGCGTCGTCCGCCCGTCGACGGTCATGACGTGGTGCGACCGCATCCCCTGCGTGGCCACGTCGTACGAGTCGATCCCCAGCCGGTCCGGCCCGATCCGGTACGGCACCGCGTTCTGCCCCGGCGGCAGCCGGCGCAGGTCCGGCACACCGACCTCGATGACGAAGCAGCCGCCGGGTACGAGGTGGGCGGCGGCGTTGCGGAAGCAGTCCACCTGGGCGTCCTGCGAGGTCAGGTTGTTGATGGTGTTGAAGACGAGGTAGGCGACGGCGAAGTCCCCGTCCACCTCGGTCGTGGCGAAGTCCCCGATGGTGACCTCGATGTCCGCCCCGCCCGGCTTGGCCCGCATCCGCTCCACCATGGCCCGCGACATGTCGATCCCGTGCACGGGCACACCACGACGGGCGAGGGGGAGGGCGATACGTCCGGTGCCGACACCGAATTCGAGCGCGCGGGGCTTGCCGGTCCCGGATGCCCCGGAGCCACGGTGTTCCTCGGCCAGCCCGGCGATCAGATCCACGACCGGTTCAACGGCCTCCGCGCTGAACATCTCGGCGGACGTCCGGTCGTAGCGGGCGGCGACGACTTCCCCGAAGTAGCCGTCGGGGTCGGCGGGTTCGACGTATCCGTGTCCGTCTTCGTCTGCGCGCGTCTCGGAAGGCATACGGGGACGGTAACGACCCCACACCCGGCCCCGCACACGAATTTTCCCCACCCGGCGGCCACGGTTCGCGGCGCCCGCCCGTTCCAACGCGTACGCCCTCAAGCCCGCCCACGAAAAACGGGCACGGCGACCCCGTCCACCTCCCTGAACACCACCTCAAGCCCCATCCCCACCCGCAACGCCCCCTCCTCGCACTCCACGACCTCACTCATCATCCGAGGCCCCTCGGCGAGTTCGACGACGGCCGGAACGTACGGCACCCGCTCCCCGAACGGCGGCAGATCGTTGCGATGCACAACGGACCAGGTGTAGAGCGTGGCGAGCCCGGACGCCTCCTCCCACCCCACGTCCTCACCCCAGCAGTACGGACAGAACTCGCGCGGATAGTGATGCGCCCGCCCACACCCCCCACACCGCCGCACCAACAACCGCCCCGCGGCAGCCGCGTCCCAGTACACCCGAGTGAACTGATCGACATCCGGCACATCGAACCGAACGCCCCACCCATCACCGCCCATTGGCACCTCCCCGGCCTCTTTCTGACGGTACGTCAGTCAAGCGGCCGGGGAACAGAGCCCGGTTGCCCCACAGGGGCGGCCGCTCACCCCTGCGGCTCCTGCGGTCTGCTCTCGACCTCCCGCAACCCCTGATCCTTCAACTCCGTACGCGCCTCCGTCCGATGCCCCCGAGCGATGTAATCCCGAACAACCAACTCAACGGCATCCTGGGGCGACCCCACCCCCGCGAGCACCATCGCCTCCACCACCAACTCGGCATCCAGACTGACGCTGACCTTGGCCATGACACTCCCTTTCGCCACACGCTGTCCGACCCCAACGATCCCATCCGACCCACCGAACGACACCGGCCAGCTCCAGCGCAGTCGGCGCTTCGGGACCCCGATCGCCTTCCAGGTCACCGCCAATCCGCCGCCGCGCCTTCGAGTCGGTCACCACGCCGCCGCCGACCTGCCCCAAGGACGTACCGCACATGGTTCGCCCCGGCCCGAGCGCATACTCCCGGCACACCGTCTCGAAGTGCGGCCCGGCCACCCGCGCCGCGAACGCTCCGCCGACGCCGCCCACACCTGCGCCGCCTGACCGCTCTCCAGCCAGGGACCCGACCACCCCTCCCCCACATTCCAAGAGACCTACGCCACAAGCCCCACCCATCTCTCCTACAGGCGTGATCAATCCGCAACCAATTCCGGGCTTGACCGAGACCCATCAAATGAGCGCGCGCATACGCTCGGCACATGGCCGACCCCGCAGCTTCCGACTCCCCCGCGCCCGCCTCCGCCCCCGAGGCATCCGACACCGCCGCGCCCGGCGTCACCGCCTCTGGCATCACCGCGTCCGACGCCACCCCGTCCGGGTCCGCTTCCGCCGCGCCCGAGACCTCGGCGGCCGGGAGTCCGTCCTCGTCCGAGCGGCCCGTGTATGTGATCGGCGGCGGGCCCGGCGGACTGGCCGCCGCGTACGCCTTGCGGGCCCGGGGTGTGCGGGCCGTGGTGCTGGAACGGTCGGACCAGGTCGGCGCGTCCTGGCGGCGCCACTACGACCGCCTCCACCTGCACACCACCCGACGGCTCTCCGCACTCCCCGGCCTGCCCATGCCGCGCCGCTTCGGCCGCTGGGTCTCGCGCGACAACGTCGTCCGGTATCTGGAGAAGTACGCCGAGGTCCACGAGCTGGAGATCGTGACCGGCGTCGAGGTCTCCCGCGTCGAGCGCTCCGCCGACGGCACCGGCTGGCTGCTGCGCGCCACCGGCGGCCGTGAACTCATCGGCGGCGCGGTCGTCGTCGCCACCGGCCACAACCACACCCCCCGCGTCCCCGACTGGCCCGGCCGCGACACCTACACCGGCGACTTCGTCCACGCCGCCCAGTACCGCAACGCCGAGCCCTACGCCGGCCGCGACGTCCTGGTCGTCGGCGTCGGCAACACCGGCGCCGAGATCGCCGTCGACCTGTTCGAGGGCGGCGCCGCCCGCGTACGGCTCGCCGTGCGCACCGCCCCGCACATCGTGCGCCGCTCCACCGCCGGCTGGGCCGCCCAGTACACCGGCGTCCTCGTACGACACCTCCCGGTCGCCCTGGTGGACCGGCTGGCCCGGCCGATGGCCAAGCTCGCCGTGCCGGATCTGTCCGAGCACGGGCTGCCCCGCCCCGACACCGGCCTGTACTCCCGCGTCAACGAGGGCTCCATCCCCGTCCAGGACGTCGGCCTCATCGACGCCGTCCGCAAGGGGCGCGTGGAGGTCGTCGCGGCGGTCGAGGGCTTCGAGGACGGCAAGGTCGTCCTCACCGACGGCAGCCGCCTCGAACCCGACGCCGTGATCGCCGCCACCGGCTACCGCCGCGCCCTGGAAGGCCTCGTGGGCCACCTCGACGTCCTGGACGGCAGAGGCCGCCCCGTCGTCCACGGCGCCCGCACCCCCAAGAACGCCCCCGGCCTCTACTTCACCGGCTTCACCAACCCCATCTCCGGCATGTTCCGCGAACTCGCCCTCGACGCCGAGAAGATCGCCAAGGCCATCGCCCACAAGGGCGGAGTCGCGACGCGCGACGCCATCACGGTGGAGGGCCGCGCCGCCCGCTGAGCCGCGGCCGGGACCCGCCGTCCGGACCGCCCACCCTTGACATCACCGCTGCCGACCATCACCGCTGCCGACCAGCCCCAGCGGGCCTACCGGTCCAGCGGCGGTGTGAGGTCAGGCCTGAAACGGGCGATCTGTTCGAGGAGTTCACCGATGGCAGCCTTGTCCACGGCCTCGTCGCCCGTTTCGTTCTCCGCCGCCAGCACGGTCCGCAGTTGGTCGTAGCAGACCGGCAAGTCCCGTTGCAGAGCACCGACGTGATCGAGTAGCCATGCGATCACCGGGTGGTCGATGTTCCAGACTCCGGACAGGAACCGGATGCGCTCGGTGGGCTCCTGACATGGCAGGAAAGTGAGTGGCGGAAACGCGTCGACCTCAGGCCGTGGGCAGGGCAGCCGGTCATCCACCACCACGAGGCGGGCCTCGCGTTCCCACCACTCATCCGGGTCTTCGTCCCACCACTCATCCGAGTCCTCATCGTCGTATGGCTCCCGTTGTTGAGGAACCGCGAGGTTGAGCCGATGGTGTGCGACCGCTTCACCGATGATCTCGCCGAACGCGAAGGGGGTCTCGTCCTCATGCCCCGGTCTGGCCCGAATCCACTCGCCACGGCGCTCGCCGGGGACTCCGGCCAGCCGGGGCGCCACCGGTTCCCCGCCTGCGACCCGGCCACGAATCTGATCAACGCTCAATATCTCTCGGTGGCCGCTGATGACCGGTTCGGCGTCCCATGCACCACCCCTCAACAAGTCGTCCTGGAGGGCGGACGCGGAGAACCGCTCGGCGGGCGGGATCTCAAGCATGTCCGCACTCCGTAGCGGAGCGACGAAGTCGGCGAACGGCCCGCCGTCATAGGCCGCGACGGCCCGCCGCACCGCCAGTTGGAGCGCCGAGTGGGCCCCGAACGGAACACCGCGCACCTCATCACGGGCGACTGACACATCCGGCCGCAGGATGTCGGTCAGGGCCACCACGCCGCACACGTTTATGTGCCGGGGTGCGAGCTCGAACCAGCCGCCACTCATGCGGAACCGGTCGCGCTCGCTCAGACTTTGGGGTACGGCGATCCCGTTGTGCCCCAACCACCGGTCCCTCGTCGGCAGCGACCCGAGATCCCCCGGGCCACGAAGCACGGCCCAGGAGACCTCGAATGGGCTGGACACGCTGCCGGTCGGCGATTCCAGGTGAAAACGATCACGCCAACTGTCCGATTCGCGCATGTTGTGCAGAGCATGCAGCAGCTCACCGGGCGACACATCACCGCTTCTCATGTCGCCTACGCACGGCTCGTAGCCGGCCTGTTCCAAGAGCTCGACCGCCTTGTCCACGGCGGCTTTGACGACTCGTCGGGTCACCGTGACATCCACGCGGCCGGGGCTCGGGTCCTCGTCCTGCCACCGACGACTCTGGCATACCAACAGGCATGTCCAGCCGACCACGGCGGTACTCAACAACTCGCGTACCTCAGCCAGTTCCCGGTCCCCGGCGGGGAAGCGCAGGCCGACCAGCAGGTCGGCGCGCTCACCCAACTCGCCGTGTTCCAGGTCCTCAACGACGTGACAGCTGAGAAGTTGGCCGCGCAACAGCGGTGTGGCCGAGTATCGGGTCAGATCAAGGGGCACCAGCGCGATGCGCAGCGGCCCCAAATACGGCAACTGCGTTGACTCAAAGCGCCGGTCGGCTGCGGCGACGTCGACCACCCGAGGAACCGGGACCCACGGTCGTCGCACCATGTCCTCGGTGATCAGGCCGATCGGCTCGGAGTTGAAGGTCACCGGCACCGGCGGGCAGAACAGATACCGCTCCAGCGCCTCGGTGACCCCCTCGACGGTGATCCGGGCCCTCAACGGATCGACACGGACCGCGAGACTCGTACCGCAGCGGTCCCGATACCTCGCGCGGTCCTCAGCCGTCGCGCCGGGCATCGGATCGACCGGCATGCCCGCCTCGCGCAGTACGAAGAAGTCCTCGTCACGGTGGAGCGACAACCGCAGGGCAGTGGCCTCGGCGTCGTCCGGATAACGCCGTCTGGTGCTGACCTCCACCCGGTCGGCGACGATGAAGCACGACAGCACGCCGATACCGAACCGGCTGATCGGACGGAAATCCTCGCCCGCCTTGCCGCGACGAAGCAGTTCAGCCTGTAGCTCCGGTGACCGGTAGTAGGACCGGCCGACCCGCAGGAAGAAGTTCAGCAGCGCGTATTCGTCCATCCCGATGCCGTCGTCGTCGATCCGCACCCACAGGTACCCGCAGTCGTCCTGCCAGCAGGTGACGGCGACCCGGTCGCGTTCGTCCGGGCCATGCAGGAGGCGGCGCAGCCGCACCGCGTCGAACGAGTTCTGCAGCAGCTCGCGGATGAAGACATACGGCTCGCCATAGAGCTGTTCGCCCATGAAGAGTTCGAGGACCGCCGCCCGATCGAGCTCGAACCTGAACTCGCCGTACTTGTAGGCATGCGGTTCGATCCGATCGCGGGAAACCTTGCCGGGCAACGAGAACCCCTGCCAGCCCGCCTGGAACTGGTGCTGCAACGCACGGCACCGCAACAACGTGCTGTCCACGTCGTCGAGATGGCGGCGCAGCGCGTGCTCGGCGGCCGGATGGTCGGGCTCCGCGAACAGCTCGATCGCATATCCGGCCGTACGGGCGGACGGCAAGGACAGTCCACCCATGTTGAGCCGCCCGGAGTACGTCATCGTCGGCTCGGCCCCCGAGCCGAGGTGCCCGCACACGGCCGTCGGCGGGCGGTCGTCACTTACGTCGAGCAGGTCGGCGATGCGCAGCAGTACCGCGCAGAAACGCAGGTCCGCCGACAGTCCGGGGATCGAGTCGAACGACTCACCGCGCAACTCGTGCGTCGGCAGCCGAAAACCGCAGACAAGCGCCCCGATCGCTTCACGCCACTTCGCACCGAGCCGGGCCAGGCGCCTGAACGGCAGACTGTGCAGCTGTGTGTCACCGGCTGCGGCGGTGTGCTGGTGCGCGGCGACGATCAGCAGCACCGCCTCGGCCACGCCGAGCCGTTCGAGGTCCGGCCCGAGCAAACGGGCGACCAGGTCGAGCAGCCTCTCCGCATGCTCTGCCGCCGCCGGCTCGGACTGCCCACCCGCCGACTCGGACGCCGTCGACCGAGCCGTCATCTCTTCGACCGCCTCGACCTCTGCGGGCTCGGCGTGCCGACGCAGCACACCCCAGATGCCCTCCGCCACCATGCCGTCGGCGGAGGGGCCTGGGCCACTCTGCTCCTCAGCGGCGCAGGAGCCAGGCTTCTTGCGGGCAGCCCACGAGATACGGGCGGCCCGCATCAACTTCTCCGCCCGTGCGATGTCCTCCGCGCTCCCTCCGAGCGCCTTGACGAAGGCCTGGGCTTGCTTGGCGTCCCTCGGCAAAGCGCTGCCGTTGAGGAACTCGCCCACCCTGCTGTGGGAGCTCCCGCTCAGCCCAAGCATCGATCTGGCGATCTCGCGGTAGGACTTGGCCCCGTTCCCCTCGTGGACCTTCCTGAAATGGGCGAAGAGGCGCTCGTGAGCGGGCTCCGGCCGGGCTGCCCGAGGCGGCATCACACCTCCAGTTCTGATCGGCGAGCGAACCACAGCGTGCCACGGGCGACGTCTGGATTCCTCCCGTTCACTGTTCGTTCTGCGGGGAACACCACGGAGCGCAGGTCACATCCGGTGAACAGGCGCGATGAACAGGTATGACACGGCACGGCCACTCCGATGAACGGTGGCCACGGCCCTAATGAACCCATGCGAACCCACCTGAAGTTCATCGCCGTCGTCTGCCTCCTCGCCCTGACGAGCGCGACTCTCACCGGCGGACTGGCCGTTGCCGTCGGACACCGGCTCGGTCTCGCCCCCGGAGAGCTGCTCCTTCTGTTCAGCGGCACTGCGGGTACGGCCTTCACCTCCGTCGTGGCCCTGGCCGAGCTGGCGACACGGACGCGCCCCGACCGCCGCCCGGAAACGACCCCGGCCTCCCCGGTCCCGGTCCCGGTCCCGGCTCCCGCCCCGGCCCCGGCCCCGACCCCGGACAACAACGGACGCACCCCCGACCGCCACTGTGAGTAGTCAGCCCTGTCGAGTGAAACCCTGTTCATCGTTCAAGTCGCCCGCTTCGCGGGTACAACCTCCTTACTGCCGCGTAACTTTGCCCGTAGACCCATTCCTGACAGAGCGTCAGTTCAGTAGTCTGGAATCTGACGTAGTGTCAGATGATTGATGACGTTACGTCGTCGACCCAACGAGGCTGAACCGGTCGACGAACTCGTCAATTGCCCTGATCGACGAATTGGCTGTCACACAGGAGCGGGCGGACCGATGCTTGGATCAACCCACGGCACCCTCACCACCGACTCCCGCCGGGCCCGGGCCATCGCCTGCGGCGAGCATCCGCGGCAGGCCGTGCACGGCAGGTCCGCCGAGGACGGCGATCTGGACGTCAGCGGGCGCCCGCTGTACGCCGCCGTCCCCGATCTGGACCGCTTCTTCCGCCCCGAGTCCGTGGCCGTCGTCGGCGCCTCGGACACCGAGGGCCGGCCCAACACCGGCATCACCCGCCAACTGCTCACCTGGGCCGAACGGGTCGGCGCCCGGCTGCACCCCGTGCACCCCACCCGGCAGTCCGTCTTCGGCATCCCCTGCGCCCCTTCCGTCGCCGCCCTGTCCGAACAGGTCGACCTCGCCGTACTCCTCGTCTCCGACCCCCTGCCGCTGATCGACGAACTCGCCGAGGCCAAGGTCAAGTTCGCCGTGGCCTTCGCCTCCGGCTTCGCCGAGACCGGTGACGAGGGGGCGGCCGCCCAGCAGCGCCTGGCCGCCGCCGTCGCCCGCGCGGACGGGCTGCGGCTGCTCGGCCCCAACACCAACCTCAACGCCTTCGAACGCTTCCGCGACGATCTCGACGGCCCCGCGATCGCCCTGATCACCCAGTCCGGCCACCAGGGCCGCCCCGTCTTCTCCCTCCAGGAACTCGGCATCCGCCTCTCCCACTGGGCCCCCACCGGCAACGAGGCCGATCTGGAGACCGCCGACTTCATCTCCTACTTCGCCGAACGCCCCGAGGTCGGCGCCATCGCCGCGTACGTCGAGGGCCTCAAGGACGGCCGTGCCTTCCTCCTCGCCGCCGACCGCGCCGCCCGCCGCGGTGTCCCCGTCGTCGCCGTGAAGGTCGGCCGCACCGAGACCGGCGCCCGCACCGCCGCCACCCACACCGGCAAACTCACCGGCAGCGATCAGGTGGTCGACGCGGCGATGCGGCAGTACGGAGTGATCCGCGTCGACGGTCTCGACGAACTCCAGGACACGGCCACTCTGTTGGCACGAGCACGGTCACGGGCACCAAGGCCGACGTCAGCGGCAACGGCCGCCGCCCCGGCCACGCGACCGGCCCGCCCCGGCCCCGAGGCCGACGGCGTCGTCGTCTATTCGATCTCCGGCGGTACCGGTGCGCACTTCGCCGATCTGGCCACCGAGGCGGGGCTGCGGCTGCCGACGCTCTCGGCGGCCAGGCAGGCCGAACTGCACCAGTGGATACCGGAGTATCTGAGCGTGGCGAACCCCGTCGACAACGGCGGGCACCCGGTGGGCGACTGGCGCGGCCCACGCATCCTGGACGCCATCCTCGACGACCCGGAGGTGAGGGTGCTGATCTGCCCCATCACCGGCCCCTTCCCGCCGATGAGCGACAAGCTCGCCCGGGACCTGGTGGACGCGGCGGAGCGGACGGACAAGCTGGTGTGCGTGGTGTGGGGGTCGCCGGTGGGCACCGAGGCGGCCTACCGCGAGACCCTGCTCGGCTCGTCCCGGGTGGCCACCTTCCGTACCTTCGCCAACTGCATCACGGCCGTCCGCGCCCATCTCGACCACGCCCGCTTCACCGCCGCCTACCGCTCCCCCTTCGACGAGGCCCCGCGCAGCCCCTCGCCCTCCTACCGCAAGGCCCGCGCCCTGATGCGACCCGGCGAGCAGCTCAGCGAGCACGCGGCGAAACAGCTGCTGCGGGCGTACGGGATACGTGTGCCCCGCGAGCAGTTGGTCACCAGCGCGGCGGCGGCCGTACGCGCGGCGAGCCTCGTCGGCTACCCGGTGGTGATGAAGGCCTCCGGCGCGCGGATCGCCCACAAGACCGAACTCGGCCTGGTGAAGATCGGCCTCACCTCCGCCAGCCAGATCCGCGACGCCTATCGCGAACTCACCGACATCGCCCGCTACGAGGACGTCTCCCTCGACGGTGTGCTCGTCTGCCAGATGGTCGAGCGAGGTGTGGAGATGGTCGTGGGCGTCACCCATGACGACCTCTTCGGGCCGACGGTCACGGTCGGGCTCGGCGGTGTCCTCGTCGAGGTGCTCCGCGACTCCGCCGTACGCGTGCCCCCCTTCGGTGAGGACCAGGCCCGCGCCATGCTCGCCGAACTCCGCGGCCGGGCCCTGCTGGAGGGTGTACGCGGGGCTCCCCCGTCCGACGTGGACGCCCTCGTGGAGGTCATCCTCCGCGTACAGCGCATGGCCCTCGAACTCGGGGACGAGATCGCGGAGTTGGACATCAACCCGCTGATGGTGCTGCCGAGGGGGCAGGGAGCGGTGGCCCTGGACGCGCTGGCGGTCTGCCGCTGAAGCCACCGGGCGCCCCCACGACCGCCCCCACCACCGGCACCACCATCGCTCCCGCCACCGCCCCCACGACCATCCCCGCAGGGCCGTCATCACTCCGCGTAAGAAAAGGACAACCCACATGTCCGACTCCCCCCTTGAACATCCCGAAAAATCCCGTGACTCATTGATACTGCACGCCACTGACAACGCCGTCTCGTGGATCACCCTCAACCGCCCCGAGGCACTGAACGCCATCACCCCTGACCAGCGCGAACGTCTTATTCAGCTCTTCTCGGCGGCCTCCGCCGACCCCGCCGTGCGCGCGGTCGTGATCACGGCGACGGGCCGCGGCTTCTGCGCCGGCGCGGACCTTCGCGGCGCGGCAGCCAGCAGCATCCCCGCGGCCGGCGGCGGCGCGCCCACTGGCGGCGGCCCTGCAACCGGCGGCAGCGAGCGCGTCCCCGGCGACGTGGCCCGCACCATCCGCCTCGGTGCCCAGCGCCTCATCGCCGCCGTACTCGACTGCGAGAAACCGGTGATCGCGGCGGTAAACGGCACCGCCGCCGGCCTCGGCGCACACCTCGCCCTCGCCTGCGATCTCGTCCTGGCGGCCGAGGAGGCCCGTTTCATCGAGGTGTTCGTACGACGCGGACTCGTCCCCGACGGCGGCGGTGCCTATCTCCTCCCCCGCCTCATCGGCGCCCACCGCGCCAAGGAGTTGATGTTCTTCGGCGACGCCCTGTCCGCCGCCGACGCCGAACGCCTCGGCCTGGTCAACCGCGTGGTCCCCGCCCAGGACCTGGAGAAGACGGCCCGCGACTGGGCCGAACGCCTCGCCACCGGCCCCACCCGAGCCCTCGCCCTCACCAAGCAGCTCGTCAACGCCTCCCTGGACACCGACCGCACCACCGCCTTCACGGCCGAGGCCACCGCCCAGGAGATCAACATGACGACAGCCGACGCCCAGGAAGGCGTGCGGAGCTTCGCGGAACGCCGGGCACCGCGTTTCGAGGGCCGCTGATGCCCTCCGTCCAGGCCCGCCGGACCTCGTACGACCCCTTCCCGACCCTTCACTTCTGACGGTCCATCAGATTCACTGGGTGATGTGATGGGACATGCGGGAATGGCAGCGGCGGCCGTCCGGTATCTGCGGAGGGACCGGCCGGGCGGGGCGGCACCCACGAGGGGACCGGTCGAGGCACTGCCGCGCCCCGAACTGCGCTGCGTCGGCGACGACGAGCGCGCACCGGTCGACCAGACCGAATTCCGCCGCGTACTGGGCAACTTCGCGACCGGCGTCACGGTGATCACAGCCCCACCCACCGAACACCCCGACCCGGGCGCCGACCCCCACGACCACCCTGGTCCCGCCGCCGCCCCCCACAACCACCCCGCTCCGGCCACCGCCCCCCACAACCACCCCGGCAGCGCCCCCGGCGGCCACGCCGACGCCCACCCCGCCGGCTTCGCCTGTCAGTCCTTCTCCTCCCTCTCCCTCGACCCGCCCCTCGTCGTGTTCATGGTCGGCCGTACGTCGACGACCTGGCCGCGCATCGCCCGCGCCGGGGTCTTCTGTGTGAACGTACTCGGCGCGGATCAGGGCGAGTTGTGCCGGCGCTTCGCGGTGAGCGGGGCGGACAAGTACGCCGGGGTCGCGTACGACGCGGCTCCCGTCACCGGCTCGCCCCGCCTCTTCGGCGCCCCCGCCTGGATCGACTGCACGATCCACGCCGTGCACACCGGCGGCGACCATCTGATCGTGGTCGGCCGCGTCGAGGCCCTGGGCACGACCGCCGAGGGCAGCGACGGGGAGCCCGCACCGCTCCTGTTCCACCAAGGCCGCTTCGGCCGCTTCACACCCACCGACCGACCACCACAGCAGCCCCCGCCCTAACCCCCCACCATCACCCCGCCCACAACCACCACGCACACCACCAGCAACGCCCCCCACGTCAGGATCGCCGCGCAGGGCTGGATCGGGCGGCCGGATTCCGCTCGTACGACGGTGAAGTGGGCCGTGAGGGTCGGAGGGAGGGCCAGGGCGTAGAGGGCGAGGCCGGCGAGTTGCCAGGACGGGATCGCCAGGGCCGGGAGGACCCAGAGGGTGCAGGCGGGCGGAATCCACCACCAGGCGGTACGGCCGGTCAGTTGGCGGGCGGTCCAGTGGGCGAGGAGGAGCGCCGGGAGGACGTACGCCACGGTCAGTACGGTGGCGGCGAAGAGGACGGGCAGAAACAGCAGCGGGGTCATGAGGAGGGCCGCGATCAGCTCGCTCTTCTCGATCGCGGCTCCCCTCCGCGCCCCCTCCGCGAACGCCGTCCCCGAACCGCCCGCGAGCGCCACCAGGAAGAGCACCGCGCACAGCAGCGCGCCCTCCACGCCCAGTACGGCCATGGAGACCGCCGACGGCTCGGCGCTCTTCCGTATCGCGTCCTCGCCGGTCACCCCGGTCGCTGCCATGGACATCACCCACGCCCCTCCCTGCCTGGAGGGAGTGTTCCCGGCCCCAAACAGTTGCGTCTCAGACCCCGGCGACCATACGCGCGCCCGGCGCGCGCCGGATCACCAGCGCCATCAGCGCCGCCGCCGCGCACAGCGCGCCTGAGGCGTAGAAGACGACGTCGTACGAGCCGAAGGTGTCGCGGGCGAGGCCGCCGAGGAAGGCGACGAGGGCGGCGCCGACCTGGTGGGAGGCGAGGACCCAGCCGAAGACGATGGCGCTGTCGTCGCCGTAGTGGGCGCGGCACAGGGCCATGGTGGGCGGGACGGTGGCAACCCAGTCGAGGCCGTAGAAGACGATGAAGAAGATCATCGGGAGGTGGACGGAGGGGGCCAGGAGGAGGGGGAGGAAGAGGAGCGAGAGGCCCCGGAAGGCGTAGTACACGGCAAGCAGCCGGCGCGGTTCGAAGCGGTCGGTGAACCAGCCGGAGGCGATCGTGCCGACCACGTCGAAGACCCCGATGACGGCGAGCAGCGGGGCCGCGGCGGTGATGGGCATGTCGTGGTCGTGGGCGGCGGGGATGAAGTGGGTCTGGATCAGGCCGTTGGTGGAGGCGCCGCAGATCGCGAAGGTGCCGGCCAGCAGCCAGAACGGCCCGGTCCGGGCGGCCGAGAACAGCACCTTCACCGCCCGGCTCGCCGCCCCCCGCACCGGCGGCGGCTTCGGCACGAACTCCTTCGCCCCGTACGGCTTCAGCCCGACGTCAGCCGGGTGGTCGCGCAGCAGCAGCCAGACGAAGGGGACGACGGCCAGCGCGGAGAGGGCGACCGTGACGGAGGCCGGACGCCAGCCGTGCTCGGACACGATCCACGACAGCAGCGGCAGAAAGATCAGCTGCCCGGAGGCGGAGGCCGCCGTCAGCACACCCGACACCAGGCCGCGCCGCTCGGTGAACCACCGGTTGGTGACCGTCGCCGCGAACGCCAGCGCCATCGACCCCGATCCGAGGCCCACCAGCAGCCCCCAGCACAGCATCAGCTGCCACGGCGAGGTCATCCACACCGCCGACCCGGCCCCGACCGCGATCACGGTCAGGGCCACCGCGACCACCCGCCTGATCCCGAAGCGGTCCATCAGCGCGGCGGCGAAGGGCGCCGTCAGCCCGTACAGCGCCAGATTGATCGACACGGCCGAGGCGATCGTCCCCCGCGACCACTTGAACTGGTCGTGCAGCGGATCGATCAACAGCCCCGGCAACGACCGGAAGGCCGCCGCCCCGATGATCGTCACGAAGGTGACGCCGACGACGAACCACGCACGATGCATACGACTAAGCCCGCTGCGGGGCTCACGGAACTCGCCGGGCTCGCGGTTGCCGTCGATGTGGCTGTCGATCTCGATGCGGGCGGAACGCTCGTCGGCTGTCTGGGTCATGCCACCAAGCTTCGGACCTGCGAACTTCCCGAACGAGTGGCCAGAAGGACAGCTATCGCTAGGATCGGGCCATGGCCCCCGAACAAGCCACGTACCCCAACCCACCCCGCCACCGTGTCGTCGTACTGGCGCTGGACGGCCTGCTGCCCTTCGAACTCGGCATCCCGCAACGGATCTTCGGCAAGGCGCGGAACGCGGACGATCGACGGCTGTACGACGTGGTCACCTGCTCGATCCGCCCGCCGGGCCCGGTCGAGACGGACGCCGACTTCGAGGTCCTCGTCCGCAACGGCCCGGAGGCCCTGGCGACCGCGGACACGGTCGTCGTCCCGGCGTCGTACGAGCTGGGCCCGGTGTACGAGGAGGGGGTCCTCACCCCCGAACTGGCCTCGGCGCTGGCCCATATCCGTCCCGGCACCCGGCTGGTCTCGATCTGCACCGGCGGCTACGTCCTGGCCGCCGCCGGTTTCCTCGACGGCCGCCCGGCCACGACGCACTGGCACCACGCCGAGCATTTCCAGCGGCTGTTCCCGAAGGTCGGGGTCGACGCGGACGTCCTCTTCGTCGACGACGGCGACGTCCTGACCTCGGCGGGCGTCGCGGCCGGCATCGACCTCTGTCTCCACGTCGTACGACGCGACCACGGCATCGCCGTGGCCAACGACGTGGCCCGGCGCACGGTGGTGCCGCCGCACCGGGACGGGGGTCAGGCGCAGTACATCCGACGGCCGCTGCCGCAACCGCAGTCGGCCACCACGACCGCCGCCCGCGCCTGGGCACTCGACCGACTCCACGAGCCGATCCAGCTCCGCGACATGGCCGAGCGGGAGTCCATGTCGGTCCGCACCTTCACCCGCCGCTTCCGCGAGGAGGTCGGCATCAGCCCCGGCCAGTGGCTCACCCAGCAACGGGTGGAACGAGCCAGGCACTTGCTGGAGTCCACCGACCTCTCCATGGACCACATCGCCCACGACGCGGGCTTCGGCACGGCCCAGTCAATGCGCCAGCACCTGCAGAGCGCCCTGGGCGTGACACCGACCGCGTACCGGCGGACGTTCCGAGCGGAGGGCGCCCGGTGACAAGGGTCGTTCACTCAACTTCAGCCATGTGCATCCAGCCGTACGTCGCACTGGCGGCCGACATGAAGAGAAGTACTTTTCGCATGCCGAACCTCACCTTCTTGTTGTTTCGCTGCGGCCTGTCGGAGTTGCTCTTGCTGCGTGCTTCCTGAATGTGCTGGAAGAGTTCGTACGCGTGCCAGATTCCAAAGATGACCGCGAGTGCGACTGCCGGAATCGAACCGGCCATGGCTATAGTTCAGTGAACGAACCAACCCTCAAATACTACCACGAGTAGCGAATCTGACGAAGCGTCACACAGGCCGCCGGTTCGGCCGGGCCGCACAGCTCGCGAATTCCTTGAGGCCGAAATCAGAGCTGAGATGGTTGGGAATTTCATTTGGGTCTGAAACCACCCCCGCCCCAAAGTCCAAAACCCACAACCCGCAATCCACAACCCAAAACCCACAACGAATTGCCCCTCAGAACGTCAGCACAGCCCGAGCCACCCTCCCCGCCTCCGCGTCCGAGCGTGCCTTCGCGAAGTCCTCTACCGGGTAGGTGGCCGTGACCAGTTCGTCGAGGAGCAGTCGGCCCTCGCGGTACAGGCCGGCGTAGAGGGCGATGTCCCGCTGGGGGCGCGAAGAGCCGTAGCGGCAGCCGAGGATGGACTTGTCGAGGTAGAGGGAGGAGACGAGGAAGGACGCCTCGGCGGTGGCTGCGGGGACGCCGAGGAGTATCGCCTGGCCGTGGCGGTCGAGCAGGTCGATGGCCTGGCGGATCAGTTCGACGCGGCCGACGCACTCGAAGGCGTGGTCCGCCCCGGTCGGCAGCACCTCCCGCACGCCCTCCACGGACGTCAGGAAGTCCGTCGCCCCGAACCGCCGTGCCATCGCCTCCTTCTCCGGATTCGCGTCCACGGCGACGATCCGCACCGCCCCCGCGATCCGCGCCCCCTGGATGACGTTGAGCCCGATCCCCCCGGCCCCGATGACGAGCACGGTGTCCCCCCTCTCGTGTCGTGCCGTTGTCCGGATGCTGGAGGTCAGGCCGGCAGATCCCAGCCTGGCCCTTCGGGGGAGCCCAGCCAGACGCGCTGACGGCTGGGAGTGACGGTCAGCCCGAACTCGGTCTGTGGGGGCGCTCCGGCTTCCCGCCACGTGCTGATCGCCTCTTCGAGGGTGTCCCACAGCCGCAGCGGACCGCCCTGCCGCACCACGAACCCGCCCTCTCCGTCCGGTACGAGCGTGGCGAACGACTTGGTGGCCTGCTCGACCACGTGGTTCAGCATCGGGCCGTCGCCCATGCTCATCCCGATGTACTGGGCGCCTGGTACCGCGAGTTGGGCGATGAACTGGGGTGTCCAGTCGGTCAGTGCTTCGGGGCCGACGTGTGCCGGGCGTTCGTCCGAGTCCTGCGCCAGCACCTCCGCGACGCCGGACAGCGGGGGCGCGGCATGCGGGCGAGCGATCATGAACGACACCGTGCCGGGCAGGAAACGGCCCTCGGCTGTTCCGCCGTCGCCGACGGTCAGCTTCAGCAGACCCGACCCGTACAGCCACCCGGAGACGGTGGTGATGAGGGTGCCGCCGGGCCTGACCTGGGCGAGCCAGGCCGCAGGGATGGTACGCACGGAGCATGTGGCGATCAGCCCGTCGTACGGGGCGTTCTCGGGGCTGCCGAGCAGGCCGTCGCCGGTGATGAGCGCTGGTTCGTACCCGGCCGCCGTGATGGCTGCTCGGGCACGTTCGGCGGCGGCTGGGTCGACCTCGACGGAGGTCACATGCTTGCTGTCGAGACGCTCGCACATGAGGGCGGTCGAGTATCCAGTGCCCGTGCCCACCTCCAACACCCGGTCTCCGTCCTGCGGGTCGAGATCCTGGAGCATCCGCACGACCAGGCTCGGCAGGGTGGACGACGAGGTCGGATCGCCTTGGACGGGTCCGTCCACGTCTGCGGGATGCACGTGGCCGTCGAGCTGGGTCACCAGCGTGTCATCGGTGTACGCCTCTTCCAGCCAGGCGTCCGCGTCGTCCCGGCCCGGGACGACCGGCGTCCACATGGTGCCCTGCGGGCCGTGGGACCGGCGGAAGTACGCGCGCACGAACTCGTGCCGGGGCACGGTCTCGACAGCGGACCGCCAGACCGCCGACCGCAGGTGCCCGTCCCGTTCAAGCCGGTCGGCCAGGGCCAGGCGCAGTTCGACGGCAAGGTGCTCGTCCAGGGGCGGCGTCTCGGTCATGCGGGGTGTCCCTTCTCCAGCAGGTCGGCCAGGGCACAGGTGATGGCCCTGGTCGTATCACGGTCCACGAACGCCCACTGGCCGTTCGGATTGCACTCCAGGAAACGCCACGCTCCGCCTGCTTCCAGGGCGAAGTCGAACGCGCCGAAGACCAGGCCGAACGCCTTCAGGTAGGCACGGATGCCCTGGCGGACGGGGGCGGGCACGTCGACGGGATCGATGGCGGTGCAGGTGATCAGGTCGTAGTCGAGCCGCCAGTCGAGGTGATCGCCGTCGGTGGTGATGCGGGTGGCGAACAGCAGGTCGCCCACGGCCGCCACCCGCACATCGGCGGTCTTGGTGACGGCCTGCTGGAACAGGTGCGGGCAGGCCGCGACACCGTCGCCGATCTCACTGGCTTCGACCGGCCGGACCCAGATGGTGCGCAGCTCGCCGCCCTCGCGGTATGCGGTCGACCTGAGTGGCTTGTAGACCACCGGCCCGTATTCCTTGGTGAACGACCGGGCGGCTGCGGGGTCGTTGGTGACGAGCGTCGGGGGCACGTCCAGCCCGGCCCGCACGGCTTCGCTGATCTGCCGGGGCTTGAACTCCGCCCCCGAGTTCCGGTGCGGGTGGTTCACGTAGAGACATCCCGGGAGCGCCGCCAGAAGCCCGCCCAGGCCATGCCGGAACTGGCCTGCCGCGAAGTCCCGTTCTTGACCGTCCAAGCCATCGGGGGCGACGTAACGGGTCGGGCGGCGGTAGTACACGGCTCGGGCGTCCTCCAGGCCGAGGGCACGGGTCGGGGTGGTGAGCGGGCCGTGCCACGACCGGCCGCCGCCTGCTTGAGCGGAGAACGTCACCTCGGCCGGCGAGCCAGGGTCGAACCGCACGACCGGGACGCCCCGGCCGTGCAGCTCGGTGATGACGTAGTCCGCTGTCAGGTCGTCCAGGGCGGTCAGCACAACGACCGGACGCGAAGAGGCCATCAGTCCTGGTCCGAGTCCTGGTCATGGCCCTCGTCGGAGTTGGCGGGGCCGGAGCCGTCGCCCTGGCTTGTCTGGGTCTTGGTCTCCGTGCCGGTGCCACTGCCGTGCTTGCCCATCTCGATGGGGCGACCCTGGGAGTCGTGGAAGAGAGCCGTCTGCGACGCCGGGTCCAGGGCTACGGCTGTAGCGGCGGCGTGCAGTTTCGGGTATGGCTCCATGCGGGTCAGGCCCCATGGGCGGAGAGTCTGGACGGTCAGTTTCATCAGCGCTTCCTCTCAGTTGTGTTGGACGGCGTGGTGCCCCGTCCCGGTCGCGAGGCCCGAGGGGCACACTCACGACCGGGACGGCGGTTTAGGTGCCGCCGGAAACAGACGGCAGGGTGCTCCGCTGTGCGAGCCCCGGGAACGGCAGGCAGGCGGGCGCACATGTCCACAGCTGGAAGGAGAACCCCAGGTGCTTGGCCTCCCCCAGCACACGACCGTGCATCCCCAAAGGACGCCCGCAGAGAGCGCAGTCCATGCCCATCTGCTGGCGCGGCCGGAGACGGGTCATGTCAGGCAGGGTGGGCAGGCTGCCGGGCGCGACGGTAGCCGTTGGCTGAGGGCCGGTCACGGCGAGACCTCCGCAATCAGGTGGGCCCACACGCGTTTCCCTCCGTGCACCAACTCGGCCCCCCAGTCGTCGGCGACCGCTTTGACCAGTTGCAGGCCACGTCCGTGCTCCTCGTCGCCGTTCGGCGTCTGGGTGATTGGCCGTGCCCGGGAGGTGTCGGTGACGGTGATCCGCGCCGAGTGCGGGCCGGTCCGGGTGACCGAGGCGCCGATCGTGGTGGCGTCGGTGTGCTCAACGGCGTTGGTGACCAGCTCGCTGACGACCAGTCGGGCCGCATCGACCAGACGGGACAGGCCCCAGGTCTCCAGGGCCAGGCCGACGTCATGGCGTGCGCGAGGAACAGACTCTTCCTTGGCCGGGTAACGCTGGTGGTAGCGCTGCGGGCCTACTGGTGCTGCGGTCATGGTCATCGGTTCGCCTCGTTGTCCGTGCCGCCACCCCCGCCGCAGCGGACCGGACGGGGTGGAACGGTGACGGCGGATCAGAGCCGCGTCTTGCTACGCGGCGTGTCCAATGCCAATACAACGGGCTTCTTTGACAGGTCGTTAGGAAAAGCCCTGGGTGCACCACTCGCACGCAACCGGAAAATTCCCGGGCGCGCTTCCCAGACCCTGCTGTGCTCCGTGTGCCCTCTCGCTACCGTGGCGCTGTGGAGGAGAACACGCCGCGACAGTCCAACCCGCGTCTTCAAGAACACATGAACGAGGCGGGGTTCACGCAGAACGAACTCGCCGACAAGGTCAACGTGCTTCTTGTCGATGCCGGACACCAGGGCACGGTCTCCGACCGCACCGTCCGCCATTGGCTGACCGGAAAAACCCGTTGGCCCCACCCTCGGCAACGCCACGCCTTGGAGTCACTATTCGGATGTACTGCTGAAGAACTGGGATTCGCACCACCCCCAGGCCACAGCACCGCCACCAGCACCCCGGAGAGTCCCGTGCTCCGCCGCGATTTCCTCACCGCGACTACCGGGACGACCGCCGCCGCCGTCGTCCCCTCCCTCTCGTACCGCCCCACCCGCGTCGGCACCTCTGACGTCATGGAACTCCGCAAGGGCTTGGATGACCTGCAGGCCCTGGACGACCACCGAGGCGGACACGAAGCTCTGGAGAGTGCCGCCCTGTCCGGCGCCCGCCAAGCACTCGACCTCCAGCAGAAGGCGGCCACACAGCGCATCCGGCAGCGCCTGTTCTCCGTCGCCGCCGACTACACGGCCACAGCTGCCTGGTCTGCCATCGACGCCCGCCAGCCCCAACGTGCCGGACAGCACCTCGACCGGGCCTTGCAGCTCGCCGGTATGGCCAACGACGGCGTGACCCAGCTGCGCGTGTGGAACTCGTATGCGATGCTCGCCCACCAACGCCAGGAACGCACCAAGGCCGTGGATGCCGCCTACGCCGCCCAAGCCGTGAGTATCTGCCGCCGCGACCCCTTGTTCGCTTCGCTCGCGCACGCCCGTGCCGCCGTCGGTCACGCCACTATCGGCGACCGGAACGCCGCCCTGCGCTCCCTCGGGTACGCCGAGAACACCCTGTCGAAAGCCGCCCCCGACCAGGCGCGCCCGTCGTGGATCGCGTTCTACGGCCCGTCGGAACTGTCCGCCCTTACGGCCATCGTCCGTGACCGGGTCGGGAACTACGCCCAGGCCGAAGCCGCCTCGCATCGCGCCCTGGCCTCGATCCCGCGCCAGTTCCACCGCAACCGCGCCTTGGCCACCGCCCGACTGGCCCTCGCTCAGCTCCACCAGCACGACATCGAGCAGGCATGCGCCACCGCAGCCACCGCCTTCGACCTGATGACCAGCCATCCCATCCCCGGCCGCATGCGCTCCCTGTTGGGCGACTTCTACCGTGACCTGATCACCATCGCCCCGACCGCTACCGTGGCCCAGGACTGGGGCGACCGTTTCCGCAGCGAATGGAGCCGAGCTTGACCATCGTCTTCCGACATTTCACTCACGACGACGCGGCCGACATCCGCCAAACCCTCCTCGACGTGCACGCCGATGCCTACGCCGACCAGACCGACGACCCGTTCGTCCAGCGCTTCGCATGGTTTGTCGACCACTGGTCCAGCCACCCCGGTTTCCACTGTGTCATCGGCTACGACGGCCCCGAACCCATCGGGTACGCCTACGGGGCCGCCGCCAACCCCGGGCGCGAATGGTGGCGCGATCACCTCGCCCCGGTCCCGGCCAAGACCCGTACCTTCCACGTCTCCGAACTGATGATCCGGCCGAAGTGGCGCAGACAAGGGCACTCCGAACGCCTCCACCAGGCCCTGCTGGCCGACCGGGAGGAGGATCTGGCCGCTCTCCTGGTGGACGTCACGCACCCCAGGGTGCAGTCCATGTACGAGACGTGGGGGTACCGCAAGGTCGGCGAACGGCAGCCGTTCCCGGACTCCCCGGTTTACGCGGTCATGCTCGCCGAACTTCCGCTCGCCGCCACCTGATCCGCACTCCCCATTGCCATTGCCCGTCAGCCGGGGTGAGCACCGCACGCTCAGACATGCCAAAGCCCCTTGTTGACGGCCCCGGTCAGGCCACCTGCCCCACGACGGTAGAGGGGGTGACGCACCGCGTCCATGCATGAACGCGGGTATGCGCGTTGTTTCATGAAGTGCCCCGGCGCACGGTGGTGACCGCAAAGGAATCCATGTCCATCCGCACCTTCACGCGCCACATCCGCGAGGAGGCCGGCATCAGCCCCGGTTTCTCAGAACGTCAGCACAGCCCGAGCCACCCTCCCCGCCTCCGCGTCGGAGCGTGCCTTCGCGAAGTCCTCTACCGGGTAGGTGGCCGTGACCAGTTCGTCGAGGAGCAGTCGGCCCTCGCGGTACAGGTCGGCGTAGAGGGCGATGTCCCGCTGGGGGCGCGAAGAGCCGTAGCGGCAGCCGAGGATGGACTTGTCGAGGTAGAGGGAAGAGACGAGGAAGGACGCCTCGGCGGTGGCTGCGGGGACGCCGAGGAGTATCGCCTGGCCGTGGCGGTCGAGCAGGTCGATGGCCTGGCGGATCAGTTCGACGCGGCCGACGCACTCGAAGGCGTGGTCCGCCCCGGTCGGCAGCACCTCCCGCACGCCCTCCACGGACGTCAGGAAGTCCGTCGCCCCGAACCGCCGTGCCATCGCCTCCTTCTCCGGATTCGCGTCCACGGCGACGATCCGCACCGCCCCCGCGATCCGCGCCCCCTGGATGACGTTGAGCCCGATCCCCCCGGCCCCGATGACGAGCACGGTGTCCCCCCGGTCCACGCGCGCGCGGTTCAGTACCGCCCCGACCCCGGTCAGCACCCCGCATCCGATCAGCGCGGCCGACGTCAACGGAATGTCGTTCGGAATCCGCACCGCCTGCACGGCCTTGACCACGGTCCGCTCGGCGAAGGCCGAGTTCGCCGCGAACTGGAACACCTTCCCCTCCCCTCGGGCGAACGGCCGATCCGGGCGTCCGATCGCCCGGCGGCACATGGTCGGCCGCCCCCGGCCGCAGTCCGCGCAGGTCCCGCAGTTCGCGAGGGTGGACAACGCCACATGGTCCCCGGGCCGCACATGCCCGACCCCCGCCCCCACCGCCTCGACGACCCCGGCCCCCTCATGTCCCAGCACCACCGGCACCGGGAACGGAATGGTCCCGTCCACCACCGACAGATCGCTGTGGCAGAGCCCGGCCGCCGCGATGGCCACCACCACCTCACCGGGCCCCGGCTCCCGTACCACCAGATCGTCGACGACCTCGACCCGCGAGCCGTCGAACACCACACCTCTCACGCCCTCCGCCACCTCTCCCTCTCGACCGTTCGGCTCTCGCTCTCAGCCCTGCTTCAGCCCTTCGGCTCTCGCGGCAGCCCCAGCACCCGCTCGGCGAGGATCGTGCGCTGTACCTCGTCCGAGCCGCCGTAGATGGTGTCGGCCCGGCTGAACAGGAACAGATGCTGGAGCGGATCGAGCCGGTACGGTTCGGCCGGCGACCAGTCGACGGGCCCCACGGCCGCCCCGGCCCCCCGCACCTCCATGGCCAGCTCCCCGAGCCGCCGATGCCAGCGCCCCCACAGCAACTTGGCCACGCTCGGCGCCCCGGGCTCCTCCGAACCGCCCAGCGTCCGCAGCGCGTTCCACCGCATCACCCGCAACTCGGCCCACTGCCGTACCAGTCGCTCGCGTACGACGGGATCGTCCGCCGCCCCGCTTTCCACGGCCGTACGGACGACGGCCCTCAACTCCTCGGCGAACCCGATCTGTTGGGCGAGCGTCGACACCCCGCGCTCGAAGCCGAGCAGTCCCATGGCGACGCGCCACCCGTTGCCCTCCCCGCCCACGACATGGTCCGCGCTCACCCGCGCGCCGTCGAAGAACACCTCGTTGAACTCGCTCGTCCCCGTCATCTGCCGGATCGGCCGGACCTCGATCCGCCCCGGCTGATCCATGGGCACGAGCAGAAACGACAGTCCGCGATGCCGAGTCGATCCGGCCTCCGTACGGGCGAGCACGAAACACCAGTCGGCGTCATGGGCGAGGGACGTCCAGATCTTCTGTCCGGTGACCCGGTACGACCCGTCCGCCGCCCGCTCGGCGCGGGTCCGCACCCCCGCGAGGTCGGAGCCGGCGCCCGGTTCGCTGTAACCCTGGCACCACAGTTCCTCGCCCCGCGCGACGGCCGGCAGAAACCGTCGCTTCTGCTCCTCGGTCCCGAAGGCGATGAGGGTGGGTGCCAGCAGCTTCTCCCCGATGTGCCCCGACCGTGCCGGAACGTCGGCCCGCGCGTACTCCTCGGCCCAGACGACCTGCTGGATGAGCGTGGCGGTCCGATTCCCGTACCCGCCCTCGCCCCACCCGAGCCCGATCCAACCGGCGGCGCCGAGCGTACGTTCCCATGTACGGCGTTCCCGTACGACCCCGGCGTGCGCCGCGAGCCATGCCTTGGCCTCCGCCCGGAAAACCTCGTCCTCTTCGCTGTACCCGAACTCCATGCGTGCCGCCCTTGGTTGGCCGACCGGAACTCTTGCGTTGACAGCTGCTCGGCGCGCGGGCTGGCCGGGCCGGGGTCTCGCTTACCGGCGCTGACAGGGTGCCGCTCTCTTTGGGATGGGCGCCGCCCTAGCGGCACGCCTGCCCGCAGCTACGACGACTGCTGGGTGGGCGCCGCCCATCGGCACGATTGCCCGCAGCCAAGGAGCACTTATGGCTGCCGGTCACCAAAGGGGCGCGGGGCTATATCGATTTTGCGGCTCCGCCGCGTGCGCGCGACCAGCCACACACGACCCGCACCCGCCAAACAACCCACACCCCCACCCCACTAGGCGTTCGGCCGCTCCTGCGCAGACGCGGCCCTCGCCATCTCCTCCACCCGCTCAAGCATCGGCATCGGGTCCACCCCCACCGCCCCCGGCAACACCTCCGCGATCATCTCCGGCGTCCACCCCCCATCCGCGTAAGCCGAGCGCAGCTCACCCGGCTGGGCCCACACCGCGATCTTCGGCCCCGCCACCGTGTACACCTGCCCGGTGATCCGCTCCTCCCGAGCCCGGTCCGACAGCAGATACACCACGAACGCGGCCACATCCTCCGGCTCCCCGATCTCGGCCAGTTCCATGGGAACGCCCGCCGACATCCGCGTACGCGCCACGGGGGCAACCGCATTCGCGGTCACCCCATACCGGTGCAGACCTAGCGCAGCGCTCCGCACCAGCGAGATCACCCCGCCCTTGGCCGCGCTGTAGTTGGCCTGCGACACGGACCCCTGGTGGTTGCCGCTGGTGAACCCGATCAGCGTCCCCGCCCGCTGCTTGCGCATCACGGCCGCCGCGGCGCGGAAGACCGTGAACGTGCCCTTCAAGTGCGTGGCGACAACCGGGTCCCACTCCTCCTCGGTCATGTTGAAGAGCATCCGTTCCCGCAGAATCCCGGCAACGCACACGACGCCGTCGATCCGCCCGTACGAGGCGAGGGCGGTGTCGACGATCCGCTGCCCGCCCGCCATCGTGGACACGTCATCGGCGACGGCGACGGCCTCGCCCCCGGCCGCCTCGATCTCCTTGACGACCGCCTCGGCGACGGAACTGGTCGGCTCGGAGCCGTCCACAGCCACCCCGTAGTCGTTGACGACGACCCGTGCCCCCTCGGCCGCCGCGCCGAGGGCGACCGCGCGGCCGATACCCCGCCCCGCTCCGGTGACGGCGACGACCTTGCCTGCCAAGAAGTTCCCCACTCCGGGCCCCTTCCCCTCACCACGTTTCTGACGGACCGTTAGATTTGCGGCGCACGGCGATTCTACGACCCGTCAGATGCACCCACACAAGCCCCGGGGAGGGCCGATGTCACCGCCCACCGAGTTCGCCGCGTTCGCGGAGATCGCCAAGAGGGTGAACAACTGGGGCCGTTGGGGTCCGGACGACGAGAGCGGCACGCTGAACCTGATCACCGACGAGGTGGTACGCGAGGCGGCGGCGTCCTGCGTACGCTCCGGCCGCCGCGTCCCGCTCGCACTGCCCCTCCAACAGGACGGCGTGCAGACGGGGATGATGCCGGGCCGGGTGAACCCGCTGCACACCATGACGCAGATCAATCAGGAGATCTTCGGCCCCGGCACGGTCGCGTGCAGCGACGACGCCGTGACCATGGGCCTCCAGGCGGCCACCCACTGGGACGCCCTCACCCATGTCTCCCACTCGGGCCGCGTCTACAACGGCCGCCCGGCGACCACCATCACCCCGCACGCCGGCGCCACGTTCGCCGGCATCGACAAGGCCCGCCCCGTCGTCTCGCGGGGCGTCCTCCTCGACATCCCCCGCGCACTCGGGCTGCCGCCGGACGCCCGCCTCCCCGGCGACCACGCCGTCACGCCCGAAAACCTGGACTTGGCGGAGGAGTTGGCGGGTACGCGTGTCCGCGCGGGCGACATCGTCCTCGTCCGTACGGGCCAGATGCAGGCGTATCTCGTCGGCGACAAGCACGCGTACGCGTACCCGTCGCCCGGACTCTCCCTGCGCACCCCCGAGTGGTTCCACGCGCGCGATGTCGCCGCCGTCGCCAACGACACCCTCGCCTTCGAGATCTTCCCCCCTGAGATCGAGGATCTGTGGCTGCCCGTCCATGCCCTCCATCTCGTCGAAATGGGCATGCCGCAGGGGCAGAACTGGAATCTCGAAGAGTTGTCCACAGCCTGTGGAGAAACGGGCCGCTACGACTTCCTGCTCTCCGCGATGCCGGAACCCTTCGTGGGCGGCACGGGAACGCCGGTCGCGCCGGTGGCGATTCTGTAGTCCCGGCGGTACGGCGTGCCCCCGGGCCCCGGCCCCGGGTCGGCCGGCGGCGCGCTCCTGCCCGCCCCGAGCTCGGCAGCGCGCGCCGCCGTCCGGCTTCGGCGTACCCGCCCTGCTCCCCGGGCCCGGTCGGCAGCCGACGCCGAAACACGACCCACACTCGTCGAGGGCTTCCGTCGAAGCCCTCGGCGTCCCCTCGCGGCGAATCGCTGAACACAAGCGTGATGAAACGGACACGGTGCGTCAATGGGCGTTCGGTGATTCGCCGAACGCACGAGGGCGGGGACGGCGCACGCCACGAAGGTGTCCCGGGTGCCGTGAAGCCCCGTGCGCCCGTGCGCCAGCGCAGCCGCGCGCGCCGGGTGTGTGGTGGTTCTGGGCTACGCCCCGTTGTGCGCCGTACGCTGCCGCACCCGCCGAACGCCTAATAGCTCGGGGGTACGCGTGAATTGGCGACCGCGGGCCCGTCGTGGCCGATCGCGCCCACGCGGCGGAGCCGCACATCGATACAGCCCCGCGCCCCTTCAATGCACAGCCCAGCCGCCACGGTCACCCCACCCCGGCCGAGGCCGGCATCGACCGCCGGTGCACGCGCAACCCAGGTCCAGCAAGAACCCCCCAGCCGCACTAAACCCGCACAGCCAACTCCACCCGAGCCTCACGACCCACCGCCACAGCCCCAGCGGTCACCGCGCCCGCAGTCACCGCCGCAACGCCCGTAACCGCCCGCCCCGCCGGATAGACCACCGGAGTCACCACACCCCCGGCCCCGGACGCGGCCCCGGCCACCTCGGGCGCGGCCCGGTCCAGTTCGCACCAGATCCGCTTGCCGCCCCCCTCGTGGCACCAGCCCCACCGATCGGCGAGCCCTTCCACCAGGGCGAGCCCCCGCCCCCCGGTCTCCTCACCGTCGGCACACCGAGGCGTAGGCGCACAGGAACAACCGTCGGCAACCTCCAACCGCACCGTCCCGACGGCCCCAACACCCCCGCCGCCCCCGACGCCCCCATCGCCCCGCCCCGACATCAACAGCCGCAGCACGGCCGGACGCCCGGTGTGGACAACGGCGTTGGTGACCAGTTCGGAGACGAGCAGGATCAACGTCTCGGCCAGCGGCTCGTCATCCCCTATCCCGGACCCCGCGAGCCGTGAACGGGCCCATCTCCGGGCGCGACCCACCTCTGCGGGGTCGGGCCGGATCTCCAGCTGCACTTGAAGCACCTGCACCGCTCACACCATCCGAACCGGCGGACACATCTCCGCACGCCCCTCCGGGGCCACGATCGTGGTCATCTTCTGCCTGGCCGACTCCACCGTCGTCGATGCCAGGATCACAGGGATCACGGACCGTGATCCCCTTACAAGACAGCATGGTTGACGTACAGTCACCCCAACAAGCGCTTCAGGCATATTCCAGCGCGAAGGAGTACGCGTACGGCATACTGTGCGACGCTCATTTCGGGGAGTCGAACAGACCGAGCGAACCGGAGCGAAAGGCTTCCGGCCCACTTCACGCGCGGCGCGCATCGCCGGAACCGGGGCCGCCTCAGGGGCAACACCGGACAGGTTCGACCTCGCAACCGCTCGCATCCCCCAGAAGGTACCGGAGCGGAACTCCGACTCCAGGCCGTGACAAGTCACACCTAGGACACAACCCGGTATCAACGCTCGGTAATTCCGGTATGCCACATTCCGCGACATCCCCTCAAGGCCGTGCCACACCTTCAACGCTCACGCAGGTCAGCGCGCTCACCCCGCCCCGCTCAACAGTTCCCCCGCCAACAACTCCTCACTGTCCGTGATCAATCCGCCACGTTCTGCCCGCACCCACGCCCGTTTCAGACACAGATGTACGTCGGCCTCCCAGGTGAACCCCATCCCGCCGTGGACCTGGAGACAGTCCCTCGCCCCGCGCACGGCCGCCTCGTCCGCCAACAGCCGGGCCGCCGCGATGTCCACCGGGTCCACGGTCACGGCCGCCGCGTACACCGCCGCCCTCGCCAACTCCACCCGCACCAGCGTCTCGGCGCACAGATGCTGGATCGCCTGGAACGCCCCGATGGGCCGCCCGAACTGCTCCCGCGTCCGCGCATGGCGCACCGCCGTCTCGCACACCCGCCCCGCCGTCCCCAGTTGCTCGGCGGCGGTCAGCAGGACGAAGAGGTCATCGGCCGGACCCGCCACGGGCGCCCGGTGCAGCGGAGTGAGCGGATCGACCGACCTCAGCGGTACGGCCCCGGCCGCGTCCCCCCGTACGACGTCCGCCGTGTCCAGCCACTCCACCAGCCCGCCCGGACCCACGGCGGTGACGACGGCCTCCCCGGCCGCCGCGCCCGGTACCGATCCCGCCGCCAGATGCGTGGCCGCCAACGGCCCCGGCACCAGCGCCCGTCCCGCCTCCTCGAAGACCAGCACGGCCTCCGGAATCCCCAGCCCGACCCCGCCCTCCGCCTCCGGCACCCGCAACGCGAAGAACCCGGCCGCCCCCAGCTCCCGCCACAGCCGCCGGTCCAGTACACCGGGCGCGTCGACGGCCGCCCGTAACGCCTCCCGGTCGAAGCGGCGGGCCAGCAGCTCCCGCGTCCCGGCCCGCAACGCGCGCTGGTCCTCCGTGAGTTGGAAACGCATCGCGCACCTCACCGCCCCTTCGGCAGGCCCAGAATCCGTTCGGCCACGATGTTCCGCTGGATCTCCGAGGTCCCCGCCGCGATGGTGTACGAGAGCGACGACAGCCGGTCGAGAACCCAAGGGTGGTCGAGGTCCAGCGAGCCCGCCCCCAGGACTTCGGCAGCCGCCTCGTACAGCTCCTGACGCGCGCGCGAGTACCTCAGTTTGAAAACCGAACCCCCTACGCCCGGTACTCCGCCGCTCGCCTCCGCCTCGCTCACATTCCACTGGGTGAGCCGCCACAGCGCCCTGAACTCGGCGTTCAGGCGGCCGAGTCGGCGTCGTACGGCCGGATCGTCCCAGCGGCCGTTCGCCCGCGCCTTGCGCGCCACCTCACCCAACACCCGCCCGCACGCCACCACTTCGCCCACGAACGCCGTGCCCCGCTCGAAGGACAGCGTCACCATGGTCACGCGCCAGCCGTCGTTCTCGTCCCCGACCCGGTTCGCCACCGGCACCCGCACCTCGTCGAGGAACACCTCGGCGAACTCGGTGGAACCGGCGAGCGTGCGCAGGGGCCGTACGGTGACGCCGGGCGCGTTCATGGGCATGGCGAGCCAGGAGATGCCCCGGTGCTTCGGCGCCTCCACATCCGTACGGACCAAAAGCTCGCACCAGTCGGCGACTTCGGCGTGCGAGGTCCAGATCTTGGAGCCGGTGACGACGTACTCGTCACCGTCCCGCCACGCGCGCGTGCGCAGCGCCGCCAGGTCGGAGCCGGCGCCCGGTTCGCTGAAGCCCTGGCACCAGACCTCCTCGCCGCGCAGGATCGACGGCAGCCAGCGCGCCCGCTGCCCGGCCGTCCCCTCGGCGGCGATCGTGGGCCCGGCGTGCAGCAACCCCACGAAGTTGGCGCCCACATAAGGGGCGCCCGCCCGCTCCGTCTCCTCCAGGTAGATCAGATGCTGGGTCGGGGTCGCCCCCCGCCCGCCCGCGTCCACCGGCCAGTGCAGCCCCGCGTACCCGGCGTCGTACAGCATCCGCTGCCAGCCGAGGTCGTACGCCCGCCGCCCCGGCCAGTCCTGAGGCGACGGCCTCGGCGGCAGTGACGGCAACGCCTTCGCCAGCCACTGACGCAACCGGGCCCGGAACTCCTCCTCCTCGGGCGTGTACGTCAAGTCCACGGGGCACCCGGCTACTTGTCGAAGTCCAGGTCGAGCATGCGGATCGCGTTGCCGCGCATCAGCTTGTGGACCGTCTCGTCGTCGAGGCCCTTGACGTGGTCGAGGGCGACCTCCTTGGTGTGCGGGAAGGTCGAGTCGACGTGCGGGTAGTCGGTCTCGAACGTCGCGTTGTCCCGCCCGACGACATCCAGGGACGCCACCCCGTGCTTGTCCCGGAAGAAGCAGCAGAACATCTGCCGGTAGTAGTACGTCGAGGGCGGCTCCGGGATCAGATCGCGCACCCCGCCCCAGGCCCGGTGCTCCTCCCACACGTCGTCGGCGCGTTCGAGCGCGTACGGAATCCAGCCCATCTGCCCCTCGCTGTAGGCGAGTTTGAGGCGCGGGAAGCGTACGAGGACCCCGCTGAAGAGGAAGTCCATCATCGACGCCATCGCGTTGTTGAAGGACAGGGACGCCTGGACGGCGGGCGGGGCGTCCGGGGACGCGGCGGGCATCTGCGAACTGCTGCCGATGTGCATGTTGATGACCGTGCCCGTCTCCTCGCAGACCGCGAAGAACGGGTCCCAGTACCCGGAGTGGATCGACGGCAGCCCGAGGTGGGTCGGGATCTCGGAGAAGGTGACCGCGCGGACGCCACGGGCCGCGTTGCGGCGGATCTCCGCCACGGCCAGGTCGATGTCCCACAGCGGGATCAGACAGAGCGGGATGAGCCGGCCGCCGCTGTCGCCGCACCACTCCTCGACCATCCAGTCGTTGTAGGCGCGTACGCAGGCCAGCGCGACCTCCTTGTCGTGCGCCTCGGCGAAGGTCTGCCCGCAGAAGCGCGGGAAGGAGGGGAAGCAGAGGGACGCCTCGACATGGTTGAGGTCCATGTCCGCCAGTCGCGCCTTGGGGTCCCAGCAGCCGCGCCGCATCTCCTCGCGCGTGATCCCCTCCAACGTCATCTCGTCCCGGTCGAAGCCGACGGCCGCGATGTTCCGCTTGTACGGGAACTTCAGGTCCTCGTAGATCCACCAGTCGGTCGGCGGCCCCTCCGGGTCCATCGTGATCTGGTACTTCCCGGCGACGTACGCCAGCTCCCCGATCCCGGCGGTGAGCGGCTGGGGCCCGCGGTCCCGGTACTTCTCCGGCAGCCAGGTCGAGAAGAGATGCGCGGGCTCGATCACATGGTCGTCGACGCTGATGATGCGGGGCAGTTCGGTCATGGGGTCCCCTCCGCCGGACGGTGTCCAACCGATATCTGTCTCTGTCCAACCGATATCTGTCTCTGTCTGACCAGTCTCCATCTGATGGTCCGTCAGATAGCATCCCATCTGACGAGTCGTCAGCCAAGGAGGGGGCAGACAGTCGTGAACGACACCCCGCACACCTTGAGTTCCTCACCCACCCTGTGGGACCTGGTCGCCCGCCGCGCCGATCTCACGCCCGACCGGCCCGTCCTCCTCCAGGACGACCGCGCGCTCACGTTCGGCGAGTTGCGCACGCGCGCCGAGCGGGTGGCGGCCGGGCTGTACGACAGGGGCGTACGCCCGGGCACGGTCGTCGCCTGGCAACTGCCCACCCGTATCGAGACGGTCCTGCTCTCCCTCGCGCTGGCCCGCCTCGGCGCCGTGCAGTCCCCGGTCATCCCCTTCTACCGGGACCGCGAAGTCGGCTTCGCGCTACGGGAGTCCAGGGCGGAGTACTTCGCCGTGCCGGGGCGGTGGCGGGGCTTCGACCACACGGAGATGGCCCGGCGGCTGGACGCCAAGGGCGTCTTCGAGGTGTACGACGCCGACGGCCTCCCGGAGGGCGACCCGGCCGTACTCCCCGCCCCGCCCTCCGCCGCCGACGGTACGGCCGTCCGCTGGATCTACTGGACCTCGGGGACGACCTCCGACCCCAAGGGCGTCCTGCACACCGACCGTTCACTGATCGCGGGCGGCTCCTGTCTGGCCCACGCGCTCAGGCTCACCCAGGAGGATGTCGGCTCGATCGCGTTTCCGTACGCCCACATCGGCGGCCCGGACTACTTGGTGATGCTCCTGCTGTACGGCTTCCCGGCCGTGCTGTTCGAGCACTTCGCGCTGCCGGCCGCGCTGGAGGAGTATCGGCGGCACGGGGTGACGGTGGCGGGCGGGTCGACGGCGTTCTACTCGATGTTCCTGGCGGAGCAGCGGGGGCAGCCGCCCGGCCGCAAGGCCGTTCCGTCGCTACGGCTGCTCGCGGGCGGCGGAGCGCCGAAGCCACCGGAGCTGTACCACTCCGTCGTACACGAGATGGGTGTCCAGCTCACCCATGGCTACGGCATGACCGAGGTCCCGATGATCACGATGGGCGTCCCGGACGACTCGGCGGAGAACCTGGCCACGACCGAGGGCCGGCCGCCGGAGGGAATGGAGATACGGATCGTGGACGGGGAGGTGCGGCTGAAGGGAGAGGCCGTCTGCCGGGGGTATCTGGACCCGGCGCAGACGGCCCAGGCCTTCGACGCCGACGGCTTCTTCGTGACGGGCGACCTCGGACACCTCACCGACAGCGGCCATCTGGTCCTCACCGGACGCCTCAAGGACGTCATCATCCGCAAGGGCGAGAACATCTCCGCGAAGGAGATCGAGGACCTGCTGCACCAGCATCCGGCGGTCGCCGATGTGGCGGTGATAGGGCTGCCGGACCCCGAACGCGGGGAGCGGGTGTGCGCGGTGGCCGAACAGCCGCCGGGCGCGGAGCCCCTGACCCTGGAGCAGGTGACGTCGTATCTGCGCGCGGAAGGGCTGTCCGTCCACAAGCTGCCGGAGCAACTGGAGGTGGTGGACGCCCTTCCGCGCAACGAGACCCTGCGGAAGGTGCTCAAGTACAGGCTGAGGGAGCGGTTCTCATGAGCCGGGCCCTGGATTGCCGGACCACTCGGGCCCGGTGAGGGCCGGCACGGTGGCTGTGGGGCCTACTCGGGCACGGTGAAGTAGCGGGCGAACGCCGTCACGACCTCCGTCTCGCTGACCTTGCCGTCGGCGTCGGTGTCGAGGGCGGCGGCGGAGGCGGTGGCGATCTCCTCGGGGACGCCGAGGGCCTTGAGGACCCGGGCGGTCTCCTCGACCGTGGCCGTACCGTCCCCGTCGGCGTCCGCGACGGCGAGGGCCGCGTGCAGGAAGGGGCGGGCGATCTCGGCGAACCTGTCGGGGTTGTCGCGCAGTCGCTTGACCGCGCCGTTCACGAACTCGTCGCGTGTGATGCGCTGGTCGCCGTCCCGGTCCGCTATCCCGGCCATGCCCTGCCAGAACGCCTCGGCGCCGATGTACAGGGCCTGGCCCTTGTCGGAGCGTGCGGTGGTACCGAACTCGTTGAGTACCGCCTTGGTCGCCGCGCTGAAGTCCTCGCGGTCGATCCAGCCGTTGCCGTCCTGGTCGAAGGTGGCGAACCGGGCGGCGATCCTGCGCTCGTACTCGCTGCTGACCATGTCTTTTCGAGCCCGCCTTACGTCAAGTGGGTGCTTCTCGCACGGAGCGTACGACGTCGGGGGCCGACACGGTGCGGGAAAGGGGTGCTTGTACCAAGACTGCGGGAATTCCAGGACAACAGTGTGGCCATCGGGACACCGGCACGTGGTCGACATCACACCTGCGGGGCGTCCCGGTGGGCCGCGCGAACACGTGGGACGAGCGCGTGTAGAGGGCGGGCCGGTCAGGCGGAGAGGGGGTCCGCCCGGTCGTCGGGGTCCGGGGCGGTCGCCGAGTCCACGTCGGGGTGAACGTCGAAGAGGCGGCGCACTCCGAGGGCGGCCATGACCCGATTGACGTGCGCGCCCCCGGCCGCGCCCCCGGCCGCACCGCCGCCGTCCCGGCCGCCGCCCGTCGCGCCCGCCCGGCCCCCGCTCGCCCGTCCGTCCGCCGGCAGGATCAGCCGGAGGCGGCCCTGGCAGGAGCGGATGAGGCGGCGGGTGGCGATGAGGACGCCGACGCCGCTGGAGTCGCAGAAGACGACCCCGGAGAGATCGAGGACGAGACTTCGCCGGCCCTCGGCCACCGCCTCGTGCACCCGCTGCCGCAGAACCGGTGAGGTGACGAGGTCCATCTCCCCGGACACCCGCAGCACGGCCCACTCACCCCGCCCGCCGTCGGTCACTTCGAACGCCACCGCGATGCCTCTCAGTCGCCGAACCGGAAGCCACAACACCGCTTCCTGCTGCGCGGCTGCCCCGCCGTCGTTCCATGAAACACCCCCGCGCCAGCGGGAGCGCGTGGTAACCGAGCCATTTCAGGGCCCTTTTCGGTGCGTTTCACATCGAGTACGGTCGCGAGTGATCGTCAATCGATCGAGAACCGACTCTCGGCGTTCTCGTGTGGTCGTTTTCGCACGGGGTAGACGCCGTACAGAGCTGCGACAAGCCCCGAAAGGGTGGCGTACGGGTGGACAGAGGCCCAGGTGGGCCACCGGTAAGCGCTTGACCGAGGAGGTCCCTACCATCTTCGCCGCCCCGAGGGGCGCACATTGCCATAAAGGGGCGTGCGCGGTCAGCGGTGCCGACTACATTCGAGAAGGCGGTGCACACAGGCTGGACGCGGGCAGCGGGACGATCAGGAACGGCGCAGGTACGACCGGGGGTGAGGGAGCCGTATGGCGACGAAGGACGCACCACCCCGCTGGGACCGCAGAATGCAGCAGCGGCTGGCGCGCGGCGAGGCGGCGGCCCTCGGTGAGCTGTACGACCGGTACGCGTCGCTGGTGCACGGCCTCGCCCACCGCGTCCTCGACGACGAGCGGGGCGCCGACGGCATCACCCGCGAGGTGTTCGCCCAGCTCTGGGAGCACCCCGAGTCGTACGACCCCAAGCAGGGCCCGCTGCGTTCCTGGGTGGCCGCGCTGACCCACCGTCTGGCCGTACGGCGGCTGCGCGCCACGGAGACCGCCGCGCTGGCCGAGGGCGGCGAGGGCACCACGGCGGACCTGGAACGCAAGGTCCACCAGGCGTCGGTGGCCGCCCGCGCCGACTACATAGTGCAGGCGATGCCCACACCACTGCGGGCCGCCCTGGAGCTGGCGTACTTCCAGCGCCGCGACTACCGCCAGACCGCCGCCGACCTCGACGTCACCGAGGACGAGGCCCGCCGCCGACTCCGCCTCGGCCTCCAACTCCTCGCCACCGCCCACGACACCCGCGCCTCCGGCACCCCTCCCGAACCCGGAGGTGCGGTGTGAACGACGGCACCGCCGACTTCGACGCACACGACGACGAGGAGCCGGAGGACCGGCAAGAACAACAGGACCGGCAGGGACGACAGGACCGACGAGGACGACAGGACCAACGAGGAGCGGACTCCAGCGCCGGGGACGGACAGGGCATGGGTGCCGAGGGCAGAGAGGCCGAGGCGCCACGCGTGGGAGGCGGCGCGGACGAGGCGGCCGATGGCGGGCCGGATCGGCGTCGGGCGCCGGATGACACCGCGGACGGAGGCACCCCGGGCGGCGGCCCCGCCGACGACGGCCCGGCTGGCGATGGCCCGGCCGACGATGGCCCGGCCGACGACGGTCCGGCCGACGACGGTCCGGCCGACGACGGTCCGGCCGACGACGGTCCGGCCGACGATGGCCCGGCCGACGACGGTCCGGCCGACGACGGCCCGGCCGACGACGGCCCGGCCGAC
>NZ_JBSFVY010000053.1:0-48331 GCF_053592555.1 Streptomyces sp. NPDC002643
GGCCGGGTCTGCCACCGCGTCAACGACGAAGCCTCCGCGAAGATGGCACTCGGCGACATCGCCCCCGAGGCGGTCTCCGCCGCCTGCGCCATCGCCCCGGAACTGCCCGGCCTGGCCGTGGCCGGTGACACCTCCGGCGGCTGGTCACGCATCCGCACCCCGTACCTCTCCCTCGGCGAGGCTGCCGAGATCTGCCGGGAGTCGGCCCACCTGGTGCCTGCCCTTCCCACGCTCAAGCCCTTCCGTCCAGACGTCCCCGTACGGCCCGTCGAGTCGTCGGCCCCGGCGGTGCAGCCGCACCCCGTGACCGACTGACCTTCGCCCACTTCCCACCCCGGTCGGCGTGACCGTCTCACGCCACGTCCCTACCCCTGCCATGCCTGAAGCCGAAAGGAGCCGCCTCTATGCGCGCCCAACTGGCCCGTGTCGACGCGGTGCTCGTGCAGGCGCTCATCGCCGCCACGCTGTCCTTCGCCCACCTGCACGACATCGCCTCGGCGGCCGGACAGGACGGGTGGAAAGCGTGGGCCTACCCGGTCTCGGTCGACCTGCTGCTCGTCGCCGCCTGGCGTCGGCTGCGCTCCGGAGAGGCGAAAGCGGCCGGGTGGTGCTGGTTCGTCATCGCCCTCGCCGCCTCCCTCGGCGCGAACGTCGCCACCGCCGGCCTTCTCGACATGGACCACGTACCCGCCTGGCTTCGCATCCTCGTCGCAGGCTGGCCTGCGGTCGCCTTCCTCGGCGGAACTCTCCTCGCACATTCCAGCCCCACGACGGCCGACACAGACCCCAAGGACACGGACGACCCCGTGGACCAGGAGGACGCCCCCGAACCCACCCCCGAAGAACCGCCGCCCGCACAACCAGCCATCGAGCCACCGCCGCCCGAGCGGCCCGCCGTCCCCGTCCCGGCCGCCCTCGTCGAACACGCCCGCAAGGTCGCCGCCGAACACCACACCCGCACCGGAACACCGATCGACACACCAACCCTCCGTGCCCGCCTCGGCGTCCCCGCGCCCATGGCCGAAGCCATCGCCACCCACCTCACACCGACCGGGAGCTGACCGATGCCCCTGTTCACCTTCAACACCGCCGCCGACTACCTCGAAGCGGCCCGCGAAATGGCTGTCAGCGGCCGTACCGCGCTGGCCCGGCTGCTTGCCGAAGAAGCCGCCGACCGCGTCACGGACCCTGCCGAAGCCGCCCGCATCCTGCACGATTTCCCCGGACCCAGCCTGCGACAGGAGAACTGAGCATGCCCAACCGCCGCTTCCGCAACGTCACCCGCATCGGCCCTGTACAGGTCGCCACGTCGTACGACGGCCGGGGCCGCGAGAAGCACACCGCCGCCTGCACGGCCCCGCGCTGCAACTTCTCCGCCGACTACGACAGCCGCGCCGCCGCCGAGTTGGCCGCCCGCACCCACCGCTGCCCCGTCCGCTGAATAGCCGAACCAATGGAAGGACCCCGCACACCGTGACCGTCAGCCTGCCTCTTGTCGTCGTCCTCGGCTTCTTCGCCTGGGGCGCGGTCAAGTTCCTCGGCGTCCGAACCTGGGTCGTCGTACTGATCGCTCTCTTCGGCTTCTGTGTCGAAGAGCTTCCCGGACCGACAGAAGCGGCTCGCCGAACAGTGGCTGTCGCACATCGAGGCGGACATGGCGCGCGGGCAGTACATCGACCCTCGCGCCGCTCGGATCACCTTCCAGCAGTACGCCGAGAAGTGGGTGACTCACGCGCCGGACCCCAACACCCAGGCGTCGATGGAGTCGCAGCTTCGACTGCATGCCTTCCCCTACCTGGGCTCGCGTCCGCTCGGCTCCTTCCAGCCTGCTCACATACGCGACTGGGTGCGGCAGTTGCAGGAGAACGGCGTCCGGGGCTCGTACGCTCGGACGATCTACTCCAACGTGCGAGCCGCGCTCAGTGCGGCCGTGGACGACGGCCACCTTCCTCGGAATCCGTGTGCGGCTCGCTCTGTCCGGCCGCCGACCGTGGATACCAAGCGGATCGTCCCCTGGACGCCGGAACGGGTCTTCGCCGTCCAGGCCGCCATGCCCGAGCGGTACCAAGCCATGGTTGACCTGGGCGGCGGCTGTGGCCTCCGACAGGGCGAGATCCTCGGCGTCGCGGTCGATGCGATCGACTTCGAGTCGGACACGCTTCACGTGGTCCAGCAACTCAAACTGAGCCGCAGCAAGGCCGTGTTCGCTCCGCCCAAGGGCGGCAAGCTCCGAGACGTACCGCTTCCTGGGCCGGTCGCCGATGCGCTCCGCGCGCACATGAAGCGGTTCCCGCCGGTCGAGATCACCTTGCCGTGGAAGGTGGCCGATGGGCCTTCGGTGACCAAGCGGCTGATCTTCACCGCGCCGCGCGGCGGCCACGTCTGGCGCACCTCGCTCAACGAGGAAGCGTGGAAGCCTGCGCTTGCCGCTGCCGGGATCATCCCGACCCCGGAGCGCGGCCAGCCCTACACCGAGTCCCGCGAGAACGGCATGCACGCACTCCGGCACTTCTACGCCTCGCTGCTCCTGGACGCCGGAGAGAACATCAAGGCCCTCGCCGAGTACCTGGGCCACTCCGACCCGGGCCTGACGCTCCGCGTGTACGCACACCTCATGCCGTCCAGTCAGGAACGCACCCGCAAGGCCGTGGCCGCCGTCTTCGATACGGCCCGGCCCGAGCCGTCCCACACCTGACGGCCCAGAGACGGCCCCAGCACAGCAACGAGCCCCCTACCAGCGGAGAAACCGCAGGTAGGGGGCTCCTTCAGCTCTGCTTACTTCTTCTTCCCCTGGTTCTTGACCGCCTCAATCGCGGCCGCGGCCGCCTCGGGGTCGAGGTAGGTGCCGCCGGGGGTGAGGGGCTTGAAGTCGGCGTCGAGTTCGTAGGACAGGGGGATGCCCGTGGGGATGTTGAGGCCCGCGATGTCGGCGTCGGAGATGCCGTCGAGGTGCTTGACCAGGGCGCGGAGGCTGTTCCCGTGGGCCGCGATCAGGACCGTGCGGCCGGCCAGGAGGTCGGGGACGATGCCGTCGTACCAGTACGGGAGCATGCGCGTGACGACGTCCTTCAGGCACTCCGTGCGGGGGCGCAGCTCCGGCGGGATCGTCGCGTAGCGGGCGTCGCCGGACTGGGAGTACTCGGTGCCGTCCGCGAGCTCCGGCGGCGGGGTGTCGTACGAGCGGCGCCACAGCATGAACTGCTCCTCGCCGAACTCGGCGAGCGTCTGCGCCTTGTCCTTGCCCTGGAGGGCGCCGTAGTGGCGCTCGTTCAGGCGCCAGCTGCGGTGGACCGGAATCCAGTGGCGGTCGGCGGCCTCCAGCGCGAGTTGCGCCGTGCGGATGGCGCGCTTCTGGAGGGAGGTGTGCAGCACGTCCGGGAGCAGACCGGCGTCCTTCAGCAGCTCACCGCCGCGCGTCGCCTCCTTCTCGCCCTTCGGAGTGAGGTTGACGTCCACCCAGCCGGTGAACAGGTTCTTCTCGTTCCACTCGCTCTCGCCGTGGCGGAGGAGGATCAGCTTGTACGGTGCGTCGGCCATGGCCCCGAGCGTAATCGACGCCCATGAATGATCACCGGTCTGGCCGACAGGCGGACAGTTGACGGGGTCTGTTAAACGGGTGGCCCGGACCGAGGGGTCGTTCGTAGGTTGTCCGTAAGTTGTGCTTGGCGTCTGAGCCGCTTACGCCGGTCATGGGTGTACGCCGTCAGATCCCTTACGCCGCTGCCGCCGCACCTGTACGTCCATGGGGGACCCCTTATGCCACTCGCCGCCGCCAGACGCGCTGTTCGGGAGTCCGTCTCGGGGCTGCCCCGGGAGTTCTGGTGGCTGTGGACGAGCACGCTGGTCAATCGGCTGGGCGGGTTCGTCGCCACCTTCATGGCGCTCTATCTGACCCTGGACCGCGGGTACTCGGCCTCGTACGCCGGGCTCGTGGTCTCGTTGCACGGGCTCGGCGGGGTGATCTCGTCGCTCGGCGGCGGGGTGATGGCCGACCGGCTCGGGCGGCGGCCCACGCTGCTGATCGCCCAGGCCTCGACCGCCGCCTCGGTCGCGCTGCTCGGCTTCGTACGGGACGCGGTGGCGATCGCCGCCGTGGCCTTCCTCGTCGGCGCCGCCAGCAACGCCTCCCGGCCGGCGGTGCAGGCGATGATGGCCGACATCGTCCGGCCCGAGGACCGCGTGCGCGCGTTCTCCCTCAACTACTGGGCCATCAACCTCGGTTTCGCGATCTCCTCCATGGCCGCCGGGTTCATCGCGGAGGTCAGCTATGTCGCCGGGTTCCTCGTCGAGGCCGGGATGACGCTGCTCTGCGCGGTCGTCGTCTTCCTGAAGGTGCCGGAGTCCCGGCCGGAGCGTACGGCGGAGGCGGCGGACGGGAAGGGTGCGGCGGGCGAGGCCGGGCTGGGGGCCGTGCTGCGGGACGGGCGCTTCATGGCCGTCGTCGGGCTGTCGTTCCTCGTCGCGATGATCTTCCAGCAGGGCGCGGTGGGGCTGCCGCTCGCGATGGGCGAGGCCGGATTCACCCCCGCCGACTACGGGCTGGCCATCGCCGTCAACGGTGTCCTCATCGTCGCCCTCCAGATCCCCGTCACCCGGTTCATCGAGCACCGGGACCCCGGACGGCTGCTCGTCCTCTCCGCCCTCCTCGCCGGATACGGCTTCGGCCTCACCGCCTTCGCCGGGTCCCTCGGCGTCTTCGTCCTCACGGTCTGTGTGTGGACCCTCGCCGAGATCGTCAACGCCCCCACCCAGACGGGGGTGGTCGTCCGTCTCTCCCCGACCCACGGCCGGGGCCGCTACCAGGGCATGTACACCATGTCCTGGGCCGTGGCCGGCCTCATGGCCCCCGTGCTGTCCGGCCTCGTCATCGACCGCTGGGGCGCGGAGTGGCTGTGGGGGATGTGCGCGGTGGTCGGGACGGTGGCGGGGGCGGGGTACGCGTTGCTGACGCGGCGGCTTCCGGAGGAGGGGGCCGCCGCGGCCGTGCCCGACGAGGGCGCCGAGAAGGCCGTGCCCGACGAGGGCGCCGAGAAGGCCGTGCCCGACGAGGGCGCCGAGAAGGCCGTACCCGGCGAGGGCGCGCGCGAGGAGGCCGTACGCCCTCGGAGACCTGAGGATCAGTCCGCCGGCCGCTGAGTCGCCGGCCGCTGAGTCAGATGGCTGAAGGCGTCCAGGTTGCGGGTCGACTCCCCCCTCGACACCCGCCACGCGTACTCCTTGCGGATCGCGGAGGCGAAGCCCAGTTCGAGGAGGGTGTTGAAGGAGCCGTCCGCCGCCTCCAGGACCTGGCCGAGGAGGGCGTCGACGGCCTCGGGGGTCACGGCGGAGACGGGGAGCCGGGCCGTGACGTAGATGTCGCCGAGGCGGTCGACGGCGTAACTCACGCCGTACAGCTTGAGGTTGCGTTCGAGGAGCCAGCGGTGGACGCCGGCCTCGTTCTCGTCGGGGTGGCGGATGACGAACGCGTTGAGCGAGAGGGAGTGCCTGCCGACGATCAGCGAAACCGTCGTCGAGAGCTTGCGGGTGCCGGGGAGCTTCACGACGTAGTTGCCGGGCCCGGGGCTCTCCCACTCCAGCTCGGCCTCGCTGAGAACCTGCTCGATGATCGACGCTGCGTCAGCCATGGGGCGAGCGTACCCGCCGGTACGGGTGGCGGGCCGGGCGGTACGGATGGGCGGGCCGGGGCGGTACGGGCGGCGATACGGGTGGTCGGGTGGTCAGCCGTGGTGGGCGCGCAGCCCGTGGCGGCGGTGGTCCTGGGTGGCGGCCGTGTAGACGTCGGCGGTGGCCTGGGCGGCGGTGTCCCAGCCGAAGCACTCGGCGTGCCGGGCGGCGGACGCGCCCATGCGCGCGGAAAGCGAAGGGTCATCGGCGAAATCGCGCAGCACGCGCGCGTACGCGACCGGATCGTGCCCCTGGACCAGGAAACCGGTGTCCCCGTCGCGCACCGCCACCGGCAGTCCGCCGACCGAGGCCGCCAGCACCGGCGTACCGGTCGCCTGCGCCTCGATGGCGACCAGCCCGAACGACTCGCTGTACGACGGCATGACCAGCACGGACGCCGCCCGGAACCAGTCCGCGAGCTGCTCCTGCCCCACCGGCGGCCGGAACCGTACGACGTCCGCGATCCCCAGCCGCGCCGCCAGCTTCTGCAGCCCCTCCGGTTTCGCCAGCCCGCTCCCGCTGGGCCCGCCGACCACCGGTACTACGATCTTCGACCGCAACTCGGGCCGCTCGTCGAGCAGTTCGGCCACGGCACGCAGGAGTACGTCGGGGGCCTTGAGAGGCTGGATGCGACCGGCGAAGAGGGGGACGAGGGCGTCCTGGGGGAGGCCGAGGCGGGCGCGGGCGGCGGCACGTCCGTCGGCCGGGCGGAAGCGGTCGAGGTTCACGCCCGGGTGGACGACGGCGACCTGGGCGCGCTCCGCCTCGTAGTGCCGGACGAGTTCGTCGGCCTCCTCGGCGGTGTTGGCTATGAGGCGGTCGGCGGCGCGTACGACCTGGGTCTCGCCGATGACGCGGGCGGCGGGCTCGGGGGTGTCGCCGGTGGCGAGGGAGGCGTTCTTGACCTTGGCCATGGTGTGCATGGCGTGGACGAGGGGGACGCCCCAGCGCTCGGCGGCGAGCCAGCCGACATGGCCGGAGAGCCAGTAGTGGGAGTGGACGAGGTCGTAGTACCCGGGCCGGTGGCCCGCCCAGGCCTGCATGACCCCGTGCGTGAACGCGCACAGCTGGGCCGGCAGGTCCTCCTTGGCCAGCCCCTCGTACGGTCCCGCGTCGACGTGCCGGACGAGGACGCCGGGGGCCAGTTCGACGGTCGGGGCGAGGGCGGCCGTGGTGGACCGGGTGAAGATCTCCACCTCGATGTTGATCGCGGCGAGGCGCTGGGCCAGCTCCACGATGTACACGTTCATGCCACCGGCGTCGCCCGTGCCCGGCTGGTGGAGAGGTGACGTGTGCACCGACAGCATCGCCACCCGGCGTGGCTTCCTGTGCAGCCTCAGCCGGGACGCGGCGGTCGAAGAGCGTCGCCCGAGCCTGCTGACGTACTGGCTCACGTGGCGTTCCTCCTAGCTCCGGGCATGCCATGGGGAGGGCGTGCGACCCTCTCCCACCGGCCAACACCGGAGGGGTCAATTCCATTTCCCCTTTACGGAATTATTACCGGAGGTCGCTCAACCGTTCGATGGGCTGAGGGGTTGGAGGCTGAGGGGGGCCTATGGGCCCGGCGCGGGCATGGACCGGCCTCCTGGTCGCTCGAATGCGGCCCAGGAGGCCGGGGTCTGGGTGGGCGTCGGGTGGGGCCGTATGTGGTCCGTATGTTCGTATGACGGCAGGGCTCAGATCGTCAGCGGTACCGGATGGATCTCGTCCGCCTTGTGACCGGCCCGTTCGTGGATGCGCTGGACCGCGTCGGCCGAGGGAGCCTCGGAGAGGCAGTAGACGACACCGGAATCCGGGTCCGCCCAGGCGCGCTCGAAGTGGACCTTCTCGTCCTTCTCTATCGCGAGGTCGGCGTTGTGCGCGGCCTGCAGCTGGTCGGCCGTGATGCCCTTCATGTCGTGGTGGACGTCCATGAACTTCGCCATGGCCTCACACCTCCTTCTTCGCTCTTCCCGCCCCCTGCTGCCCCTTTCTCCATGCTGCGCCCGTACCGCCGTACGAGCGACCCCTCGGCAAGCGGGGTGCGGCGGGCGGGCCGTGCGTTGGCGTCGCTGATCAAGCGCATGGCGGGGCTGGAAGTGCCTTGGCCCGAGAGGGCCGAGGCCCGGGAGCCGTACGAGGCGTGCGACGACGACGATCTGTTCGTGGTCGCGGGGCGCGAGTACGCGTACGACGGCGACCGGGACGCAGTCCTCGCTTCAGCAAGCGGATCGACGGGACCACGGCGTAGGTGAGCGTCGAGGGCCCCGTCGGCGGTTCCGCTTATGACAGAAGGGGCCCGGCGACCGGGCCCCTCCCTCGTACCTGTGAACTCAGCCGCACTGGCACGGACTGCCGGACTGGCATCCGCACTGACAGCCGGAGCCGCAGCCGCAGGCCCCGACGAGGGGCAGGATCTTGATGTCGGCGGGCTGCTGGGTGTCCCGGACCCCGGTCGGGTCGGGCGTGGCGGGGCTTGCGGGGGATTCGGCCATGGTCCCTCCTCATAAGGCTGATGCCTGTGCCCTTGGGATGCCCATTGCACGCCCCCTCAGCCAGGCGCATCAACGGCGCACGGATGCGCGCGCTGATCGGCATGAAGGCGGCCTTGATCGGCGCGCAGAGCCGCGAAATCGGCGCGGAGCGCCAAAAGGGGGGCGCGGGGCTGTGTCGATGTGCGGGGACGCCGCGTGGGCGCGACCAGCCCACACAAACCCGCACCCCGCAACGACCCCAAGCCCACCACGAACGAACCCGCCCCCCGCACCGCCGGAGGCCCTACGCTCCTTCGGCCCCCGTAACCGGCTGAATCTCCGGCTGAATCTCATCCGCGTGCTCACCCGTCACCAGGTACACCACCCGCTTGGCCACCGACACGGCATGGTCGGCGAACCGCTCGTAGTAGCGCCCGAGGAGCGTGACGTCCACGGCGGTCTCGATGCCGTGCTTCCAGCGGTCGTCCATCAGGTGCTGGAACAGCGTGCGGTGGAGCAGGTCCATCGCGTCGTCGTCCTGCTCCAGCTGGAGCGCCAGGTCGACGTCCTTGGTGATGACGACCTCGGCGGCCTTGGCCATCAGACGCTGCGCCAGCTGGCCCATCTCCAGGACGGTGGCGTGCAGGTCGTGCGGGACCGCCCGCTCGGGGAAGCGCAGCCGGGCCAGCTTGGCCACATGCTGGGCGAGGTCACCGGAACGCTCCAGGTCCGCGGACATACGCAGCGAGGTGACGACGATCCGCAGATCCGTGGCCACCGGCTGCTGCCGGGCCAGGAGGGCTATCGCGCGGGCCTCCAGATCGTGCTGCAGGTCGTCGACCTTCTGGTCGCCCTCGATCACGCTCTCGGCCAGCTTCAGGTCGGAGTCGAGGATCGCGGTCGTGGCGCGTCCGATCGCCGATCCGACCAGTCGCGCCATCTCGACCAGGCCGTCACCGATCGAGTCAAGTTCCTCGTGGTACGCGTCCCGCATCAGGGTGTCCCTCTCTTGCCTACGTCTTCGGGGTTCGGGTTTCGTCAGTCGGTATCAAGTATCGGAAAATATGGGAGGCCGCGCCGAAAAGCCGCCGCGCGGGCCCCGCGACAGGCCGGTCGAACGAGGTTTCGGACGTGGTGTCGGCGTGGTGTCGGACGAGGTGACGAGGCCCGGTCGAGCCCCTCGGAACCCACGATCCGGCCCCCACGCGTCCGTTTCGGCCACCCCAAATGAACCAATACTGGCTCCAAGGTGAAATCTGGGCGACGAGTGTTCGAGGTCGCCCCTCGATCGCTGTGGGGATGTCCGACCTCGTGCCTAACCTGTTGGCATGGACGTGAACGCGGCGGTCGCCGCAGCGGCAGCGATCGCCGGAGTGCTCACCGGCGTCATCGCCATGCTGGCGTTCCGCTTCAGCGAGCGCGAGCAGAGACGTCCGACCAGGACCTCCCTGCACACGGACCCGGTGCTTCCGCCGGGCGTGGACACCGTGCTCTCCGTGCTCCGCTCCTCGGCCGTCGTGCTGGACGAGACCGACGCCGTCGTCAAGGCCAGCTCCGCCGCCTACGCCCTCGGGCTGGTGCGCGGCGGGAAGATCGCCGTCGAGCCGATGCTCCAGATGGCGCGCGACACCCGGCGCGACGGCGAGATACGCCAGGTCGAGCTGGATCTGCCCCGGCGCGGCACGGGGCGCGGGGAGGCGCTCGCCGTCTCCGCGCGCGTCGCGCCGCTCGGCTCCCGCCTCGTCCTGCTTCTTGTGGAGGACCTCACCGAGGCCCGCCGCATAGAAGCGGTACGACGCGACTTCGTCGCCAATGTGAGCCATGAGCTGAAGACGCCCGTCGGTGCCCTGTCCCTCCTCTCCGAGGCGGTCATGGGCGCCTCGGACGACCCGGAGGCGGTGGAACGGTTCGCCGGGCGTATGCAGATCGAGGCCACCCGGCTCACCAACCTCGTCCAGGAGCTCATCGACCTCTCGCGCGTGCAGAACGACGACCCGCTGGAGGACGCCGAGTCCGTGCGGGTGGACGAGCTGGTCGCCGAGGCCGTCGACCGCTGCCGTCACCAGGCCGGCACCAAGCAGATCACCATGGCCGCCGGAGGCACCGCCGACCTCAGCGTCTGGGGCAACCGGGGACAGCTCGCCGCCGCCCTCGGCAACCTCGTCGAGAACGCCGTCAACTACTCCCCGTCCCGCACCCGCGTCGGCATCGCCGCCCGCAGGGTCACCGCGCCCGGCGGTGACCACATCGAGATCGCCGTGACCGATCAGGGCATAGGCATCTCCGACAAGGACAAGGAGCGCATCTTCGAGCGCTTCTACCGCGTGGACCCGGCCCGCTCCCGCCACACCGGCGGCACCGGGCTCGGTCTCGCGATCGTCAAGCACGTGGCCGCCTCGCACCGCGGGGAGGTCACGGTGTGGAGCTCCGAGGGCCAGGGCTCCACGTTCACCCTCAGGCTGCCGGAGGCGGGCGCGTCCCGTGACCGCGCGGCACTCCACCCGGACCTCGACGAAGAGGACGGACAGCCCACGGAGTCATCCGACTCAGCCGCGTCATCGGACACCGCACCGAACCGCTCGTCCGCTTCCACTTCACCGGACAGGTCAACGGGTACGTCCATGTCGTCGGACCGATCCGCGAACACCGCCCCCGCGTCCCACCCGTACGAATCGCTTCCCGCCCCGGAGGTCCTTCCGTGACCCGAGTGCTCGTCGTCGAGGACGAGGAGTCCTTCTCCGACGCCCTGTCCTACATGCTCCGCAAGGAGGGCTTCGAGGTCGCCATCGCGGCCACCGGGCCCGACGGACTCGACGAGTTCGAGCGCAACGGCGCCGACCTCGTCCTTCTCGACCTGATGCTGCCCGGTCTGCCGGGCACCGAGGTCTGCCGCCAGTTGCGCGGCCGTTCCAATGTCCCGGTGATCATGGTCACCGCCAAGGACAGCGAGATCGACAAGGTCGTGGGCCTGGAAATAGGAGCCGATGACTATGTCACCAAGCCCTTCTCCTCCCGCGAGCTGGTGGCGCGCATCCGCGCCGTACTGCGCCGCCGCGGCGAGCCCGAGGAGGTGGCCCCGGCCGCGCTGGAGGCGGGCCCGGTCCGCATGGACGTCGACCGCCATGTCGTCACCGTCTCCGGCTCCAAGGTCGACCTCCCCCTCAAGGAGTTCGACCTGCTCGAAATGCTGCTGCGCAACGCGGGCCGCGTCCTGACCCGTATGCAGCTCATCGACCGCGTCTGGGGTGCCGACTACGTGGGCGACACCAAAACCCTCGACGTCCACGTCAAGCGCCTCCGCGCCAAGATCGAGCCGGACCCGGGCGCTCCGCGCTACCTGGTGACGGTGCGTGGACTCGGGTACAAGTTCGAGCCGTAAACCGCGGGGCCGTGGGGCGGCGGGCGTGCGGGTCCAGCACCCCTCGCTCCTACGGCGCCTCGCTCCTCGTACGACGAGCCTTGCTCCTTGTACGACGAAGGGCGGCACCCCCTCCCGTGGGGGTGCCGCCCTTCGTCGTGCCGGCGGGCCGGGGCCTCGCTCAGTGCTGCTCGGTGCTCTCCTGGCCCTCGGTGCCGGTGCCGGTGCCCGTGCCGGTGCCCGTGCTCGTGCCGGTCGAGGTCGAGGCGCTCGCGTTCGGGGAGGCGGTCGAACCGGCGGCGGTGCCCTCCTCCTCGGCGGTGCCCTGCTCCTCGGTCGTGCCCTCCTCGCCGGTCGGCGTGCCGGTGGCGTTCGGGGAGGCCTCGTCGGTCGGGGTGGGGCTCGGGGTGGGGACGGCGGGGATGTCGCTCGGGCCCCACTCCTCGAAGTAGTGCTCGGCCGGGACGACGAAGGCGCGCAGGCCCACCTCGCCGGTCTCGCTGAAGGTGAAGGTGACCTGCTGGGCGTTGCCGTCCTTGACCGCCTCGCCGGGCTCGGCCAGTACGGCGGAGGCGTTGCCCTCGCCACCGAGGATCACCGAGCCGCCGGCCGGGACGACCACCTTGCCGCCCTGGCCCTCGCCCTTGACCGGGGTGAGCTCGACCGTGCCGGCGCCCTCGACCGCGATGGAGTCCAGCGTCTGGTCCTCGGCGCCGGCGTTGAACAGCGTCGCGGAGACCACGGCCGGGCCCTCGGCGGCGTCGGCGGGCTGGGTGACCACGATCGCGTTCTGGATCTGGATGTCGCCGACGGCCGTGGCCGCGTTGTCCGGCTTGACCTCAAGCGTCTGGGCGTTGGAGCCGGCGCCGCACGCGGCGAGCGAGGCGATCGAGAACGCGATGGAGGCGGCGGCGAGGGCGCCGCGTCGAAGGCTGCTGCTCACGGCGGCGGCTACTCCTTGAACGTGGGCGGTACGGGGTCGGCGGCCCCACTCACGTAAAGCCGCCCTAAGCGTCTGTCAGCGGGCTTAGGTTACCGAGCCGTTCCCCGGCCACCGCACCCGACCCTCCCCAACCGCACGGCGAGTCACCGTCGGAGCGGGGACGGGGCGTCGGCGAGCCGGGGTGGGCCGGGGACGGGTCGTCGCCGAGGCGGAGGGCGGGGCGTGGGTGGGTACCCGGGGGTGGCTCGCCGAGGGGCGCGCGCAATTCGCATATCCGCGTCGATCAACGTCGATCCGTTCCGTACCGCCTCCTGGATTTCCGGTAAGGAATGCGCGGTGGTGCGGAAAATGGATCACCGGCAGAACACCATCGGGATCACCTGGCAGAACGCCACCGGAACACGATCCGGTAACGGCGGAACATCTCCGGGAGATCGAACTCCTTGATCAATTCCGGATTCCGTCCGGTACCCGACTCCGGCCACCGAACGGAGTAGCGTAAGTCGCACACTTGGAGTCGGACAAAGTGGGGCGTTCGGACGGCTGAGGGGGCCTCCGGATGCGTGTAACGTACGCGTTTCGGTCCGCCCGGAGAGCCGCTCCGACCTGCGGATACCCGCTCGCGTTCGCCCCTCGCAGCACGTTCCTGTTGCTGTTGTCAAGCCCCGAGATATGCCCTGACCTGCGAAAACGCCATTCAGAACCGCCGGTTTCCGTGTTACCCTGGATAGCCACGGAAGGGGTACCTGTCACATGACGTTCAAGGTTGGCGACACCGTGGTCTATCCCCATCACGGGGCCGCGCTGATCGAGGCCATCGAAACTCGCCAGATCAAAGGCGTGGACAAGACCTACTTGGTGCTCAAGGTCGCCCAGGGCGACCTGACGGTGCGTGTACCGGCGGACAATGCGGAGTTCGTGGGTGTGCGTGATGTGGTCGGTCAGGACGGCCTGGACCGGGTCTTCGAGGTGCTGCGCGCGCCGTACGCCGAAGAGCCCACGAACTGGTCTCGTCGCTACAAGGCAAATCTGGAGAAGCTCGCCTCCGGCGATGTCATCAAGGTCGCGGAAGTCGTGCGTGACCTGTGGCGTCGTGAGCGCGAGCGTGGACTCTCCGCCGGTGAGAAGCGCATGCTCGCCAAGGCCCGCCAGATCCTGGTGAGCGAGCTCGCCCTCGCGGAGAACACCAACGAGGACAAGGCCGAGGCTCTGCTCGACGAGGTCCTCGCGTCCTGAATCCGGACGACCGCCACTGAGACAGGCCCCGACCGGCCCGCTCAGCAGCCGTTCAGCACAGTGGTTCAAGAAAAGTGCCGCGGTGCCCGATGACAGTCGTACTGTCGCCGGGCGCTGCGGCATGTTCATGCCCGGGGCGCGTCCGTATCCGAGATGTCCTCAAAGGGAATGCCCCGGACGTTTGAACGGCGAACCGGATGCCGTACGTCGGGGTGCGGTCCCCGATACTTGGCGTGCCGGGCCCGGGCAGCTGGCTCGACCAGATGTCACGGAAGGGTCCGGTCAAGGCGTCGCGCCCGGCACGGTGTGGCCATACCCACCTTCGCCGAGCACACAAACCTGACAGGAACCGATGTCTGACGATTCGCGCCCTTCGCCGCCCGTGGCCGGTACCAGCGGCCTCCCCCAGGGCTCTGGTCCCGCCCGCCCGGCCGGTACCGCCGCCACCGCCGCCGTGATCCCGGCCGCCGGCCGGGGCGTACGCCTGGGGCCGGGCGCCCCCAAGGCGCTGCGCGCGCTGAACGGCACTCCGATGCTGATTCACGCCGTGCGGGCGATGGCCGCCTCCCGTGCCGTCTCCCTGGTGATCGTCGTGGCGCCGCCCGACGGGACCGCCGAGGTCAAGTCCCTGCTCGACGCGCACGCGCTGCCTGGGGGTGCCCCCAGCGGTAGCTGGGGGAGGACCGACTTTGTCGTCGTACCCGGCGGCGACTCCCGCCAGGAGTCCGTCAAACGCGGCCTCGACGCCCTGCCGCCCGGCTACGACATCGTCCTCGTTCATGACGCCGCCCGCCCCCTCGTGCCCGTCGACACGGTCGACGCCGTCATCGAGGCCGTACGGGACGGGGCGCCGGCCGTGGTGCCCGCGCTGCCGCTCGCCGACACCGTCAAGGAGGTCGAGCCGGCGGGTGCGCCGGGTGCGCCGGAGCCGGTCGTCGCCACGCCGGAGCGGGCGCGGCTGCGGGCGGTGCAGACGCCGCAGGGGTTCGACCGGGAGACGTTGCTGCGGGCGCACGAGACCGTCACCGGGGAGGTCACCGATGACGCGAGCATGGTCGAACGGCTCGGGCTGGGCGTCGTGGTCGTGCCCGGGCACGAGGAGGCGTTCAAGGTGACGCGGCCGCTGGACCTCGTCCTCGCGGAGGCCGTGCTGGCGCGGAGGAGGCTGAACGATGGGTTCTGAGGAGGGGGCTGTGGGGGCCGAGGGCGCCGGTACGCCGGTGGCGTCGGGGTCCGTGGTGTTGCCGCAGGTCGGGATCGGGACGGACATCCATGCGTTCGAGGAGGGCCGGGAGTTGTGGTGTGCCGGTCTGAAGTGGGAGGGCGAGGGGCCGGGGCTGGCCGGGCACTCCGACGCGGACGTCGTCGCGCATGCCGCCTGCAACGCGCTGTTCTCCGCCGCCGGGTTGGGGGATCTGGGGCAGCACTTCGGTACCGGGCGGCCCGAGTGGTCCGGGGCGTCCGGGGTGACGCTCCTGAGGGAGGCGGCGCGGATCGTCCGTGCGGCCGGTTTCACCATCGGCAATGTGGCTGTGCAGGTGGTCGGGCCCCGGCCGAAGATCGGCAAGCGGCGGGATGAGGCGCAGGGGGTTTTGTCGGCTGCCGCCGGGGCGCCGGTGTCCGTGTCGGGGGCGACGACGGATGGGCTGGGGTTTCCGGGGCGGGGGGAGGGGTTGATGGCGGTGGCTACGGCGTTGGTCGTACGGGTGGGGTGACCTGGGGGTTTTCTCGCCCCCGCCGCCCCTACCCGTCCCTTCCCCAGGGGCTGCGCCCCTTCGACCCCCGCCTCAGGGGGTGGGGGGTTGTGGCGGTGGGCGGGTGCGGGTTCGTCGTGGTTGCTCGCGCGCAGTTCCCCGCGCCCCTGAAAGCTTGGGGCCGCGCCCCGCGCTTCAAGGGCTACCCTTCCACCCGAGCTATTGGGCGCCCAGCGGTCAAAGCGGTGTGGGAGGCCACTACTCTTGAGGCGTGACTATTCGGCTGTACGACACCGGTGCCCGGCAGATCCGTGACTTCGACCCGCTGACGCCGGGCTGTGTCTCGATCTACCTCTGTGGCGCCACCGTGCAGGCCGCGCCGCACATCGGGCACATCCGGTCGGGGTTGAACTTCGACATCATGCGGCGGTGGTTCGAGTACCGCGGCTACGACGTGACGTTCGTCAGGAACGTCACGGACATCGACGACAAGATCATCGCCAAGGCCGCCGACCAGGGCCGCCCCTGGTGGGCCATCGGATACGAGAACGAGCGCGCGTTCAACGACGGGTACGGCGTACTGGGATGCCTGCCGCCGACGTACGAGCCCCGGGCCACCGGACATGTGACCGAGATGGTCGAGATGATGCGCGGGCTCATCGAGCGCGGGCACGCCTACGAGGCCGACGGGAACGTGTACTTCGACGTGCGCTCGTTCCCCGGGTATCTGCGGCTGTCGAACCAGGAACTCGACAATCTGCTGCAGCCCTCGGGAGAGGGCGAGACCGGCAAGCGCGATCCCCGTGACTTCGCCATGTGGAAGTCGGCGAAGCCGGGGGAGCCCACCTGGGAGACGCCCTGGGGGCGCGGCCGGCCGGGGTGGCACCTGGAGTGCTCGGCCATGGCGCACAAGTACCTCGGCAGCGCCTTCGACATCCACGGCGGCGGTCTCGACCTGATCTTCCCGCACCACGAGAACGAGATCGCCCAGGCCAAGGCCTTCGGCGACGAGTTCGCCCGGTACTGGGTGCACAACGCCTGGGTCACCATGAGCGGCGAGAAGATGTCCAAGTCGCTGGGGAACAGCGTCCTGGTCTCCGAGATGGTCAAGCAGTGGCGGCCCATCGTGCTGCGGTACTACCTCGGTACCCCGCACTACCGGTCGATGATCGAGTACAGCGAGGACGCCCTGCGCGAGGCCGAGTCGGCGTTCGCGCGGATCGAGGGGTTCGTGCAGCGGGTCACCGACATGACAGGGAAGGCCGGCGGGGTCGTCGATCCCGCCGCCGAGGTGCCGCTCGCCTTCGCCGAGGCCATGGACGACGACATGGGCGTACCGCAGGCCCTAGCCGTCGTGCACACCGCCGTCCGGCAGGGCAACAGCGCGCTGGCCGCCGACGACAAGGAAGCCGCCGTCGCCCGGCTCGCCGAGGTCCGGGCCATGCTCGGGGTGCTCGGCCTCGACCCGCTCGACCCGCACTGGGCTGGTGAGAGCGACCGCGGCGAGGACCTCCACGGGGTCGTCGACAGCCTCGTTCGGCTGGTGCTCGATCAGCGGGAGTCGGCTCGGGCACGTAAGGACTGGGCGACGGCCGACGCCATCCGGGACCAGCTCAACCAGTCGGGGCTCGTCATCGAGGACAGCCCGGACGGACCGCGCTGGACGCTCGGATCGCGCTGAGATCCGAGTTGAGATCCGTACGGACAACTGATCGATTGTGCCGCTCGGGGTTCCGGGCGGCACAATTCATTGAGCACGGGCTCGATGAGCGCCTCGCTCACTGAGCACACCGCGAACGAACACACGCACGCATCACACAGACGGGTAGGTCATGGCCGCTAACAACCGCCGCATGTCCGGCAAGAAGGGCGCGCAGGTCGGCAGTGGCGGCCAGCGGCGCCGGGGGCTGGAGGGCAAGGGGCCGACGCCGCCCGCCGAGATGCGCAAGGGGCACGCCAAGCAGCGTGCCGCGCAGGCCAAGGCCCGTCGCGCCCAGGGCCGTCCGGCGACCCCCAGGGGCCGGGGCGGCAAGGGGACGTCCGAGATGGTCGTCGGGCGCAACCCCGTCGTCGAGGCGCTGCGCGAGGGCGTGCCCGCGACGACGCTCTACGTCCAGCAGTTCATCGAGAACGACGAGCGGGTGCGTGAGGCGCTGCAGCTCGCCGCCGACCGGGGTGGCATCCACCTCATGGAGGCGCCCCGGCCCGAGCTGGACCGGATGACGGGCGGCCTCAACCACCAGGGGCTCGTGCTCCAGGTCCCGCCGTACGAGTACGCGCACCCCGAGGACCTGGTGGCCGCCGCGTTCGACGAGGGCGAGGACCCGCTGATCGTCGCGCTCGACGGGGTGACCGACCCGCGCAACCTCGGTGCCGTCGTCCGGTCGGTGTCGGCCTTCGGCGGCCATGGTGTGGTCGTGCCCGAGCGGCGTGCGGCCGGGATGACCGCCGGGGCGTGGAAGACGTCCGCCGGTACCGCCGCGCGTACGCCGGTCGCGCGCGCCACCAATCTGACGCGCGCGCTGGAGGCGTACAAGAAGGCGGGCGTCGTGGTGGTCGGGCTCGCCGCCGACGGTGAGGCCGAGGTGGGGGAGCTGGAGGCTCTGGAGGGGCCGGTCGTCATCGTCGTCGGGAGTGAGGGCAAGGGGCTCTCGCGGCTCGTCGGGGAGACCTGTGACTTCCGGGTGCGGATTCCGATGCCGGGTGGGGCCGAGTCGCTGAACGCCGGTGTCGCGGCGGGTGTCGTGCTGTACGAGGCGGCGCGGCGACGCGGCTGAACACCACATACCGGGGTGTTCGGGGAGTTGTTGATCATCTTGACGGGGTCCGGACAGATCGGGGCGGTCAAAGCAGTGTCCTAACGACACGTCACTCGGTTAGATGAGTGTGGACACCAGAACACCCCGCACACCCACGGGGGACCGCTCGTCGGGATTCGACGACGCTCCCGCGCTGAGCATGGTGAAGGTGCCGAGCGATCCGGCGCAGATCATCGTCAACCACGCGAGTTTCCGCGTGCAGTTGGGCGCCACCACGCGGGCGCAGACCCCGCGTGTCGCACGGCACTTGAGCGCCACCGAGAACACCGCGCGCATCCCCGTCGTGGGTACGGCGGGGCGCCCCCGTCCGCCCGCCGCCGGGCGCCGGCGCGCGCCGGTGGTCTGGAGCGGGAAGTCCGCGCCGGACGACACCGGGGCACACCGCCTCCTCCAGGCCGTACGGGACGCGGGCGCCACCCAGGTCATCCCCCGCGTCGACGTCACCGAGACGGGTGCCTTCGGCGGGTCGGCCGGTACGGGGGGCGCCCTCGGCGCGTCCGTCGGCGGGGGTGGTGCCTACGGTGGTGAACGGGGGCGTTACGACGCCGACTTGACCGTGGAGACCGTCGAGACCCCCATCGTCGGCAGCCAGCGTACGCATGACGACCACGCCGCCGGTGAGGGTACGCGGCTGCTGCCCGCCATGCGGGGGGTCGGCAGCGCGTACGACGAACCCGGGTACGGCGGGGGCGCGTACGGCGACGCGTACGCGGGCGCGGACGGGGAGTACGCGGGGGCGTACGCCGACGAGGACGACGTCGAGGACGACATCGACGGCGAGCGCTCCGGCGACCGGCGGGGCGCCAACGACGCCGTCCGGCACGCCTATTACCCCGGGCGGCGGATGAATCTGGGCGTGGTGCTGCTGCCGCTGCGCGTGTTCCTCGGGTTCATCTCCATCTACGCCGGGATGGGCAAGCTCTGCGATCCGCACTACTTCGACGGCGGTAAACGCGGGTCGATGGTGAAGTGGCTGAACACGCTGCATCCGTGGGAAGTCGCCGAGCCGCTGCGGCAGTTCGCGCTGGAGCATCCCGTGGGGTCGGGGCTCGTCATCGCCTTCGCGCAGGTGGTGGTCGGAGTGCTGACCGTGCTCGGGCTGTGGCAGCGGATCGCGGCGGGCTTCGGGGTGTTGCTGTCGGCGGCGCTGCTGGTGACGGTGAGCTGGAAGACGGTTCCGGTGTATGAGACGCCGGACATCATCTATCTCGCCGCCTGGTCGCCGCTGGTCATCGCGGGGGCGCCGGTCTACTCGGTCGACGGGCGGCTCGCGGGGAGCGCCTGGCGGAGGCTCGGGCCCCGGGCGGACATCTGGGAGTTGCGGCGCTATGTGCTGCGGCGGGGGGCTCTGGTCACCGCCATCGTGGTCGGTGTGACGTTGCTGGTCGGGTCCGTGCTCGGTGGAGCGGTGCGGGACGCCGACCGCATTGTCGTTCCCGGGCCCGGGGAGGCGCCGCGCAATGAGCTGCCGGGGTCGCCGCTGCCGGGGGAGCCGACGCGGGGGAAGGGCACGCCGTCCGCGTCCGCCGGGTCGCCCAGTGCCGGGGCCACGTCGGCGAGCCCGTCCTCGGAGGAGGCCGCCACGACGCCGAGCGCCACGCGGGACACCGGGGCCGTCACCGGGGGGCAGCCGAGCGAGACTCAGGGGACCGTGGGGGAGGTGCCGCCGCAGCAGACCTCGCCGGTCGAGCAGGCGCCGAGTACGACGGCTGGGCCCACGTCCAGTGGGGGCGCGGGCGCCTCCGGCGGGGCGAGCGCGGGGGCCGGGGGCGCGAGTACCGGGGGCTCCGAGGGGAGCTCCTCGGGTGGACAGCAGCCTGGGCTGGTGGGGGGATTGCTCGGGTAGCCCTCTCGATTGCGGTGAGATGTGGATGGGTCCCGTGCGTGATCGCTGCGCGGGGCCCATTTGCTGTGGGTGGGAGGGGCGCCCAATGGGTGGGGGGCGACTGGGTATTGGCGGGTGCGGGTGAGTGGAGGCTGGTCGCGCAGTTCCCCGGACCCGTTATCCCTTTATCCCGCTGCGGTCAGCTTCGGATGCCGTTCGTGGAGCCACTCATCAGCAGTCAGCCGGATCACGGACAGGCTCCGTCTGTTGAGATCTTGCGGCCAAGATGGACTCATGTCTGACGCATGGATCACTGCGGCATTCGGCGTGTTCGGAACTCTGGCGGGCGGTGGGCTCACCGCCTTGGTCAGCCTCCGCCAGGCCCGGCACCAGCAGGAGTCCCAGGAGCGCACGCAGATCCGGGCCCTGGGCAGTGAACATCATCAGCGGCGGTTGGAGCGCCGGCGGGATGCTTATGTGACTTACCTCGTCGCGGCCAACGAAGCCCGCCGCGCTTTCGTCGCACTCAGGGGCGCTTTGCAGGCTGAACGCTTCGACGAAGCCCTGCTGCGGGCGGCGATAGACGCCTTCCCGCAAGCTGTCCAGAGCCTGCGTCCTGCCAGTATGACGGTCATGCTGGAAGGACCGGCCAGCGTGGCCGACACGGCCAGAAGCTTCACCCAGGTCTTCGTGCAGATCTGGGGATATGTGGAGCCTTCCTTGATCAACGCGGACACCTCTGCCCGTGAAGAGTTCCTCCGTCGGGCGACGGAGACCCTCACGGCGCTGACCAAGGCCGAGCGGGTCTTCATCGCCGCGGCGCAATCCGTACTGGACGACGACGGGACGGCGCCAAGGCCGAACGTCTGAACACCGTCAAACGGGCCCGGTCGCCTCACACCAGCGAAACCGCGGGCGCATGCCGACAGCACGCGGGATCACGGGGCATCGCCCGGATGACTGGCACCTCACTGAAGACCTCGACGGCTTTCTCGCCCGAGCCGGAGACTTCCCGCACTCGCGCCCCGCCCTGCACACCCTCCTGACGGTGACCGAGGCACCGCGTACGCGCGGGGCGAACGCGTACGGCGCGGAAGCCCCCGTCTTCGGCTGGCTGGAGCGGGCGGGCGAGGTCCGCGCGCGACCTTCTTCCGCGACCACCGCGCCGCCTGAACCTCACCCCTCTCACCCCCGAGGAGGCCGACACCCTCGCCGCCCACCTGGCCGGCCTCGGCCACGCCCTCCCCGGCGTCGGCGCGGACCACGACACCGCCACCGCCTTCGCCGCGGCCTGGCAGCGGCACACAGACGCACCCCCGACGCTCCACGAGCGGCAGCGCCTGTACCGCCTCGGCACGCTCACGCCACCGGCACCCCTCCCGGAGCGTCGGGGGCGATCGCGGGCGAGCAGGACCGCGAGCAACTCATGCTCTGATACCGCGAGTTCGCCGCGTCGCCGGCCAGATCCCGGTGGCCCCCGTCTACACCCCGGCCCACCTGCGCGGCCACGGTTTCGCGGGCGCCGCGGCGGTCGGGGTGAGCCGGGCCGCGCCGGCCTCGGGCGCGGCGGAGGTCCTACTGTTCGCGGACCTGGCCAACCCCACGAGCAACGGTCTCTACCGGCGGATCGGGTGCCGCCCGGTCATCGACTTCGCGGTGTACGACTTTCAGTCAGTCGCGGCAAGCCTCGACGGTGACGCGCGGCCCCTTCGAATGCATGGTGGGACCCTTGCTGCTCAGTGCCGGAGCGTGCAGCACCACCGCCCAGGTCCAGTAGGTGCCGCTCAGCTCCCCTCCATGCCCCGCAGCCTGGATGGTTGTCTGCAGGCTGTCGGGGCGCGCCCCGCGCCTTCAAGGGGCGCGGGGCTGTATCGATGTGCGGCTCCGCCGCGTGGGTGTGAGCAGCCACAGCGGTGCCGCAGGTGATCTACGGCGTATCACGGCCCCGGCGGCCGACTCGTGCGGCGGAGCCGCACCCACAGCCAGCCAGCCCGCGCGGCGGAGCCGCATTCACCGCCGGCAGCCCGCGCGGAGCGCTCAGCGGCCCAGGGCCGCCAATTCCTTCGCGGCCTCCGTGAGGTCCTTCGCGGTGTCGATGGCTCGCCAGTACGCGCCCTGGGGGATGGGGAAGCCCGCCAGGCGGCGTTCTCTGGCGAGGCGGGGGAAAGTGGTGCGTTCGTGGTCGCCCCGGGCGGGGAGGAGGCCGGCGAACTCGGGGGAGAAGACGTAGACGCCGGCGTTGATCTCGTACGGCGACGGCGGGGCCTCGATGAAGTCCGTGACGCGGCCGAAGCCGTCCGTCTTGACCGCGCCCCAGGGGATGCGAGGACGGGCCAGGGCGAGCGTCGCCATGGCGTCGCGCTCGGTGTGGAAGTCCGCCATGTCGCGGAGCGAGAAACGCGTCCAGATGTCGCCGTTGGTGGCGTACCAGGGGCGGTCGGGGTGGGGGAGGCGCGCGGCGGCGTACTTGAGGCCTCCGCCGCGGCCCAGGGGCTCCGTCTCGACGACCGTGGTGACGTGGACGGGGAGGTCGGCCGAGTCCAGCCACTTCTGAAGGACGTCGGCGAGATGGCCGCAGGAGACGACGACGTTGGTCACGCCCTCCTCGGCGAGCCAGGCGAGCTGATGGCCGATGATCGGGGTGCCCGTACCGGGGATCTCCACCATGGGCTTCGGCCGGTCATCGGTGTACGGACGCAGCCGGGAGCCCTGGCCACCGGCGAGGACCACGGCTTGAACGGGGCGCGACGCGGCGTTCGGATCGGTCATGACCGGAACTGTACGTGGCGCCCCGTTCGCGGGAGCACGGCCCTGGGGATCGGCACAGCGGGGGGTTACCGGGGTGTACCGGGGTGGGGTACCCGGGGGATCGCCGGGGAGGTCAGGCGAACTGGGCGGCCACTCCGGTCGCGTACGACGTGTCGCAGACGGGGCGGGCGAAGGACTGGGCCCGGGTGGGGCCGTAGGCGCGGACGGCGGCGCGGCCGAGGGCGCGGGCGATGGCGGTGCAGTGCTTCGCCAGCGACGGCCGTTCGTTCACCGCCTCCTGGAGGTGGGTGAGGGCGACGCCGGGGTCCTCGTCCTGCAGCTCCAGCAGGAGTTTGTCCTGCAGCACCTCGTGCGGGGCGCGGGCCTTGGCGCGCTTGGAGGACTCCAGCTCGGCCACGTCCGAGGCGGCGAGGACCGATTGGTCGGGGTCGGTCGTGGTCCATTGGACCCGGGTGACCGCGAGGGTGCCGGAGAGGACCAGGACGACGGGGAGGACCAGGGCGAGGGAGCGGCCGATCCGACGGGCGGGGCCACGGCCGCGCCGCGTCCGTTGGGTGTAGGTGTGGGTGTGCTTCACGCGAGTGAGCGTAGCGCGGGGTAGTGATATGGCGACATTAGGTCACCGATATGGGGGATGTTGAAGTGCCGGTTTTTGGGTACTGCGTTGACGCTCGGTGGTCGAAATGGGTGGGTTTGCCGGGGTAGTTGGCGGCATGGAAGAGGGCCCCGCAGTGGTCTGCGGGGCCCTCTTCGTCAACCTGGGTGATTTATCCGGTACGAGGGGCTCGTACCGGACGGGTTGCGGATCAGTCGGAGAGGCGCTCGCCCGTGGAGGTCGAGAACACGTGGGTCTCGCCGGCGCGCGGGACGACGTGCAGCGTGGAGCCCTTCTCCGGGACCTCGCGGCCGCCGACGCGGACCACCAGGTCCTTGGCCTCGCCGCCGATCTGGGCGGTGCCGTAGACGAAGGCGTCGGAGCCCAGCTCCTCGACGACGTTGACGGTGACGGCGACGCCCTGGTCGGAGTCGGCGCCGGCCACGTCGAAGTGCTCGGGGCGGACACCCACGGTGACCGTCTTGTCGGTGGCGGCGGAGATCGCGTCACGCTGGACGGACACGACCGAGTTGCCGAACTTCACACCGCCGTCGGCGATCGGCACCTCGACGAGGTTCATCGCGGGGGAGCCGATGAAGCCGGCCACGAAGAGGTTGGCGGGCTTGTCGTACATGTTGCGGGGGGTGTCGACCTGCTGGAGCAGACCGTCCTTGAGGACAGCCACGCGGTCGCCCATCGTCAGGGCCTCGGTCTGGTCGTGGGTGACGTAGACCGTGGTGATGCCGAGGCGGCGCTGGAGGGACGCGATCTGCGTACGGGTCGAGACACGGAGCTTGGCGTCGAGGTTCGACAGCGGCTCGTCCATGAGGAAGACCTGGGGCTCACGCACGATGGCGCGACCCATGGCGACACGCTGGCGCTGACCACCGGAGAGGGCCTTCGGCTTGCGGTCCAGGTAGTCGGTGAGGTCGAGGATCTTGGCGGCCTCCTCGACCTTCTTGCGGATCTCCGCCTTGTTGACGCCGGCGATCTTGAGGGCGAAGCCCATGTTGTCGGCGACGGACATGTGCGGGTACAGCGCGTAGTTCTGGAACACCATGGCGATGTCCCGGTCCTTGGGCGGCAGGTGCGTGACGTCGCGGTCACCGATGCGGATGGCGCCGCCGTTGACGTCCTCCAGGCCCGCGAGCATGCGCAGGGAGGTGGACTTGCCGCAGCCGGACGGGCCGACCAGGACGAGGAATTCGCCGTCCGCGATCTCGATGTCGAGTGCGTCGACGGCGGGCTTGGTGGAACCCGGGTAGATCCGGGTCGCCTTGTCGAACGAGACAGTGGCCATGGCTCAGAGGCCCCCTTCTACCGGCAGGAACGTGCCGGACGATCCGTTGTAGGAAGGTGGTGATCCACCACGGACTGATCCGCAGTGGTGTAGTCCACACATGACGCGGGACTGGCTCTGGACGGTACCTCCCGTTCACGTGTTCTGTCAGCACCTGGACCCCTGTGAACTTCGCGGAAATTTTCGACGAGCGCACCCTCCGACGTGGGTACACTGCACGGGCGCCCTCCCGAGGGCCCCGCCTCCTTAGCTCAGCTGGCCAGAGCAACGCACTTGTAATGCGTAGGTCGTCGGTTCGAATCCGACAGGGGGCTCCGCTGAGAAACCGTGGGTCAGGTATCCGCCTGGTCTGCGGTTTCTTGTGTTTGGGGGGGGCGGCTGCCGGTTGTCTTGCTAGGCCCGGGCTGATCACCGAGGGTACGAAGCGCGGTCTGTCCCTGGGCCTTATCGCCGCGCGTCCGACACACGGGCCGCCGCGTGTCAGTGTCGTAGGCGGCGGGCGATTTCCAGGTCGGTGGGCTGGAGGGGGCGGCCTTCCTCGATGTCCCAGATGGCGTTCTGGAGGAGGCGGGCGAGGGTCCAGGAGCGGGCGCGGTCGCGGTCCAGGGCGAGGACGTCCGTCATCGCGTCGAAGCGCCACTTGACCTCGTCGGGGTCGAAGCGGTTGTCCAGGGCGGGCCAGAGGTCGAAGCCCGGGTCGCCGGCGAGGGGTTTGGGGTCGATGGCGAGCCAGGGGGCGCGGTCGGCGGCCAGGACGTTGTCGAAGTGGAGGTCCCAGTGCAGGAGGCGGTCGCCGGGGTCGGGGAGCACCTCGCGTACGGCCGCCGCGCAGTCCGCGATCAGGCGGCGGTCGGTGGTGTCGGGGATGCGTTCGAGTACGGGTGGGGTGCGGCGCAGCAGGTCCGTCGCGATGTCGGCGAGGCGGCGCATGCCCTCCGGGGCCGGGGTCGCGGTCAAGTGGGCCAGGAGCCGGGCGATGACCAGGGTGGCCTTGCGGGAGTCGGGCTCGTACGTGAGCATCCGGGCCGGGTCGAGGCGTTCGAGCAGCATGGTGCCCGTTTCGTCGTCGTACTCCAGGAGTCGTACGGCGCCGTCGCCGTTCCAGACGCGCAGGGCGGTCGGTTCGCCCTCGCTCTCGTCGTCGAGGATCTGGAGTTTGAGGACCGCCGGGGTGCCGTCGGGGGTGCGGACGACCGGGAGGACCAGGGCGCACATGCCGTGCATGGACGGGCCGTCGAGGCGTAGGGACCAGCGGTCGAGGAAGGCGGCGGCCAGGGCCGGGAGGTTGGCGACGAAGGCGCGGCCCGCTTCTCCGTTGATCTCCGCCTGGGTCTCGGCCAGTTGTTCCGGGACGTGGATGGCCTGGGTCATGGGGGTGACGTTACGGGTGGGGGGCGGCTGGGGCTTCTGGATTTTCCGCCGTGGTCCGCTGCCGAATCCGGTGCGGAAGGCGCCGGGACGACGGAATCCGTAGGGGACACCGGGCCCGGCGGCGGGTTAGTTTCCGGCCATGAGCAGCGCGGACGCGGTCGCCGGGGTCGTCAATGGTGGGGTCTCCTTCTGGTACGCGCAGGCCGGGGTGCCTGTGCCCAGGGAGCCGTTGGTGGGGGGTCTCTCGGCCGACGTCGTGATCGTCGGGGGCGGCTACACCGGGTTGTGGACGGCGTACTACCTGAAGAAGGCCGCGCCCTTTCTGCGGATCGTCGTACTGGAGCGGAAGTTCTGTGGATACGGGGCGTCCGGGCGCAACGGCGGATGGCTCTACAACGGGATCGCCGGGCGGGACCGGTATGCGCGGCTGCACGGCCGGGAGGCCGCCGTACGGCTTCAGGGGGCCATGCACGAGACCGTGGCGGAAGTCGTGCGGGTGGCGGGGGAGGAGGGCATCGACGCCGACATCCATCGGGGTGGGGTGCTCGAAGTGGCGTGTACGCCCGCGCAGTTGGCGCGGCTCAAGGCGTTTCACGCGCATGAGGCGGCGTACGGGGAGCGTGATCGTGAGCTGTACGGGGCTCGGGAGACCGCCGAGCGGATTCGGGTGGCGGGGGCGGTGGGGTCGACCTGGACCCCGCACGGGGCCCGGGTGAATCCGGTGAAGCTGGTGACGGGGCCGGCGCGGGTCGTCGAGGAACTCGGCGTCGTCATCCATGAGTTGACGCCGGTCACCGAGATCCGGCCGAAGCACGCGGTCACGCCGTACGGGACGGTACGGGCGCCCTATGTGCTGCGCTGCACCGAGGGGTTCACGGCGAACCTCAAGGGGCAGCGGCGGACCTGGCTGCCGATGAACTCCTCGATGATCGTCACCGAGCCGCTGCGGGAGATTCTGCTGCGGTTCTTTCCCTCGCTGGCGGGGGTGCGGGTCGCGCACGCCTGGTCGGGGGTGCTCGGGGTGCCGCGCGACTGGTGCGCGACGGTGACGCTGGACCGGGCGACCGGGCTGGGGTGGGCGGGCGGTTATGTCGGCTCGGGGGTCGCCACCACCAATCTCGCCGCCCGTACGCTGCGGGAAGGGCCTGTCGTTTGGATCACGCCGGCTTCGGGCTACGGCGCCTTGGCGGCTGCCGGTGAGCGGGGCGATGGGGGTACCTCCCGCGCGAGCGAAGCCGAGCGTGGGGGAGCGTGCAGCTGCAAGGCGGAGGAGGGCGTCGACGCGGAGCGTTGGCAACCGACGACAACGCCGCTGGGGGTCCCCCCACGCCCTTAAGGCAGTGGGGGAGTGCGTGCCACGCCCCGCGGCCCAGGCGTGATCCAAACGACAGGCCCTGGTCCAGCGGGACTCGGGGCAGGGTGGGGCGACCGAGCTGACCGGGTTGCCGTGGGTGGACCACCGGGTGCGCAGGTGGGAGCCGGAGCCGTTGCGGTGGGTGGGGGTGCGGGGGCTGTACGCGGCGTATCGGGCCGCCGACCGGCGGGAGAGAGTGATGTACAGCGCCGGGTCGTCGCGGCTGGCGAAGGGGCGGACCGGGTGGCGGGGAGGTAGGGGGTAGCCAGGGAGGGACTGGTGTGGGGAAGGGGGGCAGTGGTGTCGGCAAGGGGCAGTGGTGTCGGCGAAGGGGAGTGGTGTGGTCAGGGCTCCAGGATCACCTTGCCGGTTGTCGCCCGGGTTTCCAGGGCTCGGTGGGCGGTCGCGGCCTCGCGGAGGGGGAAGCGGTGGACGGCGGGGGTCAGCCGGCCCTCGGCGGCTTGGGCCAGGGCCCGGAGTTCGAGGGTGCGCAGGGGGTTCTCGCCGCCTGCCCGGCGGTACATCTCCCCGCCCAGGACCGACACCGAGACGCCCTCGACCAGGTGGGGCTCGCTGTTGTCCTTGATGCCGTCCGCCGACCAGCCGAAGACGAGGTGACGGCCGCCGGGGGCCAGGAGGGGGACGGACTGCTCGGCCGCCGCGCCGCCCACGCCGTCGTAGATGATCGTCAGTTTTCGGTCGTAGGGGGCGAGGTGTTGTGACCAGTCCGGGGTCGTGTAGTCGATGGCGAGGTCGGCGCCGTTCGCCGTGACGCGGGCGGTCTTCTCCGGGCCGCCGGCCAGGCCGATCACCGTGGCGCCCGCGTTCTTGGCGTACTGGACGAGGAGGGTGCCGATGCCGCCGGCCGCGGCGGGGATCAGGACCACGTCGTCGGGGCCCGGTTCGGCGAAGAGGAGGATGCCCATCGTGGTGCGGCCCGTGCCGATCATGGCGACGGCCTCGGCGGGGTCGAGGTTCTCCGGGATCTCGTGGAGGCGGGTGGCGTCGGTGACGGCGAGTTCGGCGTAGCCGCCGGGGACGAAGCCGAGGTGGGCGACGACCCGCTTGCCCAGCCAGTGGTCCGGGGTGCCCTCGCCGAGGGCGTCGACGACTCCGGCGACCTCGCGGCCGGGGATGGTGGGGAGTTCGGGTACCGGGCCGGGGCCGCCCTGGTGGCCCTGGCGCAGGGCCGTGTCGAGTAGGTGTACGCCGGCCGCGGCGACCTCGATACGGACCTGGCCGGGGCCGGGTACGGGGTCCTCGGCCTTCTCGTACACGAGGTTCTCGGCCGGGCCGAAGGTGTGGAGGCGGATCGCGTGCATGGAGGGTCCCCCTTGGGCGGCGTACTTGTGTGTCGTACCTGCGTGGCGTACCTGGGCGCCGTACCTGGGCGCCGTACGGGGTGGTACGGCTGGCGTGGTGAGATCAGCTTTCGACCTCAAGCGCGCTTGAGGTCAAGGGGGTTGTTCAGGGGGGTGCCCGTGCTCTGGCTGAGGGGGTTGTCCGTGCTCCGCCTGCCGAGGGCCAGGGAGACGGCCGTGAGGGCGCTGTTGAAGGAGACCTCCGAGAGGACGCCCGGGGCGGCCACCTGGTCGCCGGCGAGGTAGACGCCGTCGCCCCGGTCGACGGCGGGGCGGTCGCGCCAGCTGGTGCCGGGGAGGTCGACCGCGCCCGTACGGCCGTTCGAGGTGGCCTCGCGGCGCCAGGTGACCCGGTCGCGCCAGCCGGGAAAGCCCAGGTCGAGAAGGTGCTCGGCACGGGCGACACCGTCGGCGCGGGACTCGTGCGGGGCGATCGGGAACTGGCCCTGGAGGAGCTGTTCGCCGGCCGGGGCGAGGGTGCGGTCCTGTGCGGTGAAGCGTTCGACCCAGCCGGGGGCGTCCAGGTCGGAGACGGCGAAGGCGTCGCCGCGCCGGGGGCGCAGGGCGAGATCGAGCAGGACCGTGCGGGCGCTGGGCCAGGTCAGGGTGTCGTCGCGGAGGAGGCGGCGGGCGGCGTCGAGGGAGGTGGCGACGATGATCGGGGTGGTGGGGCTGGGGCGGATGCCAGTGGCGGGGCTGGTGCCGGTGCCTGTGATGGTGCCGGTGGTGGTGCCGGTGGTGGTGCCTGTGGCGGGGGCGTCCGTTCGTACGGCGGTCAGGTCGTCGATTCGGGAGAGGGTCTCCATGCGGACGCCGAGGTTCCAGGCGCGGGCCGCCATGCGGTCGGTGAGGCTCGCCCAGCCGCCGCGCGGGTAGTGCGCCTCCGGGGGGATCTTGGTGGCCCTGAGCAGGCGTTCCTGCACGAACGCGGCGGAGAGGGAGCCCGGGTCGTGGTGGAAGATCGCCACGGCCGCGTAGTTGGCGGCGGCGCGGGCCGCCTCCTCGCCCGCCAGGTCGGTGGCCCAGGTGAGGAAGTCGACGTCCACGGGGGCGAGTCGGGCCGTGCGGCGGCTCAGGAGCTTGAGCATCGCGAAGGGCGGGGTGCGGCGGAGGGCGCCCTTGTGGTGCAGCCGCAGCCGGGACGCCTCCAGTGGGGGGATCGGTGCCAGTGGGGGGATCAGGTCGCGTTGTTTGAGCCAGGTCCAGTGCGGGCCGCCGTTGTAGAGCGCGTGAGGGCCCTCGTTCGTACGGTACGGGCCCTGTGAGGTTCGGGCCCGGCCGCCCAGTGTGTGGTGCGCCTCGTACAGCGTGACTTTGGCGCCCGCCTCGGCGGCGGTGATGGCGGCGGTCAGGCCGGCGAAGCCGCCGCCGATGACTGTGAGGTGAGTGGGGGTACGGCGGCTGCCGGCTGGGGTGTGGGGCATGGTCGGGGCTCCCTTGGGTTGGTGCGGTGCGGTGCGGATCGGTGCGGATCGGTGCGGGTCGTCGGTGTTGGGCTGTCGGTTCGTGAGTACGACTGGTCGAGGGGGCCGGAATGTGACATGCGGGGCGGTGGCGGGAGTGGTCTGAGGGGTGTTTTCGCAGGTCAGGGGGGATTGTCAGTGGTGGGGTGCAGGATGGGGGCATGGCGAGGCGAGCGGGTGGTGGGAGTGGTGGTGGCCGTGGGGGCGGTGCCGCCGGGGTGAAGGGGGCGCGGCGGCCGGAGGTGCGGTTGCCCGCGTTGGAGGTGTACGGGGGCGGGGGGTTGGAGCCGGACGGGGACTACGACTCCCTTGAGTTCCGGGAGGAGGACTTCGTCGGGCAGGACGGCGGGGGTGCCCGGTTCATGGACTGCGCGTTGACGGGGGTGCGCGCTGGACGAGACGCGGTTGCGGCGGGCGCGGGTGCTGGACTGTGTGCTCACCGGTGTGCGAGGGGTCGGCACCGATCTCGCCGAGGCGAGCCTGCGTGATGTCGAGGTGGTGGATGCGCGGTTCGGGGGCGTGCAGTTGTACGGGGCCGTGCTGGAGCGGGTGGTGATCCGGGGCGGGAAGATCGACTACCTGAATCTGCGCGAGGCTCGGCTCAAGGACGTCGTCTTCGAGGACTGTGTGCTGGTCGAACCGGACTTCGGGGGTGCGCGGCTGGAGCGGGTCGAGTTCGGGGGGTGTGTGCTGAAGGGGGCGGATCTCAGTGGGGCGGCGTTGAGCGATGTCGATCTGCGGGGGGCCGCGGCTGTGGATATCGCGCGGGGAGTGGACCGGCTGTCGGGGGCGGTGATCAGTGCGGGGCAACTGATGGACTTGGCGCCGGTGTTGGCGGGGGAGATGGGGATTCGGGTGGAGGGGTGAGGTGGGGAGGGGAGGGGCGAGGGGGTGCCGGGTGCGGGGTGCCGGATGTGTTGTCGCCCCCGCCGCCCTTACCCTTCCCATCCCCAGGGGCTGCGCCCCTTCGACCCCACCAAGGGGCTGCGCCCCTTGACCCGCTACGGGGCCATCGACCTCGCTGGCCCCGCTATGGGCCCCTGCTAGGGCTGCGCCCGTACGACTCGGCCAAGCGCCGGCGTTTCCGACCTTGCTGGGCGCTGCGCGCCTGCCGCCCGGCCGGGGCTGCGCTCCTGCGGGCCTGCTGAAGCTTCGGCTCGTTGGCTCCGCTGGGGCTGTGCGCTCGCCACCCTGCCGGGCGGCGTTCCTTGACCCGCGATGGGGCTGCGCCTCTTGACGAGCGATGGGCTGCGCCTCCGACCCCGCTGGGGCTGCGCGCCTGCGGCCCTGCCAGCGCTTCGGCCCCGCTGGGGCTGCGCGCTTGCCGCCCCGCCGGGCTGTGCCCCCTTGACCCGCGATGGGGCTGCGTTTCCGACCTCGCCGGGCCGCGCGCCTGCCGCCCCGCCGGGGTTGCGCGTCGCCTGCCGCCCTGCTGAAGCTTCGGCTCGTTGGCTCCGCTGGGGCTGCGCGCTCGCCACCCTGCCGGGCGGCGTTCCTTGACCCGTGATGAAGCTGCGCCTTGGCCCCTGCTGGGGCTTAGCCCGTACGACTCGGCCAAGCGGCTGCGTTTCCGACCTCGTCGGGGCCGCGCGCCTGCCGCCCCGCTGGGGTTGCGCTCCTGCGGGCCTGCTGAAGCTTTGGCTTTTGAACCGTGATGGGGCTGCGCCTGTCATCCCGCTCCGGGGCTTCGGCCCCGACCCTGCTCAGGGGGCTGCGCCTCTTGACCCGCGATGAGGCTGCGCCTCCGACCCCGCTGGCGCTGCGCGCTTGCCGCCCCGCCGGGCTGTGCCCCCTTGACCCGCGATGAGGCTGCGCCTCCGACCTCGCCGGGGCTGCGCGCTTGCCGCCCCGCCCTTGCTAAAGGGCTGTGCCTCCGCCCCGTTAGGGGGGCTGGGTCACCGGCCTCGTCAGGGTTGTGCCCCTGTGCCTCGGCCAGCCCCCTCCGTGTGATCGGCTCAGCCGATGCGAGGAAAGCGGGCCTGGAGTGTCCAGATGGCGGGGTTTTCTGCCAGGGGGTCGTGCATGTCGGTGAGGTCGGCCAGGAGGTCGTGGAGGAAGTCGCGGGACTCTCTGCGGAGTTCGGAGTGGGAGAAGGTCAGCGGGGGTTCCTCGGTCGGCATCCAGTCGGCCTCGATGTCGACCCAGCCGAAGCGGCGCTCGAAGAGCATGCGGTCGGTGGACTCGGTGAAGTCCAGCTCCGCGTACTGCGGGCGGGAGGCCCGGGAGCCCGCGGGGTCCTTGTCCAGCTGCTCGACGATGTCGCACAGCGCCCACGCGAAGTCCAGCACCGGCACCCATCCCCAGGCTGTGGACAACTCCCGGTCCGCCTTGACGTCGGCGAGATACACATCCCCGCAGAACAGATCGTGCCGGAGCGCGTAGACGTCCGCGCGGCGGTAGTCCGTCTGCGGTGGGTCCGGGAAGCGGTTGGAGAGGGCGTAGCCGATGTCGAGCACGTAGGCGATGGTGTCATGGCCTCATAGGATCTCCGCCGTGCACCGATCTGTACCGGTTGTTCCGGCCGCGGCCGCCCTGCTCGCCCTCACCCTGGCCTTCACGCTGACCTCCTGTACGGGGGACGGCGACACGGGCGACGGCGGCAGATCGGCAGACGCCGCCGGCACCCCCGGCTCCGCCGGCCTCCGCGACCCGTACTTCCCCAAGCTCGGCAACGGCGGCTACGACGTCACCCACTACGACCTCACCCTCGACTACACCCCTCCGCCCGACTCCGACTCGCAGAGGGACCGCCTCCGGGGCACTGCCGTGATCACGGCACGGGCGACGCAGCACCTCAGCTCGTTCCACCTCGACTTCAAGGGGATGGACGTCGAGTCGGTCACCGTCGAAGGCACGAAGGCGGAGTGGAAGCGCGCCGGACAGGAGCTGACCGTGCGCCCGAACGGCGGGGTGAGGAAAGGGCAGACGTTCCGGACGACCGTTCGCTACGCCGGTCAACCGGAGACGATCACCGACCCCGACGGCTCCCGGGAGGGCTGGCTGCCCACCGCCGACGGCGTCCTCGCCCTCGGCGAACCGACCGGCTCGATGGCCTGGTACCCCGGCAACCACCACCCCTCCGACAAGGCCACCTACGACATCACGATCACCGTCCCCGAGGGCCTGCACGCCGTGTCCAACGGCGAGTTGAGGGAGGAGGGGGAGGTGAGGAAGGAGAAGGGGGGCGCGGGCCGTCGTACGACGTTCGCCTGGCGGGTCCGTCAGCCGATGGCCGGCTATGTGGCCACGCTCGCCGTCGGCCGGTACGAGGTCGACGCGTACGGCATACGGCGCGGGGGAGCCGGCTCGACGGGCGCGGACCCGGAAGGACCGGGCTCGGTGGACGCGGACCCGGAGGTACCGGGCTCGGCGGGCACGGACCCGGCGGCAGGCGCGGACCGACTCCCCGTGTACATCGCCGTCGACCCCTCGCAGGTCAGCGGCAGTCGTCAGGTGCTGGGGCGGTTGCCCGAGGTCATGCGGTGGGCGGAGGGGAGGTTCGGGGCGTACCCCTTCTCCTCCACCGGGGCCGTCGTCGACCGCCCCGAGGACGTGTCGTACGCGCTGGAGACCCAGAACCGGCCCGTCTTCCCGGGGGCCCCGTCCATCGAACTGCTCGTCCATGAGCTGGCGCACCAGTGGTACGGGAACTCGGTCACGCCGAAGAGCTGGCGGGACATGTGGCTGAACGAGGGGTTCGCCACGTACGCGGAGTGGCTGTGGCAGGAGGACCACGGGGGCGACACCGCTCAGGAGATCTTCGACGCGCTGTACGAGGGGACCTACTACGCGGACTCCGCCTCGAACGCCGCCGTGTGGGACTTTCCGCCCGCCGAGCCGCCGAGTGCCGCGCGGATCTCCGGCAGCCCCGTCTACGAGCGGGGAGCGATGGTGCTGCACAAGATCAGGGAGGCCGTCGGCGACCAGGCGTTCTCGGGTCTCCTCCAGGGGTGGGCCGCCGAGCACCGGTACGGCAACGCGAGTACGGCCGACTTCACCTCGTACGCCGAGGAGTACGCGGAGAGGACGGCCCCGGACGCGGAGCTGGCGTCGATCTGGGACGAGTGGCTGTACGGGGAGGGGAAGCCGCCGAAGGACGACTGACCCCCGTGGCCAGGGCCGCCCGGCCAGGGCGGGCCGGGGCCACGCCCCGCGGGGTTGGCCTGATTCGGTCGCCGGGTTTTCCGTCGTACTCCGTCTTTTTCGAGGTCAGTCATGACGGTCCATGACCATCGGGGAAACGCGGAATGTCAATTCCGCTTATATGTGGCGTGAAACTATTCATTGGGTCGCCCGGATTCCCGTGATTTCGGCGCAACGGGCGAGAAACATACCGACCCACGGATGAAATAATCCGGAAACAAACGTTCGTGAGACTTTCATCTGCTCGCCAGTGATGTCCGAGGGGGAAGGGGTACGAGGGGGAGCATGGCGACGCTTCAGATCTCCGACGACGAAAGACGGGCGCTCATGGCGCTCGTGTCCGACCATTCCAGACGCTCCACGGCACTGGGTACGTTGGGGCCCAAAGGGACCAGTAGTGAATACATCGCCCAGTTAATGGCGCGCTTTGTCGGCGCCGACGGCGAATTCCGCATTGTTCTGGAGGAGACCTTCGAGCAATGCCTGGACGCGCTCATCGAGGAGCGCCTGGATCTCGCGCTGGTCCCGCATGCCTATGCCAGGATCAACGCCTTCTATATGAATCCGCTGCTGGAACCGTCGATCGTGTTCCGGGGCAGCACACCGGAATACGGCCTGGCCGCGCGATCCGACTTCGCCTTCCGCGAGGAACTGCTCTACACCGACACCGTGGTCACCCATCCGGCACCCATTCCGCTGCTGGAGTACTACTTCGACCGGCCGGTGAAACTCGTCACCACGACCTCGACGAGTCAGGCGGCCGGTGATGTGGCCGACGGCCGCTACAACATCGCCATCACCAATGAACAGGCCGCAAGACAGCACAACCTGAAATTCGTCTACCGGTTCTCGCCGATCCCCATGACCTGGACCGTCTTCTCGAAGAGGAAGGACCGTGATGACCACGCAGGTGCATGAGATCCCCTACTTCCCGTCCGCCGCACCGGTGCTGCACGACAACGGAATCCGGATGGAGTCCTATCGGCGCGGCGATACCGAGGTACTGGTGTCGCACATCCCGCCGGGCGCCGTCGTGGCACCCCACTCTCACCAGGAAGCCCAGGTCGGGATGGTCGTCCGGGGGCAGCTCTCCATGACCGTCGGCGGAGTGACGAAGCTGATGCGGGCCGAACGGGACGTCTATGTCGCCCCTCCCCATGTCGAGCACTCGGCGGTGAACCCGACCTCCGAGGAGACCATCGCCCTCGACATCAAGCGCTACAAGCCGGGCGAGAACTACACCGCGCCGGATGCCTACTTCATGGGGCCGATCGAATCGCGCAAGTTCGTCGGAATGGACGTCACGTTCTTCCTGGAGAACTGGATCGAACTCATGATCGCCGATATCCCCGGCGGTGGGGAGATGCCGTATCACAAGCACTCGCACGAACAGATAGGGATCTGTCTGGAAGGGCGCTACGACATGACGGTCGAGGAGACGACACACGAACTCGTCTTCGGCGCCACCTACTTCTGTGAGAGCCAGGAGGGGCACGGCGCCGCGAACCCGCACGAAGGCGTGGCGCGCTCCCTCAACATCTTCATCCCGCCCCGGTATCACCGGGTTCCCAAGTAGCCAATCAGAAGAGAAAAAGAAAAGCAGAGGAGATCGGTGGTACGCGTAGCGGTGGTGCTGGGCGCCGGCAGCGGTATCGGGCGGGCGACCGCGCTGCACCTCGTCTCCAAGGGGTATGCGACGGTCCTGTGCGCCCGTGGCCGTGAGGCGTTGGAAAAGGTCGCACGGGAATCCGGCGACGAGCGGAACACCTGCGTTCTGCCGGGTGACATCACCTCGCCCGCCTTTCGTGCCGAATTCGTCGCCGACGTGGAACGCCGATTCGGCAGGGTCGACGTCCTGGTCAACAACGGGCCCGGTCCGGCGCCGGGCCCGTTCGACGGGGTGTGCGTCAACGACGACGTGATGACGGCGATGAATCAGAAACTGATTCCCTATCTGGACCTGATCAAGTCCCTCGTCCCCTTGATGACGCGGAACGAATTCGGGCGGATCGTCAATGTCGTCGGGAACGCGGGCAAGGAGCCCATGCCGGGCATGTTTCTGTCCGGGCTGGTCAACGCGGCGGTCTCCAACGCCACGAAATACCTGGCCCAGCAGTACGCCGCGCGGAACGTGACGGTGAACTGCGTCCATCCCGGGACCATTCGCACCCCGCGCTACGACCAGGCCGTGGGGTCCATGAGCCGGGACGACGGGGCCTCCCGCCAGGAGGTGGAGGACCGCCTGCTGCGGGCGATCCCCATGGACCGGCCGGGCCAGGCCGACGAGGTCGCCGCTCTCATCGGCTTCCTGGCGTCCGACGAGGCCTCGTACATCACCGGGCAGCAGATCTCGGCGGACGGCGGCCAACTGAGAAGCGTTTGAACCGAATTGTGTGTTGTGTGTGAGGGGAGAGGCTGACTCTTGTTCGAGGACAAAGTGGTCGTGGTCACCGGTGCCGCGTCGGGGATCGGGAGGCGGACGGCGATCGAGTTCGCCCAGCAGGGCGCGAGCGTCGTCGTCGCGGATGTCGACGAGAAGAACGGCTCCGAGGTCGTCGCCAAGCTCAACAGCGACGGGCATCGGGCGGTCTTCGTCCGGGCCGACCTCACGGCCGAGGCGGACTGCGCGAACGTCATCGCCGTCGCCGCCGAGCCGACCGGCAGGGTGGACGTGCTGGTCAACAACGTGGGCATCGAGATATCCACCCCCATCCACGAGATGTCGGTGCCCGAGTGGGACCGTCTGTTCGACACCAATCTGAAGAGCATGTTCCTGTGCTCCAAGCACGCGCTGCGCACGATGATGGCGGCGACGAGCGGAGCGATCGTGAACGTCTGCTCCGTGAGCGGGCTCGTGGCCTGGCCCGGCATCGCCGCGTACAACACCACCAAGGGCGGCGTGATGATGCTGACGAAGTCACTCGCCGTGGAGTACGCCCAGTACGGCATCAGGGCCAACTGCGTCTGCCCCAGCATCATCGACACCCCCATGACGGACGCGGCCGTCGGCGACGACACCGCGCTCAGGGAGGCGAAGGCGAAGCTGAACCCGGTCGGCCGGCTGGGCACCCCCGAGGACGTCGCGAACGCGATCCTCTTCCTCGCGTCGGACGGATCGTCGTTCATCACGGGCGCGGCCCTGACGGTCGACGGCGGCTACACGGCCGTCTAGAGACAGGTCCCGCCGCGCCCGGCGGGCGGAGCACGTCGGCAACAGGCACGTACGCAAGGCCTGTACGCAAAACACGTACGCAGAAAAGCACGTGGGCAAGAAAGGTTGGCTGGAGTGTCGGAACGCGTGGGCGGCGAGCAGCGCGCGGCAGGTTTCCCCCTGCTGACGGTCCTCGCACTGATGGCGGGGATCTTCGCGGTCGGCTCGGAGGAGTTGGTGGTCTCCCCGCTGCTGCTGGACATGTCGAGGGCGTTCGACACCTCGGTCGCCGTGATGGCGCTGTCGGTCACCGTCTACGGGGTCTGCACGGCGCTCGGCGCCCTGCTCTTCGCCCCGCTCGGCGACCGGGTGTCGCGGCGGCTGGCGCTGGTGACGGGGATGGCGGTGTTCGTGGCGGGCACCCTGTTGTGCGCGTTCGCCGGCGGTCTCGGCGTGTTCTTCGCCGGGCGGGCGCTCGCCGGTCTGGCGACGGGGGCCTTCGTTCCGAGCGCGTACGCCTTCGTCGGCGACCAGATCCCGTACCGCTACCGGGCCAAGGCCATGGGAATCGTGGTGTCGAGCTGGTCGCTGTCGCTGGTGCTGGGGGTGCCGATGGGGTCGTTCGTCGGTGAACGGGTCGGCTGGCGGTGGACCTTCGGCCTGCTCACCGTCCTCGGTGTCTTCGTCATCGGCGTACTGTTCCGGGCCGGCGACAGCGCCCGCCCACTGCCCGAGGAGACCACCGACGGGCCCGACGCCGAGAGGCCCGGCGAGAAGGCCGACGCCGAAAGGCCCGGCGAGAAGGCCGGCGACAAGGCCACCGACAAGGCCCCCCAGATCAGTTGGGCCCGGTCCGTCGTGGAGGCGTTCACCGCGCCGAAGGTGCTCGTGTACGTCGTGGCGACCTTCCTCAACATGCTGGGTTTCTACGGCATGTACACCTACCTCGGCAGTGCGCTGCAGTACCGCTTCGGCGACGACAGTTCGTGGACGGCGGTGATGATCCTGCTCTACGGCCTCGGCTTCGCGACGAGCTTCGTCACCGGTAAGTGGGCCGACGACCTGGGCAAGGAGAAGGTGCTCGTCGGACTGCTGGCGGGCCTGGCCCCGGCGCTCGCGGTCATTCCGCTCGTGGACGGTCTGACACCGCTGCTCGTGGTCTGCCTCTTCCTGTGGGGCGCGATGCAGAGCCTGGTCGTCACCCTGCTCAGCACGCTGCTCAGCGAGTGCTCGCAGAGCCACCGGGGCACGATCCTCGCGTTCTACAGCCTCGCCACCAACCTCGCCGTGGCCCTGGGCGCCGCCCTCCTCGGCCCGCTGTTCACCGCGCGTGGCTTCACCGCCGTGGGCTTCGTCTGCGCGGCCATCACCCTCGTCGCCTGCGTCCTGACGGCGTGGACGTACCGCGGGGGCCGGCCCGAGGAGAGGCCGGAGAGGCCGGAGAGGCCCCCGGCCGGATCGGACATGAGCATGTCCATGGACTCGTACGACGAGCACGGCCGTCGAGTGGAAGTGGTGGAGGCCGCCGACCGTGAAGCCGGAGGCCGCCGGCCGTGAGGATCGAGCCCGCCGAGCGGCTGCTGGACCTGCCCAGGAACGAGTTCGCGACGACCGTGGCGAAGATCGACCGCTTGGTGCGGTCGGGCGAGGACGTCGTCAACCTCTGCCAGGGCAACCCCGACCTCCCCACCCCGCCGCACATCGTCGAGTCGCTGCGTACGGCGGTACTCGACCCGGCGACCCACCGCTACGGCTCCTTCTCGGGCCTGCCCGAACTCAAGGCCGCGGTGGCCCACTGGTACCGCGTCCACCAGCGGGTCGAACTGGACCCCGGGGCCGAGGTCGCGCTCCTCTTCGGCGCGAAGGCCGGACTCGTCGAGATCAGCCAGTGCTTCCTGAACCCCGGTGACGTCTGCCTGATGCCGGACCCCGCCTTCCCGGACTACTGGGCGGGCGTGGACCTCGCCGGAGCCCATCGGCATCCGATGCCGCTCCGCCGGGAGAACGGCTTCCTCCCCGACTACGCCGACCTCGACGCGGCGACCCGCCGGCGGGCCAGGCTGTTGTTCCTGAACTACCCGAACAACCCGGCGTCGGTGACGGCACCGCTCGACTTCTACGAGGACACGGTCCGCTGGGCGGAGGAGCACGAGGTGATCGTGGCCTCCGACTTCGCCTACGGCGCGCTGGGTTTCGACGGCGAGGCCCCCGTGTCGTTCCTGCGGGCGGAGGGCGCGAAGGAGGTGGGCGTCGAGTTCATCTCGTTGTCGAAGATGTACAACATGGCGGGCTGGCGCGTCGGAGCGGTCGTGGGGAACCGTGAGATCGTCGCCGCGATCGACCTCCTCCAGGAGCACTACTACGTCTCGCTCCCGCCCTTCGTCCAACGCGCCGCGATCACGGCCCTGTCCGGCCCCCAGGACTGCGTCCACGACCTCACCAAGACCTACGAACACCGCCGCGACCTCTTCGTGTCGGGCCTGCGGGAGGCGGGTTGGGAGCTGGACACCCCGCGTTCGATCTTCGTCTGGCTCCCGACTCCGGGCGGGGATCGGTCCATGACCTTCGCCGATACGTTGCTGGAGCGGGCCAAGGTGGCGGTCTCGCCGGGCCGTTGGTTCGGCGAGCACGGCGAGGGCTACGTACGGGTGAGCCTGCTGGCGCCGGAGGACCGGCTGCGGGAGGCGGTCGAGAGGCTGGCCGGGTTCAGGTGAGGCGGGCCGGAGCCAGGCGCTTGCGCAACACCGCGCAGGGGCGGCCCAGTTGCCGATCGCGGCGCCGGGCGATCACCTCGTAGCCGAGGGAGGTCCAGAAGCCGAAGCCGCCGGGGTTGTTGTCGAGTACGGCCAGCCGTACGGCGTCCCGCCCGGCCCTCCGGAAGCGGTCCTCGACGAGCGCCGCCAACTGCCGCCCGTACCCCCGCCGTTGTGCGTCGGCGTGTACGAGGAGCAGGCCGATCCAGGGGTCGGGGTCGGCGGGGTCGGGATGCCGGGAGAGGGTGATGACGAGCCCGACGAGGCGCCGCCCCCGGCTGTCGTCACCGGTGCGGGCGCCGGTGCCGGTGTCCTGGGCGCGGGCGAGGACGATCTCCACGTCCGGGTTGGCCAGTTCCACCGCCAGGGCCGCGTTCACCTCTTCGGGCCGGATGTCGTACGCGTCCGGGAAGTCACCGCTCAGGGCGTAGAAGGCGTGGTTGGAGGCGTGCAGGGCGGTGAGTTCGGCGAGGAGGGCACCGGGTAGGGAACCGTCCTGGGCCTGGGCCGCCCGGAGGCTGTCGAGCATCAACATTCCCGGCAGGCTATCGATCACGCAACTCGAACCACACCCGCTTGCCGTGCGGACATGGCCCGCGTCCCTGACGGCTCTGCCCTACGCCCCACTCCTGAGCGAGCCATGAGAGCAACATCAGCCCCCGACCGCTCTCGGCGTCGGAGTCGGGGACCGTGGGGTTCGGACGGTCGGGTGGCAGCGCCCTGATCGGACCCTCGTCGTCGTACACGGAGACGTGGACGCGGTCGTGCCGGATGACGGCTTCGAGCCGGACGTCGAAGGAGTCGGTGTGCAGCCCGACGTTGGTGACCACCTCGGACACCAACAGCTTGGCCGTGTCGACGAGTTCACCGTGCCCGGTGCTCTGGAGGAGGAGTGCGACGACATCGCGGCAGATCTTGGGGCTGGTGGGGGAGTTGGGGGTGCGGAGGCGGTAGATCTGCGGGGGGTGAGTGACGGCGTTACGGATGTCCGGGTCCGGCTCCATGGGGCGGCCTTTCTCGTTGGGTCGGGTGAGTGGGCACACCGCCCTGGCCCGGCCACGCCAACTGGCCTGGCTGCACTGGGGTCTTACTGGTGTGCGCTGACATCTTGGAAGTTAGGGTAAAAAGTTGCCACGGGGCAAGATTTCCGGGAGCTTTCACCCGTGTGAGTGGACCGGCTCAATGCGGCCGGGGAAACTCGGTTTCGAAAGGAAAGGGACCATGCCGCCGAGAGAGAATCCGACCGCTCGCCAGATGCGACTGGGTGCCGAGTTGCGCAAGATGAGAGACCGCGCAGGCAGGACGGCCCGCGAGGCCGCCCGCCTGCTCTCCACCGATCAGGCGAAGATGAGCCACATCGAGTCGGGCCGCATCGGGGTCAGTGAGGAGCGCATCCGTCGGCTGGCTGTCTTCTACGCGTGTGACGACGGGCACCTGGTTGACGCGTTGTGCGCCATTGCCCGTGAGTCGCGGGGGCAGGGATGGTGGGACGAGTACCGGGGTGTACTCAGCCCAGGCTTCCTGGACATCGCGGAGTTGGAGCACCATGCCGCCTACCTCCGCAGCGTCCAGGTGGTGAACGTGCCGGGCCTCCTGCAGTCGGAGGACTACATTCGGGCGATCCATGGCAGCTACCGGCCCGTCCTCCCCGATGAGGTTGTGGATACCCGTGTGGAGTTCAGGCTGGGGCGCCAGCGCATTCTTGACCGGGCCGAGCCGCCCCCGTTCTGCGCCATCGTTCACGAAGCGGCCCTACGGATGCGCTTCGGCGGGCGCAAGGTCGCCAAAGCACAGCTCGAGCACCTGCTGGCAATGTCGGAGCGGCCGTCTGTCACGGTTCGGGTCATCCCGTTCAGCTGCGAGGACTTCATCGAGGCGACCAACGCCCCGATGTACGCCGGGGGAATCGTGCCGCAGCTCGACACGGTCCAGTTGGACAGCCCCGCAGGCAGCTTCTTCGTGGGCGCCGAGGCCCAGTTGCACCGATACGGGCAGTTGCTCGATGTCGCGGAGGGCGCGTCCCTGAGCGAGGCGGAGTCCCGAAAGCTCATCCAGCAGATCGTGCGCGACATCTGAGAGGCAACACAGTGTCCGAGCAGTGGCAGAAGTCGTCCTTCTCCGGCGTGGAGGGCGGGAACTGCGTCGAACTGGCCCGCCACCGGGGCCGAATATCCCTTCGCGAAAGCGAGACCCCCGCTGATGTACTCGCCCTTGCCCCCGCAGGGGTCGCCGCACTGATCCGGCGGCTGAAGGGCGGCGAGGCGTACCGGTTCTGAAGGAGACACGTGGAGCGGCAGCGGGTGCGGGTGCACAACGTGCGGCTGGGCGGCGGTGAGGTCCGGGTCGTCCGGCCGGACCCGGCGGCCGTGGCGGAACGGCTCGCGCTGCGCGACGACCGGCACTGGCTGTCGATGTACGCCGACAGGCGCGGCGCGGAGCAACTGCTCGCGCTGTGGGCGTTGGCCGCACGGTCCGCCCGTTCGCTGATCTATCTGCCCATCCGGGCCAACCCGGCCCCCGACGGCGTACCCAACGATGGCGAACAAGTCTCACTGGACCTCGTACTAGCCCACCACAGCCTGCGGTTCCCGCCCGCCGCCTGGAAGGACGTCCGCGCACGACTGGGCGCCGGGCAGCTCCACAAGACGGCCACCCCGGACGACGACTTCCCGGACGAGTCCACCATCGACTACGACCGCCGACACCACGCCACGTACCGCGACCACTTCTCCTTCGACATCGCGGCCCACACCCTCTTCATCACCGCCAGCACCCCCGCGTTCCGCGAACACGGCACCCTCCTGCGCTCCCTCACCGACGAGGCCCCGTCCTACTTCCACCACCACCCGAACGCCACCCACTTCTGCGTCGAACTCACCGCCGGCCCCTGGTCCCGCCCCCACACCCGCCGCAACATACCGGCGAGCCTGCACATCCAGTACTGCGGCGACTGGCGGATGTGACGGACCGTGCTGAAGCCCTGCCTGTACGCGTTCGACATCGACGGGGCCTCGTTCGTCAAAGTCGCAGTCAGGCGCCCACTTCGGAGTGCACCGGAACGGGCGGGCGCACTCCCGTGAGCACTTCCGCTCGGGCGACCAAGTGGGGCGCAAGGCCGGGGTACCAGCCACGGGCTACGGCTTGCAGCATCTCGGCCAGGGCCGCGAGTTCCCCGATTCGGCCGGCCGGGGTGTCGAGGACCGCTGCGAACTCTCTTCGGATGCGGGCAGCAACGTCGGGAACGAGCAGGCTGTTCGCGTGGAGGAGACCCGCGTCATAGCCGAAGGGCACGAGGCCCCACCGCTCCCAGTCCAATAGGGCCAGGGGCATGGCGGTGAGGTTGCCCCAGTGCAGGTCACCGTGACCGGTCACCCGCTCCACCTTGGCGGGGGCCGGGATGCCAAGGAACTGGGGGAAGGCTCGTTCAATCCACCCGTCCCGGACAGTCGTCTTCACACCCTCCGCTTCAGCGAGTAGATCAAGGGCTTGACGAAGGTCCGCCCACCACTCGTCAGACAACCCGGGGTCGTGGTCGATGTCGGCTCGGTCTGGGGACACGGTGGGTTGCGTGACGTAGTCGAGGACTTCCGCCTCGAAGGCCCACTCGCCGTCGGTCCAATCGTGCACCTCGTACAGGCGCGGGCGCGGGACAGCGTCAGGTACGAGCAGGGAGGCACCGACGATGCCCTCCCCCTGCTTCCTGCCCGCGTTGCGCTTCGCTGTCCGGCTGACCCGTAGCCACCGGTCCCCTGCCTGGCGTCCGAGGGTGACTCCGAGGAAGCCCCACGCCAGCGGACCCGAGCACGTCAGCCCCAGAGCCTTGGCCGCCCGGTCGTGGGCGGCCTCCATCAGGGACTGCACCTCCTTATTCAGAGGCGAGTTCATCCGTCACCTTCCTGAGTTCCATGGCCGTCAGCGGCGCAGCCAGAGCCTTGGCGGCATCGTCCCAGTGTTCGCGGGTGCTCGCGGAGGTGAGGACGAAATCAAGGCCAGGGCACGAGCCAGCGGCCAGCAGGGCAGCGGCTGCGGCCGACAGGCCGGGGCGGATGAGGTTCACCAGTTCGGGTGTCATGGCATCGAGGAGTTCGCCGCCGTGCAGGGGAGCAGAGCCGAACGTGATCAGCCCCGCGTCCTTCGCCTGCACCAGTGGTCCGCCGCCGTTCAGGGCCTGTGTGATCGGGGCATCCATGATCAGGCTGACGGGGATCTGCAAGGCCGTGAAGTGGTGCTCGGCGGAACCGGCCGCCTGCCGGGCGAGCGTGAGCAACTCGGGCACGCTGAGCGCTCCGGAGGTCAGGCCGGACCAGGTGGCGACGCCGTACCCGCCGATCCGGCCCGCATGGGCGAACTCCTCCAGCGCCGTGAACGCTTCCCGCACACGCCATTGCAGGGCGGTACGGTCAAGGCCGTGCCCGTGGTGCTCGGGGTTGTGCACGAACACCAGGTCCACGCGACCGAGCGTGGCCAAGGATCGCTCCGTCTGCCAGTGGACGAAGCCCCGTTCAAGGCTGTGCCTACCGGCCGCCTCTTCCCGGGTGAGCACGCCCTCAGTCAGGGCGGTGCGGCCTTGCTCTGCCGTGAAGAACCCCGCCTTCGTGGCTACCCGCACGGTGGGGTACTCCCCGAGAACCGGGCGCAGTTCCTCATGCGCCCCACCATGGGCGTAGTTGGGTGCCGTGTCCACCCATGGGCTACCGGCGGCCAGGGCGGTGCGTGCCGCCTGACTGACGGCACGCACGCGATATGTCCCCAGGGAGAGCACGGCGGTCACAGCGCCGACCCCACCACTGCGACGGCATGGCCGTCGATGAGGGCGGAGACCAGTTCGGCCACCTCCTTGACCTCCAGTCCAGCAGAGTCGGCGAGTTCGCCGAGCGTGGTCTGCTGGTTGGTCAGCAGCGTGCCCAGCGCGGGCGCGGCGGACTCGGCGAAGTCCCAAGCGGTACCAGCCGCCGAGAAGGTGACCGTGCCCTGTTCGCGGTTCGCCGTCAGGCGGCCCCTCGGAGTGGTGAGCTTGACCGTGATCTCGCCCCGTGCGGGGAGGCCGTCCACGTAGGGCAGGGACGGAATCGCGTGACCCAGGTCCGTCGTGTCGATCGACTCTACCCACCGCTCCACGAGGCGGGGGTCCGCCATCATGTCGGCCACTTCACGGCGTACGGCGTCGGTGAAGTCCGACTGTTCCGCCAGCGAGCCGAAGCGCGGGATGTCCCTGCGGAGCGCGAGGGACGCCCGGAGCTGGTCGACGACCCAGAGCATCAGATCAGCGCCCGTGTGCGGGACCATCCCGAACGTGAGGTGAAGGGATTCTGTCCCCTGGTCAGCGGTGACCGAGTGCCACCAGCCGCGCGGCAGGTAGAGCACATCACCCGGGGACAGAACGAGGTCCGCCACCGGGCCGCCCTCCGGCTCCTCCGGCGACCCCACATCCCGGAAGGTAGGCGCCTCACGGGTCATCCCCCACAGGCGCCACCGCTTCGAGCCGTGCAGTTGGACCACGACCACATCGTGGTCATCCCAGTGCCGGCCGAAGCCCTCCCGCTCGGTCCACGAGGCGTACACGTTGGCCTGCACGGAAGTTCCGAGGAAGCGTTCCAGTCCCTCCGCAGCCGTCCCCACGGCGGGGTGGATCTTCTCCACCGCGTCCAGGACCAGCGACGCCCCCTCCCTGAGCTGGGCGTGGAAGTCGGACGGCTGGATACGGGACCAGGTGACCGCGCGGCGGTTCGTGGTCGGGATCGCATAGCGGTGGAGCGGGACCATCTCGCCGTCGACCGACAGGCGCAGCCGGGGCGGCTCCAGCCGTTGCGTGGCGATGATCCGGTTCAGGTCGTCCCAGGAGAACAGGTCCGCCGTGTCGGCGGCGCCAGGGATGTGTGCGTAGGAGCGGTGGTACGTATGGGCGAGGAACGCGTCCCCGCCCATACGCCCCGCCCACGAGGCTGCATCAAGCACCGTGGGCGCTCCCGTCAGTCGTTGCCGTCGGAACGGCCACTGCTGACGTCAGACTCCTGCTCGGCACGGGTGCGCGCGGCCACGATCTTCCGCTTCGCGAGGAGCAGGCCACCCCCCTCGGGGGTCACCGAACCGGTGTTCTCTTCCACCATCGGACTTACCTCTCTCTTCTCGGGGACTCCCACCGGGATTCCGGCAGGAAGCAAAGGAACAGCACCGTGCGCACTGGGCCGTACGTCCGGGCCCCGTCATATGACACCCGAAGAGCCATGCGCCCGTCCGTCATGAGCGCACACCAGCGTCAGGGGCGAACCTCCGCCGGTACCCCGGCCGCCACCCCACGCCGTAGCGGACCCGCCTTTTGTTTCGCTCGGTCGCTGCCATGGAGGAAATCATTGGCCTAGAAAGCGACGGCTGTGTAGTTCTTTCCCGTCATGGACTAAAGATCATGAACGGCAGGCGGCAGACCACTCAGCCAACAAGGCTCGTGCTTCGCCACCGAACAGTGCATAGCTCTCCAGCGTGGAGAAAAGTTCCAGGTGCATTTCGATGTCTCGTGGATCTCTCAGGATCACGACACCGGTGGTGTTTTCCACGGTGGCCAGGGTGTTGTCGTAGATGGTGAAGGTGTCCATCGGAGCCATGGGCTTGTATCCCGCGATTGGGATGACGCCGAGCTTCACGTTCGTGAGGTGGGTCAGTGAAGCCAGCCGGTCAATCTGCATAGCCATCGCAGCCGGAGGTAGGAGTGGCCACCGCACGGCCTGCTCAGTGAGAATGAAAGTGAACCGCTTCTTCGTCTCGTAGAGAACTTCCTGCCGCTCCAGTTTTCTCGCGATCGCCTTAGTGACATCGGCCGGAGAATGGGCAAGGCTGGCCCGGATGTACTCAGGGGTGGACAGCAGACCTGTAATCATCGAGAGCAGGAAGAAGCGGAACTCTGTGCACGAGGATTCAAGGGCGGCGAGTTCAGTCTGCTTCTTCTCCAGGCCCCTGCGCCGGAGCGAGCGCAGATCTTGCCATTCGGTGTTGGCCAGCCTCGCGAGGGCGATGACCTCTTCGATGACCTCGGGCGGAGCCACGACAGCGCGAAGGATTCTCTCCAGGTCGAGGAGGCTTGGCAGGACTTTCCCGTTCTCGATCCGACTGATCTTTGATTGGGACATGTTGCAACGCCGAGCGAGCCGGTCCCCAGTGAGGCCGGCTCGCTTGCGTAGTTCTTTCAGCAGGGCTGCCAATTCCTGCTTTGGCTGCCTCAACTGTTCAGGGTTGAACGTCACCCGCTCACGTACTCCAGGAATGGAACCGACTCGGTAACGGCAATCCGCTTCCACATCCGGTACGGCTCGGTGTCGCCCTCGTGCAATTCCCGGCTGATCTGCGCCCCGTCTTCCCGGTAGTTCATCAGGACTACCTTGGAATCATCGAACATCCAGAAGTCCTGATCCGGAAGGCCCGGGTTCTCTCGGTCGGTGAGGTCGAGAATACGGATATCCTCACCCGCCTTGACGTGGTGCCGGTAGTAGTACTCGAACTCGAACCGCAGATAATCCGAGAGCGGACGCGTCACGACATGGACCCTGCCGATACGCTTTCCTTCCGAGGCCCATTGCCGGACCTCGTCCATCCATGCCGACGTGTAATCGTCCGGCGACTTCTCCCCCGAGAGAAAGCGTTTCAGCTTCTCCGCTTCCTGGGGCATGGTGTAAACGGGCAGCGTCTCCAGCCGCCACGCCTCCCGCTCCATGGAATCGAAGCAGTCATTCCACGCGTCACCATCCAAGTGCACGGATTGCCTCCCTGAGAACCGCTTCCGGGATTTCCACGAGCCCTTCCCCGGCAGGCGGAGTGAAGGCGTCGGACACGTCGCCCTGCACGACGAACGATCCCGTGGCCGTGCGGTATACGTTCGGGCAGTCCTTCTCTCCGCACTCGCCGTTGCCGTTGCCCGTGAGCCGGGTGAGTGCCGAATGTTCGGACATGCCAAACCCCCTTGCTCTGGCCCCGTTTGGGCCGCCCGTCCAACGACGTTACTGAGCTTGAACTCGGGTTGTCGTAGCGGCTGACAGGGCTTGATCCTCGCGGTACGCCGTCTTCATGAGGTATGCGCAGGGTGGTGGGCTG
>NZ_JBSFVY010000054.1:0-46335 GCF_053592555.1 Streptomyces sp. NPDC002643
TGTCTTGCGTTTCCGACTCTATCAGATCGTTTTCCGATCCGATTTCCTCGGTGCTTTCCAGGTTTCCGCTTTCGCGTTTCCCTTTCCGGCGGTTCTGACTCTATCAGATCCTTTCGGGCCTGATTCCCGGTCAGCGGGGACTGTCTTCACGGTTGTTGGGCCGTTCCGACGAGTGAGACTTTAGCGGATTCCCGGCTCCCGAGCTAATCGGGGGCGACGCCCTTTCGAACGTGGATTCCTCATTTCGCAAATAAGCATGCCAAGGACACGACGAGGGATCGTCGATTGTTGGTGATTACCTGCGGAATGGCTGCCCGGGGACCGACCGAGGGTCGGCGCTCACGTCGGACAACTCGGAGAACACTACGGATCGGCTCGGGCTGTGTCAACTCGCTGCCGGACGGCCCCCCGGAGGCGTAGCCTGACGTACATGACTACGCGTACGTGTCACCAACTGTGGTGGGCCGCCTGACGGCGGCCGGACTCACGTATGCATACGACGGCCGCCGTTTCGGCGGCCGTTCTCGTATCTCTCTCCAGAGAGTCGGCCGGCCGATGGCGGCGGTCCTGACCGAGAGGATGAGAGATGACGCGGGTCTTCAGCGGGGTCAAGCCGACGGGGCATCTGACGCTGGGGAACTACCTGGGGGCCGTACGGCGGTGGGCCGAGGTCGATCAGCATCGGACGGACGCGCTGCTCTGCGTCGTCGATCTGCACGCGCTGACCGTGGACCACGATCCGGCCCGGGTGCGCAGGCTCAGTCGGCAGGCGACGACGTTACTGCTGGCGTCGGGGCTGAATCCGGAGCTGTGCACCGTGTTCGTACAGAGTCATGTGGATGAGCACGCGCGGTTGTCGTATCTGCTGGAGTGCGTGGCCACCGACGGCGAGATGCGGCGGATGATCCAGTACAAGGAGAAGGCCGCGCGGGAGCGGGAACGGGGTGGGAGTGTCCGGCTGTCGTTGCTGACGTATCCCGTGCTGATGGCGGCCGACATCCTCGCGTACGGAACTGACGAGGTGCCTGTGGGGGACGATCAGACGCAGCACGTCGAGCTGGCGCGGGATCTGGCGGTGCGGTTCAACCAGCGGTACGGGCATACGTTCGTGGTGCCGCGGGCCACGCATCCCAAGGTCGCGGCTCGGGTGATGAATCTGCAGGAGCCGACGTCGAAGATGGGGAAGACGGACGACGTGGGGCCGGGGATCGTCTATCTGCTGGATGAGCCGGATGTCGTGCGGAAGAAGATCATGCGGGCCGTGACCGACAGTGGGCGGGAGGTCGTCTACGACCGGGAGGAGCGCCCGGGGCTCGCGAATCTGCTGGAGATCCTCGCCGCCTGTGAGGGTGGGAACCCCGAAGACCTGGGCGGCGTTTACGAGTCGTACGGCGCCCTGAAGAAGGACACCGCGGAGGCCGTGGTCGAAGTCCTCAAGCCCGTACAGGAGAGGCACAAGGAGCTGTGTGCTGATCCCGCCTATGTGGAGGGGGTGTTGCGGTTGGGCGCGGAGAAGGCGAGAGAGATGGCCCGGCCGAGGGTGGACGCGGCGTATCGGGCGATCGGCCTGCTACCGGCGTAACCGCGTGCTGTGACGGCTCATCGCCGCAGCGCCGGGAGCCGTGGGGCGGGCTCGGTCCCGGCGCTGTGCGCGTGGCTCAGCTGTTGTTGCCGGAGGCCAGCTCGCGGCTTCGGTTTCGGGCGGCCTCCAGCGCGGCGATGAGCGCGGCGCGCACCCCGTGGTTCTCCAGTTCGCGGATCGCACTGATCGTCGTGCCCGCGGGAGAGGTGACGTTCTCGCGGAGCTTGACGGGGTGTTCGCCGCTGTCGCGGAGCATCGTGGCCGCGCCGATGGCGGACTGGACGATGAGGTCGTGGGCCTTGTCGCGGGGCAGGCCGAGGAGGATGCCGGCGTCGGTCATGGCTTCGACCAGGTAGAAGAAGTACGCCGGGCCCGAGCCGGAGAGGGCGGTGCAGGCGTCCTGCTGGGACTCGGGGACGCGGAGAGTCTTGCCGACGGCGCCGAAGATCTCCTCGGCGTGCGCGAGGTCGGCCTGGCTGGCGTGGCTGCCGGCGGAGATGACGGACATGGCCTCGTCGACGAGGGCGGGGGTGTTCGTCATGACACGGACGACGGGGGTGCCCGTGGCCAGGCGCTCCTCGAAGAAGGAGGTGGGGATGCCCGCCGCGCCGCTGATGACCAGGCGGTCGGCGGGGACGTGCGGGGCGAGTTCGTCGAGCAGGGTGCCCATGTCCTGCGGCTTGACCGTGAGGATCAGGGTGTCGGCCGTCTTCGCGGCCTCCGCGTTGGTGACGGGTGTGACGCCGTAGCGGGTTCGGAGTTCCTCGGCGCGTTCGGGGCGGCGGGTCGTGACCAGGAGGTCCGCGGGGGCCCAGCCGGCTCGGATCATGCCGCTGAGCAGGGCCTCGCCGATCTTTCCGGTGCCGAGAACTGCGACTTTCTGGGTCATGGTGCGGGTGCCCTCCGGGGTGCGTCGTTCTGGGGCCATCCTCGCACTGGGGGTGGGGCTGCGGGGTTCGTGTCCGGTGGGCGGGACGTGGGATGGGGCTGTGCGCGGGGCCGCGCGGTGGGTCCGTTATGTGGTTCGGCGCCTCAGGGTTGCCGCTCCCAGGGTCAGGACCAGCAGGGCGCAGCCGGCGACGACGAGGACGTCTCGTACGAAGTTGGTGGTCATCTCCGTGTGGTGGAGGACCTCGTTCATTCCGTCGACCGCGTAGGACATGGGCAGGGCGTTGGAGATGGCTTCGAGAGCGGGGTGCATGTCGGGACGGGGGGTGAAGAGGCCGCAGAGGAGGAGTTGGGGGAAGATCACGGCCGGCATGAACTGGACGGCCTGGTACTCGGAGGAGGCGAAGGCCGAGACGAAGAGGCCGAGGGCGGTGCCGAGGAGGGCGTCGAGGAGGGCGACGACCAGGAGGAGCCAGGGTGAGCCGGTGACGTCCAGGTCGAGGAACCAGACGGCCAGGCCCGTGGCGAGGGCGGACTGGATGATCGCCAGGGTGCCGAAGGCCAGGGCGTAGCCCGCGATGAGGTCGCCCTTGCCGAGGGGCATGGCGAGGAGTCGTTCCAGGGTGCCGGAGGTGCGTTCGCGCAGGGTCGCGATCGAGGTCACCAGGAACATGGTGATCAGCGGGAAGATGCCGAGGAGTGAGGCGCCGATGGAGTCGAAGACGCGTGGGTTCGCGTCGAAGACGTAGCGGAGCAGGAAGAGCATCACACAGGGGATGAGGATGAGCAGGGCGATCGTGCGGGGGTCGTGGCCGAGTTGGCGGAGGACTCGGGCCGCGGTGGCCGTCGTGCGGGAGTAGGTGAGCGCGCTCGGGCGGGCGGGCCTGGAGGGGGCGGGCGCGTTCGCGGGGCCGTTCGTCTGTGTGTTCGTCGTGGTCATCGCGCCGGCTCCTTGTGGTGTGCGGCGGTCGCGGTGGCCTCGTCCACGAGGTGGAGGAAGGCCGCTTCGACGGTTTCCGAGTGGGTGCGGGCGCGGAGGGCTTCGGGGGTGTCGTCGGCGAGGATCTCGCCCTCGCGCATCAGCAGGAGGCGGTGGCAGCGCTCGGCCTCGTCCATGACGTGGGACGAGATGAGCAGGGTGGCCCGGCGTTCGGCGGCGATGGTGTGGAAGAGGTCCCAGAGGTCACGGCGGAGGACGGGGTCGAGGCCGACCGTGGGCTCGTCGAGTACCAGGAGTTCGGGGGTGCCGAGGAGGGCCACGGCCAGGGAGACGCGGCTGCGTTGGCCGCCGGAGAGGTTGCCGGCGAGGGCGTCGGTGTGGGTGGTGAGGTCGACGTCGGCGATGGCCCGGGTGACGTTGTGGTGGCGGCGTTCGGCTGAGCCGCGCCCGGGGTCGAGGATCGCCGCGAAGTAGGCGAGGTTCTGGTGAACCGTCAGGTCGTCGTAGACGGACGGGGCCTGGGTGACGTAGCCGATGCGGGAGCGGAGTGTGGGGGCGCCTGCCGGGTGGTCGAGGACCGTCAGGGTGCCGGTGGCTTTGGCCTGGGTGCCGACGATCGAGCGCATCAGGGTTGATTTTCCGCAGCCGGAGGGGCCCAGGAGGCCGGTGATCTGGCCTTGGGCGACGGCGAAGTCGAGGTCGCGCAGGACCGTGCGGGGGCCTCGGGTGACAGTGAGGCCCTGGGCCTGGATGGCGGGGGGTGGCGGTTCCCCGCGAGAGAAATTCATCATGTGATGAATACTGCTCTCGTGCGGGCGGGGCGTCAAGGGAGGAGGGGCGGGAGGGCGTGGACGCGGCGGCGGTGTTGCGTGGGGAGTGAGGAGGGGCGCAGGCGCACTCCGGGGTGATCGGAGGACGGGATTCCGGGGGTGCACGCTTCCGCCGTCCGTGAGTGAGCAGGGAAAGGGGGTGCGATCGGTGCTCACTTTGGGTGACAATTGATTGCGGAGCGTGGCCACTGTCGCGTCTCTTCGCTGTCGCCCGGTGTGGCGATCTTCCGTTGTGTTTTCTCGTGAGCGGCTGGAGGGGTGGCTTCTCGTGCGTAATGGCTCAGGGGCATTTCTGGAGCGACCTTGGCTTCGCCTACCGCCTCGGCCGTCGGTGCGGGCCGTGTGGCGTGGCGAGGTCGGCGCCTCGCTCGTGGTGTTCCTCGTGGCGCTGCCGTTGTGCGTCGGCGTCGCCGTGGCCTCCGGGGTGCCCGTGGAGTTGGGGCTGGTCACCGGGATCGTGGGCGGGCTCGTCGTCGGGGTGTTGCCCGGGAGCAGTCTGCAGGTGAGCGGGCCGGCGGCCGGGCTGACCGTGTTGGTGTACGAGGCCGTGAGAGCGCATGGGTTGTCGGCGCTCGGGGTGCTGGTGCTCGGCGCCGGGGTGGTGCAGGTCGGGCTGGGGTTGTTACGGCTCGGGCGGTGGTTCCGGGCGGTGTCCGTGGCCGTGGTGCAGGGGATGCTCGCCGGGATCGGGCTGGTGCTGGTGGCGGGGCAGGTGTACGCCCTGGGCGATGCCGTCGCGCCCGGTGGGGGCGGCCTGGAGAAGTTCGCGGGGCTGGGGGCGTTGCCCGGTGCCGTCGAGCCCGTCGCCCTCGCGATCGGGGTCGGTGTCGTGGCCGTACTGGTGGTGTGGCCGCGCTGGCGGCGGGGGGCGCGGTTTCTGCCGGGGCCGTTGGTGGCCGTCGGGGGTGCGGCCCTGGTGACCGGGGTGTTCGACCTGGAGGTGCGGCGGGTCGAGGTGCAGGGGTTGCTGGAGGCCGTGCGGGTGCCGTCGGTCGAGGAGTTGAGGCTGCTCGCGGAGGTGGGGGTGCTGGGGACCGTCCTCGCACTGGCGTTGATCGCCTCCGCCGAGTCGTTGTTCAGCGCGGCGGCCGTGGATCAGCTGCATGACGGAGCGCGCACCGACTACGACCGTGAACTGGTCGCGCAGGGCACCGGGAATGTCGTGTGCGGGGTGCTGGGCGCGTTGCCGATGACCGCGGTGATCGTACGGAGCGCGGCGAACGTCAGAGCCGGGGCACGGACCAAGGCCTCGCGGGTGCTGCACGGGGTGTGGCTGCTGGTGTTCGCGGCCGTGCTGCCCGGGGTGCTCGGGGTGATGCCCGTCGCCGCCCTGGCCGGGCTGCTCGTGTACGCGGGCTGCAAGCTCGTGCCCGTGCGGGAGTTGGGGGTGTTGTGGCGGGGGCGGCATCGCGGGGAGGTGGTGGTGCTCGGGGTGACGGCGCTGGCGATCGTGGCCTGGAATCTGTTCGAGGGTGTGCTGGTCGGGCTGGCTGTGGCGGTGGCCAAGACCGCGTGGGACATCAGCCATGTCCATGTGGAGACCGAGGACCGGGGCGATGCGGGGGTCGTGGTGCGGGTGGTGGGGCATGCCACGTTTCTGCGGTTGCCCGTGTTGCTGGACGCGTTGGAGGAGGTGCCTCGGGATCGGGAGGTGCGGCTGGAGTTGGGTGGGTTGCGGCACCTGGACCATGCGTGTGCGGCGGCTTTGAGGGCGTGGGAGGAGGGACGGGGGCGGGGGGCTCGGGGGGCCGAGGGGCTCGGAGAGGGCCGGGGGCTTTTCGGGGAGCCCGGGGTGTCCGGGGAGTTGCGGGGGCCGGGGGAAGGGGCGGGGTTCGGGGAGTTGCGCAGGTCCGGGGAAGAGCCGGGGTTCGGGGAGTTGCGGGGGTCCGGGAGAGAGCGGGAGCCCAGGGAGGAAGGGGACGGAGGCGGGGACGCGGGGGTCGGGGGTCAGGGGCGGATGGCCAGGAGTAGATCCACGTCGTAGGTCTCCTCGATGGTTTCGTCAGGGAAGCGGTCGTGGAGGTGGGCTCGTTCCTCGGTGAAGAACCGTGCCTTGGTCTTCTCGTCCAGGACCAGGAAGCCCGAGTGGCTGGCGATGTTGGCCAGGTGGGTGTCCAGGGAGACCGTGCGGCTCCAGCGGATGCGGCGGCGAGTGAAGTCCAGTTGGCCGGCCGTGTCGGTGAGTGCGGCGGGGGCGCCGGTGCCGCTCTTGTCGACGGGGCTGTGGGGGTCGAGGCCGAAGAAGTTCTGGATGCGGACGGCGGCGTCGGCGATCCAGGGGACGTCGAGGGCGCCGGTGTTCCACCACAGGGCCAGGGCTCCGCCGGGGCGCAGTACGCGGAGGGCTTCCGGGACCGAGCGGGTGGGGTCGGTCCAGTGCCAGGACTGGGCGTAGGTGAGGAAGTCGAGGGAGGCCGTGGCAAAAGGGAGGGCGTTGCCGTCGCCCCGGACCAGGGGGATGTGGGGGTGGCCGCGGCGGAGTTGGGCGGCCATGCCGGCGCCGGGTTCGACGGCTGTGACATGGGCGCCGCGCGAGTGGAGGAGGGCGGTGGAGATGCCGGTGCCCGCGCCCACGTCGACGGTGACCGAGCCGGACAAGGGGCGGGTCGCCAGGGAGTCGATGGTGTCGAAGAGGGAGGGGGGATAGGAAGGACGGACGGCGGCGTACTCGGCGGCGATCGCGTTGAAGGAGTGGGCGCGCGCGGTGTGGGCGGGGTTCAGGGCGGCCATGGGGCCATGGTGGCGTGGTGGGGGCGCGGCCCGTAAGAGGGCGGTCCCGTAAGGAGGGGACGTCCCCCCGTCAAGAAGGGGGTGTCCCGTAGGGGGCGGGGCTCGGCTAGGTGTTGCGGCGGCGTTTGGCCGGGTTGCCCGTGCGCTTGGCGGTGCGCTTCGCGTACTGGGTGCGGGCCGTCTCGTACTCGTCGCGGAGCAGGGACTCGCCCGGGGCCTCCTTGAGGGAGCGGAGGAAATAGGCGGCCAGGGCGCCCAGGAAGCCGATGGTGAGGAGGCCCCGTAGGGAGGACTGGCGGGCCGGGTCGGGGCGGGTGGTGTAGGTGCCCCAGGTGTGGCCGAAGGCGAGGGCGCTGCAGATGGCGAACATGACGAGGACCATGACGCTGACGAAGCCGCCGACGGCCGCGAGTTGGAGGCCCTCGTAAGCGAGGCGGAGGAGCAGACAGGAAGCGATCAGGGCGGCCAGCGAGCCGGCGGAGACGGTGGCGCGGCGGGACTTGTAGGTGCCGTCGTGGTGCAGCCAGGTCGTGCCGAAGAAGCGGATGGGTTCGGGGGCGGGGCCCTTGGGGGTGGTCGCGGTGGTTTCCGCGGTGGTGTGCTTGCCCTTGGGGGGCGCCCCGGTGCCGGTCTGCTTGACGTTGTCGCTCTCGCTCACGGTTCGATTATGGCGGCGGGGGTGGGAACGGCCGAGGGCGGCAGGCGTCCCGTGCCTGCCGCCACCCTTCGCCGTGGTCCTACGGCTTCACCGCAGCCGTACGGCTTCACCGCGGGCTTGTCCGCGCCTCCGCCGAGGTCGTGCCCGCGCCTCCGCCGAGGTCGTGCCCGCGGCTTCGCCGAGGTCGTGCCCGCGGTCTCGCCGAGGTGGGGTCGCGGTCAGCCGCAGCGGCCGGTCACGTAGCCGTCGCTGCCGGTGTAGACGTAGGCGTCGGAGATGTACTGGCCGTCGGCGATGTTGTCCCAGACATTGGTGGTGCCGTAGGGGCCGGAGATGGTCTGGCCGGGGGTCTGGCAGTAGATCGGGACCTCGGCGCCCTCGGGGAGGACGCGGACGACGCCGTAGCTGGTGCTGGGACCGCTGCGGACGTTGAGGCGGACGCCCGGGGCTATCGAGTAGTAGCGGACGGCTGCGGTGACCGAGGCGGACGCGGCCGTCGTCGACGCCGTGGCCGTCTGGGGCTGCTCGCCGTCGCCCGTGACGTCGTCGATGGCAGGGTTGATGGACATGGTGGTTCTCCCCCCGTTGAGACCGCCGAGTCATGGAGTCGGCGGCTGTGAAAGCGTGATCGCGTGTGCGTACGAGACCCATGACAGTCCCCTGATTGCCATGGGATGCCGTTGATACCCACCTATCAAGCCACGCACACCTGTACGTTCTTCGCACATGGTGGCTGGCACGCCGCCTCTGGCCCGTAGGTGGCATCGACTAGGCTCCCTGCGTCGCTCGACCGGCCCGAACAGCACGGAGGTGGACCCCATGGCAGCGCAGCGGGGCACCCGGCCGGGGACGGAAGCGGAACCTCCGGAATATGCCGGTCAGTACCGGCTGGAGGCCTGTCTGGGCTCGGGCGGCATGGGGGTCGTGCATCTGGCCACCTCGACCTCGGGGTTGCGGCTCGCGGTGAAGGTGGTGCACGCGGATTTCGCCAAGGACCCCGAGTTCAGGGGGCGGTTCCGGCAGGAGGTGGCCGCGGCTCGGCGGGTCAGCGGGGCATTCACCGCGCCCGTCGTCGATGCCGACACCGACAGTGCGCGGCCCTGGATGGCCACCCTCTTCATCCCCGGTCCCACCCTCGCCGAGCACGTCAAGCGGAACGGGCCGATGGCACCCGGGCAGTTGCGTCGGCTGATGGCGGGGCTCGCGGAGGCCCTGCGGGACATCCATCGGGCGGGTGTCGTGCACCGGGATCTCAAGCCGAGCAACGTCCTTCTCGCCGAGGACGGGCCCAAGGTCATCGACTTCGGCATCTCGCGGCCCAAGGACAGCGAACTGCGCACGGAGACGGGGAAGTTGATAGGCACTCCCCCGTTCATGGCGCCCGAGCAGTTCCGGCGGCCCCGTGAGGTCGGGCCCGCCGCCGACATCTTCGCGCTCGGCTCGGTGACCGTGCACGCGGCCACCGGGCGCGGCCCCTTCGACTCCGACAGCCCGTATGTCGTCGCCTACCAGGTCGTCCATGACGAGCCCGACCTCACCGACGTACCGGACAGCCTCGCGCCCCTCGTTCGCGCCTGCCTCGCCAAGGAGCCCGAGGACCGGCCCACCGCCGACCAGTTGATGCAGCAGCTCAGGGCCGTTTCGGCCTCGTACGACACCCAGACGTTCACGGCGGCGGGGAGCGGCGAGGGGGGCGAGGGTCCCGAGGGCGCGGGGAGTGGGGAGCGTGCGGGCGGCCGGGAGGGCGCGGACGGGTCGGCGGGGGCGGGTTCACGTGGGTGGCCGGGGGCGGGGAGGGGCGGGGCCAAGGGCTGGGGGGACAGTTGGGGCGGGGCTGCGACGGAGGCCGTCGTCGAGGGGTCGGGGGCAGGGGCGTACGCCGGTGACAGTGACAGTGACAGGGCGGGCGCGGGCGTAGGCGCCGGTGGCGATGCGAGCGCGGGCGGGGCCGGTGGCCGTCGTGGGGCCCTCGGTGGTGTCGACGGGTCTGGCGGCCGACCGCGCGGAGGCCGGGCCGGGGCGCGGGACCGGGCGGGCGACGGGGCGGATGGGGCCGAGGGCGGTGGCCGGAGTGGTGTTCGGGCGCGGAAGCGAGCCGTGTTCGCGGCGACCTCGCTCGTGCTGGTCGCCGGTGGGGTGTTCGGGTCGGTGCGGTGGGTCGGCGGTGGTGGCGACTTGGCCGGTGGCGGGGCCACGCCCCGGTCCACCGGGGCCGCGGTCGTCGCACCCGCGCTGGAGCCCTGGGCGACCAAGCCGGCGGCGAAGAAGCGCGGAATGCCGCAGTGTGCGTACGGGGCGGGGAAGCTGCTGTGTGAGCAGGCGGGGCTGGTTTCGGCCTTGGACCCGGCGGACGGGACCGTACTGTGGCGGCACACCTTCGCGCAGGAGGGCGTGACCGGGCCGAGTGACCCTCCTGTCGTGGCGGGCGGCCTGGTGCACGTCCTGACGGACGGGGAGCGGCGGCTTCAGGCCCTCGACCCGGCCACCGGCAAGGTCCGATGGGAACAGGACCTGACCGCGTACGGCAGCAAGCGGTACGCGGGCGAGGTGCTGTTGCTGACCTCCGCCGACGGGACGGTCACCGGGTTGGACGGGGCCACCGGTGACACGCTGTGGAGCCGGAGGATTCCGGGGCACGGGCAGGTGTTCTTCTCCTCGTTCGCGGGGGACGGCCTGGCGTACGCGGTGAGCACGCCCGACGATCCTGCGGCGGCGGGGGCGCGGACGCGGATCACCGCGGTGGACCCCGGGACCGGTGAGGTGCGGTGGAGTGCCGAGCCGGAGGGCTATCTGAAGCCGGTCGGGGTCGACGACGGCGTCCTCGTCCTCGCCGCGATCGGTGACGTCTACGGGGACACGACGGGCCTGGTCCGCTACGACCCCGACACCGAGCGGACCGAGCGGTTCACGTTGCCGGTGCGGGTCGAGCAGGCGAGTGCGGGTGTGCGGGGCGACCTCGTGTATCTGCTGGGCGCCGGTGGTTCGCTGACGGCCGTGGACATGGGGGCGCGCAAGCAGTTGTGGCGGGCCGAGACCGGGGTGGCGCGGGGTTCGGCGCCGGTCGCGGACGAGCGGCATGTGTACTTCACGGCGGCCGACGGACGGTTGTTCGCCCTGGACGTGCGCAAGGGCGACGTCAGCGGGGAGACTCCGCTGCGGCTCGGTGACGCCGACCGGGTCGCCGCCGCGCTGCCCGAGCCGGTCGTCATCGACGGACGGATCTGCTCGGCCGCGCCGGACGGGACGGTCTTCGGTGTGGACGGCGCCGATCCGGGAGGTTGGTGACCGGAACCGGGCGGCGGAACAGGCCGAGGGCCGCACCCCCGTGAGACCCGTAAGACCTGCAAGCCCGGTAAGACCCTTGGGGGAGCGACCCTCGCACGACCATGTGACGTCACCGGCGGGGATGAACGCCGTCCGGGCGCCGGCCGTCCTGCCGAGCTACCGGCGACCGATCCGCCGCCGGGCGCCGGCCCCACCGCCAGACGCCCAATCCAACCGGACGGCCCAGCCGGACCGCCAGGCGTCCATCCACCCGCCGGACGCCCCACCGAATCCGCCAGGGGCCCAGCCGGCCGCCGGGCGCCCACCGAATCCGCCGGACGCCCCGCCGAAGCCGCCAGGCGGCCAGCCGAACGCCGACCGCCCCAACCCCCGTCGAGCCCCCGGCTACTGCCGGGTCACCCCGCCAGATACCGGCCGGCTCAGCCCAGCTTCGTCACATCGCGCACCGCGCCCTTGTCGGCGCTGGTCGCCATCGCGGCGTAGGCCTTGAGCGCGGCGGAGACCTTGCGCTCGCGGTTCTTGGGGGCGTAGACGCCGTTCAGGGCCTGCTCGCGGCGGGCCAGCTCGGCGTCGTCGACCAGCAGCTCGATCGAACGGTTCGGAATGTCGATGCGGATGCGGTCGCCGTTCTCGACGAGGGCGATCGTGCCGCCGGCGGCCGCCTCGGGCGAGGCGTGGCCGATGGACAGGCCGGACGTACCGCCGGAGAAGCGGCCGTCGGTGATCAGCGCGCAGGACTTGCCGAGGCCGCGGCCCTTCAGATACGAGGTCGGGTAGAGCATCTCCTGCATACCGGGGCCGCCCTTGGGGCCCTCGTAGCGGATGACGACGACGTCGCCCTCCTTGATCTCCTTCAGCAGGATCTTCTGGACGGCCTCCTCCTGCGACTCGCAGACGACCGCCGGGCCCTCGAACGTCCAGATCGACTCGTCCACGCCGGCCGTCTTCACGACACAGCCGTCGACGGCGAGGTTGCCCTTGAGGACGGCCAGGCCGCCGTCCTTGGAGTACGCGTGCTCGGCGGAGCGGATGCAGCCGCCCTCGGCGTCCTCGTCCAGGGTGTCCCAGCGCTCGGAGGTGGAGAAGGCCTCGGCGGAGCGGACGCAGCCGGGGGCCGCGTGCCACAGCTCGACCGCCTCGGGGGACGGGGAGCCGCCGCGCACGTCCCAGGTCTTCAGCCAGTCGGCGAGGGAGGGGCTGTGCACGGAGTAGACGTCCTCGTTGAGCAGGCCCGCGCGGTGCAGTTCGCCCAGCAGGGCCGGGATGCCGCCGGCGCGGTGCACGTCCTCCATGTAGTACGTGCGGTTCTTGGCGACGTTCGGGGCGACCTTCGACAGACACGGCACCCGGCGCGAGACCGCGTCGATCTCGGCCAGGCCGAAGGGGACGCCCGCCTCCTGGGCGGCGGCCAGCAGATGCAGGATCGTGTTGGTGGAGCCGCCCATGGCGATGTCGAGGGCCATGGCGTTCTCGAAGGCCGCGAACGAGGCGATGGAGCGCGGCAGAACCGTCTCGTCGTCCTGCTCGTAGTAGCGGCGGGTGATGTCCATGACGGTGTTGGCCGCGTCGATGTACAGCTGTTTACGCGCGGTGTGCGTGGCCAGGACCGAGCCGTTGCCCGGGAGGGAGAGGCCGATGGCCTCGGTCAGGCAGTTCATCGAGTTGGCGGTGAACATGCCGGAGCAGGAGCCGCAGGTCGGACAGGCGTTCTCCTCGATACGGAGGATGTCGTCGTCCGAGATCTTCTCGTTCACGGCCTCGGACATCGCGTCGACCAGGTCGAGGGTGCGGACGGTGCCGTCGACCAGCGTGGCCCGGCCGGACTCCATGGGGCCGCCGGAGACGAAGACGGTCGGGATGTTGAGGCGCAGGGCCGCGTTCAGCATGCCCGGGGTGATCTTGTCGCAGTTGGAGATGCAGATCAGGGCGTCGGCACAGTGGGCCTCGACCATGTATTCGACCGAGTCCGCGATCAGGTCGCGGGACGGGAGCGAGTACAGCATGCCGCCGTGCCCCATCGCGATGCCGTCGTCGACCGCGATGGTGTTGAACTCGCGCGGGATGCCGCCCGCTTCACGGATCGCGTCGCTGACGATCCGGCCCACCGGCTGGAGGTGGGTGTGGCCCGGCACGAACTCGGTGAAGCTGTTCGCGACCGCGATGATCGGCTTGCGGCCGATGTCCGCGCCCGGTACACCGGAGGCGCGCATAAGGGCGCGGGCGCCCGCCATGTTGCGGCCGTGGGTGACTGTGCGGGACCTCAGCTCGGGCATCGCGCTCGCTCCTTCAGAGACTGCGATCAGAGAGTTCTGACAGAGTCGAGCGTACGCCGGTCATCCAGGGGGTGGACCGGGTGTCCGGAATGCGGGATGTGTGTCTCGCTTTCGGCTGCGGGCCGGTGGGGGCTTGTCGCGCCCACGCGGCGGAGCCGCACATCGATACGGCCCCGCGTCCCCTGGGAGCCGCACATCGATACAACCCCAGGTCCCCTAAAGGGGCGCCGTCAGGTGGGCCTGCACCACCGGCGCGACCCTCCTGATGATCTGCTCGGGGTCGGCCGACGCCAAGGGCTCGACCTTGATCACGTATCTGAGCATCGCCACCCCCACCAGCTGCGCCGCCGCAAGCTCGGCCCGCAGTTCCGCGTCCGGCAGATCCAGGCGGCGGGCGATCCGGTAAAGCAGCTGTGTGGCGACCATACGGCGGAAGACGGCGGCCGCGGCGTCGTGGTTGACGGCCGAGCGGACGATGGCCAGGAGCGGCTTGCGGGTGGTCGGATTCTCCCAGAAGCCGAAGATCGTACGGGTCAGTCGCTCGCCCACATGGTCGAGCGGGCCCTCGATGACGGTGTCCCTGACACTGAGCACCGGCGAGAAGGCGACCTCCACCGCCGCCTCGAACATCTGGTCCTTGGTGCCGAAGTAGTGGTGCACGAGCGCCGAGTCCACCCCGGCGGCCTTGGCGATCCCACGCATGGACGTCTTGTCGTAGCCCCGCTCGGAGAACTCCTCCCGGGCGGCGGCGAGGATACGGTCCCGCGCGGCGGGGGCGTCGGCCGACTCCGTACGAGAGGGCCGTCCCCGGCGGCGCGGGGCGGCGGCACCGGAGCCGGGCCCGGTCATGGCCTCGGCACCTTCATGGCCGAGGCCAGGTGCAGCCGGGTGAAGGCCAGGGCCTCCGCCAGGTCGGCCTCGCGCTCGGCGGTGGACATGGCGCGACGGGTGTTGACCTCGATCACGACATGGCCGTCGAAACCGGTCAGGGCGAGACGTTCCAGCAGCTCGGCGCAGGGTTGGGTGCCGCGGCCGGGGACGAGGTGCTCGTCCTTGGCCGAGCCCTTGCCGTCGGCGAGGTGGACATGGCCGAGGCGGTCGCCCATGCGGTCGACCATCTCCAGGGCGTCCGTGCGGGAGGTCGCGGCATGGCTGAGGTCGATCGTGAAGTGCCGGTAGTCGTCCTTGGTGACGTCCCAGTCGGGGGCGTACGCCAGCATCTCGCGGTCGCGGTAGCGCCAGGGGTACATGTTCTCGACGGCGAACCGTACGTCCGTCTCGTTCGCCATCCGCCAGATACCGGTGACGAAGTCCCGCGCGTACTGGCGCTGCCAGCGGAACGGGGGGTGGACGACGACCGTGGTCGCCCCGAGCTTCTCGGCCGCCGTCCGGGCGCGCTGGAGTTTGACCCAGGGGTCGGTGGACCAGACGCGCTGGGTGATCAGGAGGCAGGGGGCGTGGACCGCGAGGATCGGGATCTGGTGATAGTCGGACAGCCTGCGCAGGGCTTCCAGGTCCTGGCTGACCGGGTCCGTCCAGACCATCACCTCGACGCCGTCGTAGCCGAGGCGCGCGGCGATCTCGAAGGCCGTCGCCGTCGACTCCGGGTACACGGAGGCCGTGGACAGCGCGACCTTCGCATCCGGGATTCGTACGGGGTCTGCCACGCAGGACAGCCTAAGGGGTTTCGCGGTGGGGGCCGGGGTCAGGGGGTTGGGCGGGGGTGTGGGGTGGCGCTCGCCTGCGCGCCGTGGGGGTTGCTCAATGGGGGCGAGTGCGGGTTGTGTGTGGTTGCTCGCGCAGTTCCCCGCGCCCCTGAAAAGCAGGGGCTGCGCCCCTTGCTCTTCGGCCCGCAGGGACCGTGTCTTTTAGGGCGCGACCAGCCCCCCACCCACCCGCAGACGACTACGCGCCCCTTCCCTGAACCCCTACGCCGTCCCCATGTGATCCAAGCGCCGCAGGATCACACCCTCCCGCAGCGCCCACGGGCAGATCTCCAGTGTCTCCACCTCGAACAGATCCATCGCGCCCTCCGCCACCAGCGCGCCGGCCAGCAGCTGGTTCGCGCGGCCCTCGGAGACGCCGGGGAGGTCGGCCCGTTGGGCGGCGGTCATCGTGGCGAGGCGGGGGACCCAGGTTTCGAGGGCCTCGCGCTTGAGGTCGCGCTGGACGTAGAGGCCCTCGGTGGAGCGGGCGGCGCCGCCGATGCGGGCGAGCTGCTTGAACGTCTTGGACGTGGCGACCACATGGTCGGGGGCGCCGAAACGGCTGAACTCCCCGACGGTACGGGCGATCTGGGCGCGGACATGGCGGCGCAGGGCGCGGATGTCGTCGGGGGTGGGCGGGTCGCCGGGCAGCCAGCCGGCGGTGAGACGGCCGGCGCCGAGCGGCAGCGACACGGCCGTGTCGGGCTCCTCGTCCATGCCGTACGCGATCTCCAGGGAGCCGCCGCCGATGTCGAGGACGAGCAGTTTGCCCGCCGACCAGCCGAACCAGCGGCGGACGGCGAGGAAGGTCAGCCGGGCCTCCTCCTCGCCGGTGAGGACCTGGAGCTCGACGCCGGTCTCGGCCTTCACGCGGGTGAGGACCTCGTCGGCGTTGCTGGCCTCGCGCACCGCGGAGGTGGCGAACGGGACCATCTCCTCCACGCCCTTGTCCTCGGCGGCCTGAAGGGCCTCGTGGACGACGCCTATGAGTTTCTCGACACCTTTGGGATCGATCGCCCCGGCGTCGTCGAGAAGTTGGGCAAGGCGCAGTTCCACCTTGTGCGAGTGCGCGGGCAGGGGGCGCGCGCCGGGGTGTGCGTCCACCACCAGCAGATGCACCGTGTTCGATCCCACGTCGAGGACACCGAGTCTCATGGACGGAAACGCTACTGCCAGCGAGGCCGTGCACCGTCCTCCGTGCGCTTCTCGGCGCCGTACCCTGGACGCGTGCCAAAGACGAAAAAGGCAAAGGGCGACAAGTCGGCAGCGGATTCCGTGCGGGCCGCCGGTTCTTCGCGGGCGAAGGCGCAGGCCAAGCCTCCGAAGCAGAAGAAGATCACCGTCGAGCCCGACGAGAAGGGGCTCGATTTCGCCCGCGCGTGGGTGGAGTTCCCTGATCCGGCGGACGACGAGCAGGTCTTCCGCTGCGATCTGACCTGGCTGACCTCGCGTTGGAACTGTGTCTTCGGCAGCGGCTGCCAGGGCATCCAGGCGGGCCGCGCGGACGACGGCTGCTGCACCCTGGGCGCGCACTTCTCGGACGAGGACGACGAGAAGCGGGTGGCCGACCATGTGGCGAGGCTCACTCCGGAGATCTGGCAGTTCCATGACGTGGGCATGGAGTCGGGCTGGGTCTCGAAGGACGAGGACGGGGAGCGCCAGACCCGCCCGTACAAGGGGTCGTGCATCTTCCAGAACCGCCCCGGGTTCGCCGGGGGCGCGGGCTGCTCGCTGCACATCCTCGCGCTGCGGGAGGGGCGCGAGCCGCTGGAGACCAAGCCGGACGTCTGCTGGCAGCTGCCGGTGCGACGCACGTACGACTGGATCGACCGGCCCGACGACACCCGGGTCCTCCAGGTCTCGATCGGTGAGTACGACCGCCGCGGCTGGGGGCCCGGCGGCCACGACCTCCACTGGTGGTGCACATCGGCGACCTCGGCGCACGGCGCGGGCGAGCCGGTGTACGTGTCGTACCGCCCGGAGTTGACCGAGCTGATGGGCAAGGCCGGCTACGACCGCCTGGCGGAGCTGTGCGAGGAGCGGCTGGCTTCGCGACTGCCGCTGGTGGCACCGCATCCGGCGGACCCGGTGGAGCGGGCAGAAACCGCGCGCTGACGAGGACTCCTCCGGCCGACGGGCCGACTCCGCCCAAGGGTTTCTCCGGCTGGCTGTGTGGGCTGGTGGGCTGGTGGGCCGACTGACGGGCGGGTTTCTCCGGTCGGCCGGGCGGGCCGATCGACGGGCTTCTCCGGTCGGCTGGGTGGGCCGATCGACTGGTTTCTCCGGTCGGCCGGGCGAGCCAATCGACGGGCTCTGTGGCTCGCCCGGCGGACCGATCGACGGGCTCTCCGGCTGACAGGCCGACTGACCGACGGGCTTCTGCAGTCGGCTGGGCAAGCCGGGCGACTGGTTTCTCCGGTCGGCCGGGCGAGCCGATTGACGGGCTCTGTGGCTCGCCCGGCGGGCCGATCGACGGGCTCTCCGGCTGACAGGCCGACTGACCGACGGGGTTCTGTGGTCGGCCGGGTGAGCCGGGCGACAGGCTCTCCGGCTGGCCGGGGGCCGAGCGACGGATTCCCGCTCCTGCCGCGCGGGCCGGCCTACGGCCGCGCCCCCGTCCGCTGGCCGCCCCATCAGCCATCCGGCGGCCCGCCGCTCGGTAGGCCTCCTCAGTCCCTCAGTCCCCCTCAGCCCCTTCAGCCGCCTCCCTCGGCTCCCCGCCTCCCATCTGCTCGGCTACGGCGCCGGAGGCGAGCCGCTGCCGTCCGTCGGGGTGGGGGTCGGGGGCGGCGGGTCCGTGGGGGGCTGTTGGGTGGGTGTGGGGGTCGGGTCGGGCTGGGGCGGGGTGGTGGGGGTGGGCTCCGGGCCGGGGTCCGGGGGTGATGTGGGCCTCGGCGGGTCCGGGTTCGGCAGGGGTGGGGTCGGGCGGGGGTCTTCCGGGTGTGTGGGCGCGGGTGGGCCCTGGCCCTCGATGGTGACGACGGCGCCCGAGGGGGCGAGCGACACCGTGGCGGTCCAGTGACCGGTGGGCTCGGTCAGATGGTCCACGTACACCTTGATCGTGAACGACTCGCCGGGCGCCAGGGTTCCCGAGGAGCGGCTGAGGTCGAGCCAGTGGTCGCCGGTGCGGGCGGACCAGCGGACGGGTGCGTCGCCGGTGGCCTTGAGGGTGATGAGGGTGATGTCACCGCTGCTCTCGGCCGTGACGGTGAGGCCGCCGTGGTGTCGGCCGGGGCTGACCTCCACGGCGACGTCGTCCTTGGCGCCCCGCTTGCCCTTGCCGTGCCGGGCTCCGGGCTCGGCCCTGGCGCTGCCGGCGTTCTCGTAGGCGTCGCCGCTGCCGTCGCCGACGGTGCCGTCGCCGTGTTCCTCCCCGGCGGTGACCGGACGGCCGTCGACGCCCTCGCCGGTGAAGGGCGCGCTCCGGTAGGCGGCCCAGAGGGCGAGGACGGGGGCGGCGACGACGGTGGCGACGACGGTCGTGGTGACGGCACGCGCGCGTAGCCGATCCCGGCGGGCGGCGCGGTCCCTGGGGTCCATCGGGAAGCCGCGCCGGTCGAAACGGGGGGCACGCGCGCGTGTGAGGTGCCCCATCGCCGCGCACAGGGCCGCGCGCGGCGCCTCCAGCACGGGCAGCGCGGCGGGCGTGACGCTGGTGCCGGGCCAGTGACCCGGTACGGCGCGCTCGGCGGCGCGTCGGCACAGGGGGCAGTCGTCGACGTGCCGGACGAGTTCGCGGCGGAGGGTGGCGGTGAGGACGAGCTGGTGGTCGCCGGTGAGGCGGGCGATGCTCGGGCAGGCGCCGGTCGCCATGACGGCGAGGGCGGCCCGGGTGCGCTCCACCTCGCAGGCGGCGGAGGAGAGCAGTTCGCGCGCGGAGGCGAGGTCCATGCTGAGGACGTCGGCGACCTCCTGGGCGGCCAGTTGATGCCGTACGGCCAGTTCGAGCGCCTCACGCTGCTCGGGGGTGGTCCCGGCGGCCTCGGGCCAGGCCAGCGCGGCCAACTCCCGCCGCCGCTGCCGCTCTTCGTCCTCGCAGAGGCCGACGGCCGCCTTGGAGGCACCGCCGCGCGGCGCCCACCTAGCGCCGGCGTGCGCACCCTGCGCCTGCGCCGGTCCGGGCGCCTGCCCTCGGCCTCGGCCCTGCCCTTGCTGCCGCTGCCGGGACTCGGCGAGCTTGCGCAGACAGGCCCAGCGGGCGAGGGCGTAGAGCCAGGCGCGGCGGGCGTCCGGGGCGTCGGGCCCCCGGCGGCGTTCGGCGAGGGCGAGGACATCCCCCAGGGCCGCGATCGCGGTGTCGTGGTCGCACAGCACGGACAGGCAGTAGGTGAACAGGCCGTCCAGGTAGGGCTCGTAGCGCGCGGGCGGGCGCTGCGCCACCGCGCGCGCGGCGGCCCGGTCGCGCGCCTCGCGGTGCGCCCGGTGTGCGCCGGTGGAGCGGGTCGAGGTCTCCGGACTGATGCTCATCACTCGTGGACGGTAGGCGCCCAGAAGCGGCAGCTTCTCGCCCGTTCAGCACATTTACTCCGTACGGGTGAAACGATCCCTCATAAGGGGACAGGAATCACTGATTCCGCCACACCCCTGCCCTAATGTTGTGCACTTCCTTGACCCTCACAACAATTTCGCCCTACATTCCCTGAGGCCCCGGGTTACCACGTGTCACCGTCCCCCACCCGCGCGTAGACAGGAGCCCCACCCACCATGGCCTCAAGGACCCCCCGCTCGACGGCTCCGGCCCCCCGCCGCACGGCTCGCACCCTCGCCGCCCTGGCCGCGGCCGTCGTCCTCTCCCTGACCGGCGCCTCGGCCTCACCCGCGGCCACCGCCCCGACGGCGGCCACCGCCGCGCAGTCCTCCGTCGAACGACTCAGCGGCACCCTCCCCGACGGCGCGACCTGGATCGCGGACGTCCCCGAGGACTGGAACGGCACGCTGATCGTCTTCAGCCATGGATTCGGCGTCACCGAAGCCCGGAACGCCCCCTCCGAAGCCGTACGACTGCGCCTCCTTGAGGAGGGCTACGCGCTGACGGGTTCCTCGTTCGACACCAGCAGGACGCTCTGGGCCCTGGAGAGCGCGCACCGCGACCAGGTGGCCACCATCGAGGCGGTCACCGACAAGATCGGCGAACCCACCCGCACCCTCTCCATCGGCCAGTCCATGGGCGGCCTCGTCAACGCCCAGTTGGCCCGTTCCGGCGCCGGCGGCATCGACGGCGCCCTGGGCCTGTGCGGCCTGGTGGCCGGGGCGAACGACCTGGAGAACTACCAACTCGACGCCGAGTACACGATCGCCCGCCTCCTCCTCCCCGCCACGGACGTCAAGCTGGTGAACTTCGCCTCCCAGGCCGAGGCCGCCGCCACCGCCAAGCAGCTCACCGACGCCGTCACCGCCGCCCAGCGGACCCCCGAGGGCCGCGCCCGTATCGCCCTGGCCGCCGCCTATCTCAATCTCCCGGCCTGGTCCCCCGGCAAGCCCCGGCCCGCCGCGGACGACTGGGCGGAGCAACAGGCCCAGCAGTACGACTGGTTCGCGCAGGGCATCCTCAGCTTCGTGGAAGGCGGCCGGTTCCACATCGAGAACGCCCTCGGCGGCAACAACTCCTGGAACAAGGGTCTCGACTACGCGCGCGTGCTGGCGAAGTCCCAGCACGCGCCGCTGGTCAGGGCCATGTACCGCGAAGCGGGCCTCGACCTCCACGCCGACCTGCGCACGCTGAACTCCGGCGCCACCATCACCGCGGACCCCGCCGCGGTCGCCACCGCCGAACGCACCTCCTCCGCCGGCCAGAACCTGGCCGTCCCGCTCCTCGACATCCACACCACCGCCGACAACCTGGTCCCGGCGGAACACGAATCCCGTCTCGCGTCACGCGTCAGGGCGGCCGGGGACGCGCCCCTCCTGCGCCAGGCGTACGTGGAACGCCAGGGCCACTGCACCTTCACCACCGCCGAGACCGTGGCGGCGCTCCACGCCGTGGAACACCGCCTGGACACCGGCCGTTGGGGCACCGCCGCGAGCCCGGGCGCCCTCCAGCAGGCAGCGACCGCGCTGAACCTCGACGGGGCGGCGTACGTCCCGTACCGCGTCGCTGACCTGACGCTCGGACGACGGCCGTAGCGGAACCGGGCCACTCGGGGCCACCGGGCACCCGGCGCGGGGATGGGCCGGGCCGGGGCCGCGCTTGCCGGCGCTGACAGGGTGCCGCTGCGCCCACCCTCCCCCACGCTCGGCTTCTCCCCCACTCTCAGCTTCGTTCGAGCGGGAGGGGCCCCCACCGCGGGCGGTACCCCCATCGCCCCAGCGGCACGACTGCCCGCAGCTGGGTACGGCGGGGTGGGCAACCGCCGGGCGGCACGCCTGCCCGCAGCTACGACGACTGCCGGGTGGGCGCCGCCCAGCGCCACGCCTGCCCGCAGCTGGGACAGCTGGCGAGACGGCGGGTTAGCCGCGTACGGACGGAAGGGGCCGGGCCGGTGTGTCCTATGTCCGTCGCGTACAGCCGGCTCAGCAAAGTTCACGCCATCCCAACCCCGAGCAGTACGTCCGCCTGCGACGGACTGACACACCGGCCCGGCCCCGCCCCACCCACGCACCCAATCGCGAATAGCCCGACCACCGACCACTGTCAGTGGGTTCGGATAGCGTTCCCCCCATGGCTGCCCGTACCAAATCCACCAAGGACCGCCCGTCCTACCGCTGCACGGAATGCGGCTGGCAGACGGCGAAGTGGCTCGGCCGCTGCCCCGAGTGCCAAGCCTGGGGCACGGTCGAGGAGTACGGCACCCCCGCGGTCCGCACCACCACCCCCGGCCGAGTCACCACCTCCGCCGTCCCCATCGCCCAGGTCGACGGCCGCCAGGCCACCGCCCGCACCACCGGCGTCCCCGAATTGGACAGAGTCCTCGGCGGCGGCATAGTCCCCGGCGCGGTCGTCCTCCTCGCCGGCGAACCCGGCGTGGGCAAGTCCACCCTCCTCCTTGACGTGGCCGCCAAGTCGGCGAGTGCCGAGCACCCCACCCTCTACGTCACCGGCGAGGAGTCGGCCAGCCAGGTCCGCCTCCGAGCAGACCGCATCGACGCCCTCCACGACCACCTCTACCTCGCCGCCGAAACGGACCTCTCCGCGGTCCTCGGCCACTTGGACGAGGTCAAGCCCTCCCTCCTGATCCTCGACTCGGTCCAGACGGTCGCCTCCCCCGAGATCGACGGCGCCCCCGGCGGCATGGCCCAGGTCCGCGAGGTCGCCGGCGCCCTCATCCGCGCGTCCAAGGAGCGCGGCATGGCCACCCTCCTCGTGGGCCACGTCACCAAGGACGGCGCGATCGCGGGCCCCCGCCTCCTCGAACACCTCGTGGACGTCGTGCTGCACTTCGAGGGAGACCGCCACGCCCGCCTCCGCCTGGTCCGGGGCGTCAAGAACCGCTACGGCGCCACGGACGAGGTCGGCTGCTTCGAGCTGCACGACGAGGGCATCACCGGCCTCGCCGACCCGAGCGGCCTCTTCCTGACCCGCCGCGACGAACCGGTCCCGGGCACCTGCCTGACCGTCACCCTGGAGGGCCGCCGCCCCCTGGTCGCCGAAGTGCAGTCCCTCACAGTCGACTCGCAGCTCCCCTCCCCCCGCCGTACGACGTCCGGCCTGGAGACCTCCCGCGTCTCGATGATGCTCGCGGTCCTGGAACAACGCGGCCGCATCAGCGCACTCGGCAAAAGGGACATCTACTCAGCAACGGTCGGCGGCGTAAAACTCTCCGAACCGGCCGCCGACCTCGCGATCGCCCTCGCCCTGGCGTCGGCGGCCAGCGACACCCCCCTGCCCAAGAACCTGGTGGCCATAGGCGAGGTCGGCCTCGCGGGCGAGGTCAGAAGGGTCACCGGCGTCCAGCGCCGGCTCGCCGAGGCGCACCGACTCGGCTTCACGCACGCCCTTGTTCCGGCCGATCCCGGCAAGATCCCTCCGGGGATGAAGGTCCTGGAAGTCGCCGACATGGGGGACGCTCTGCGGGTGCTGCCCCGATCGCGTCGACGAGAGGCCCCACGGGACGAGGAGGACCGCCGGTAGACTTTGCCCAGGTCTCGCCCGTCCGTACGAACGACATGTGCGAAGCGGGAGCGCCCCAGAACCTGCGACCGGAGGAGTGCAGTGGCAGCCAACGACCGGGCAGCAGCTCCCGGAAAGTCCGGTGGGAGTGCCGGTACCGATGGCCTGATGCGCGCCTCGCTGAGCGCCGTGGCACCGGGCACCCCGATGCGTGACGGCCTGGAGCGGGTGCTCCGCGGCAACACCGGCGGCCTGATCGTCCTCGGCTCGGACAAGACCGTCGAGACGATGTGTACGGGCGGTTTCGTCCTGGATGTCGAGTTCTCGGCGACGCGGCTGCGTGAGCTGTGCAAGCTGGACGGCGGCATCGTCATCTCCTCGGACATGTCGAAGATCCTGCGCGCGGGGGTCCAGCTGGTCCCCGACCCGACGATCCCCACGGAGGAGACGGGCACCCGCCACCGCACCGCCGACCGCGTAAGCAAACAGGTCGGTTTCCCGGTGGTCTCGGTCTCCCAGTCGATGCGCCTGATCGCGTTGTACGTCGACGGCCAGCGCCGCGTACTGGAGGACTCGGCGGCGATCCTCTCCCGCGCCAACCAGGCCCTCGCCACGCTGGAGCGCTACAAGCTCCGCCTGGACGAGGTCGCGGGCACCCTCTCCGCCTTGGAGATCGAGGACCTGGTCACGGTCCGGGACGTCTCCGCGGTGGCCCAGCGCCTCGAAATGGTCCGCCGTATCGCCACCGAAATCGCCGAGTACGTGGTCGAACTGGGCACCGACGGCCGCCTCCTGGCCCTCCAGCTCGACGAGTTGATCGCGGGCGTCGAACCGGAACGCGAACTGGTGGTCCGCGACTACGTCCCGGAACCGACCGCCAAACGCAGCCGCACGGTCGACGAGGCCCTCTCCGAACTGGACGCCCTCACCCACGCGGAACTCCTGGAACTCCCCACGGTCGCCCGCGCCCTCGGCTACACGGGCTCCCCCGAGGGCATGGACTCCGCGGTCTCCCCCCGGGGCTTCCGCCTCCTGGCCAAGGTCCCCCGCCTCCCGGGCGCGATCATCGACCGCCTGGTGGAACACTTCGGCGGTCTCCAGAAGCTGCTGGCCGCGAGCGTCGACGACCTGCAGACGGTGGACGGAGTGGGCGAGGCCCGAGCGAGGAGCGTCAGGGAGGGCCTGTCCCGCTTGGCGGAGTCCTCGATCCTGGAGCGGTACGTCTAGCCTCCGAGGCCAGCACGTACAACCACAACGCACCCACCCACAGCTACACCCGCACCCGAGCACACCCGCAACTGCACCCGCACCAAGCCGCAGCTACGCACTCGCACCCGCCCACAAGCCAACCCACAAGCCGACGCACCCGGCTCATGGGCACAGCTCAGTCCTTCTCCAACACGAAGGACACCCGCGCGGTGGCCAGCCCGGGCGCCGCGGCCTCCACCAAGTACGTACCGGCGGTCGCCGAACCCGCCGAAGGCGTCGCGCAGTTGGGCGCGCTCGGGTCCCGGTTCCACTCCAGGGCGTAGGTGATGGTCTCACCGGCCGGCACCCGGAAGAACAGGCTGCCCGCGCTCTCATGGCAGTCGTCGGAGGACCAGAACGGATCGTCGGCGCCGGTCTGAGTGATCGTCACCACCGTGTTGTCCGGCCCCAGATCGAGCTTGCAGTCACTGCCGGACGAGTTCCGGGCGATGATCTCGAACGAGGGGTTCACCCCGGGGTCGTAGGCGTTGCGCACGCTCCGCAGGCTCAACTTCACGGCGCTGCCGGTGCAGTCGGGGAGCCCGGAGCTCGCCGGTACCTGCTCACCCGAGGTGGTCGCACCGCTGCCGCCCGTGCCTCCGCCGGAGCCGGCCGCACCGCTGTCGCCGTCGCCGCTCCCGGAACCGGACCCCGAGCCCCCGCTCGAACCGTCCGATCCACTCGACCCACTAGACCCGCTCGACCCGCTCGACCCGCTGGAACCACTCGACCCGCTCGCCCCCGAGCTGTCGCCGGCGGAGCTGGACTCGTCGCCCGACTCGTCGCGCCCGCCCGGCGCCTCGCTGATCGCGGGCCCGGAACCGGACGGGCCAGGGGTGATGGAGGGCGCGGGATTCTTGCCGTCGGAGTCACCCGCGTTGTTCGTGCCGCCATCGCCCCCGCTGGTGACGATCCACACGATCAAGAGCACGAGCACACCGACGACGGCGCCCAGAATGGCCCTCCGTCGCCAGTAGATGGTGGAGGGAAGCGGCCCGACCGGATTGCGCAGAGATCCCACGGCGCAAACTGTACGAGAGATCCGGCAGTTACCTTGCCCCACACCCCGCCCTGAACCTCAACTTTTCCGGATCATCATCCCGGAAGCCCTCGTCCCGAGCCCCACCGAGCAGCCCTTGATCACGTTACGTGACCACAAGGACCACCTGGGCACCCTCCGTTACGACGCCGACGAAACCGGAGCGACCAACTCCCCACCCCCACCCACCCGTTCGCAATCGCACCCTTGCACCATTGGCCAAGATGCCGGCCCGACCGCCCTCCTCCCTGCCCCCACCTGCCACAATCGGTACGGGCGAAGACGGAGGAGATCGGGGAAGACGGTGGACGAAGTCATATCGCCGGGCTCAAGGCCATTGCGGAAGCTGGGCTTTCTGACCATCGGGCTGTTCGACGAGGCGGACCCCCGCCGGGGCCATGAGTCCACGCTGGAGATCATCGAGTTGGGCGAGCGGCTCGGCTTCGACAGCGCCTGGCTGCGCCACCGTCATCTGCAGTACGGCATCTCCTCCCCGGTCGCGGTCCTGGCCGCCGCCTCCCAGCGCACCTCCCGTATCGAACTGGGCACCGCCGTCATCCCGTTGGGCTGGGAGAACCCGCTCCGCCTCGCCGAGGACCTGGCCACGGTCGACCTGCTCGCGGGCGGCCGGCTCAACCCGGGCGTGAGCGTGGGACCGCCGATGCGCTACGACACCGTCAAGGCGGCGCTCTACCCGGACACCGCCGACGCCGAGGACTTCGGCTTCGAACGGGTCCGCCGCCTCCTCGACTTCGTACGCGGCGAACGCGCCACCGACTTCAGCGGCACCGAGGGCTTCGAGACCTTCTCCGACCGCGTGCAGCCGCACTCCCCCGGCCTCGGCGGCCGTATGTGGTACGGCGGCGGCAGCACGCGCTCCGCGCGCTGGGCCGGCGAGAACGGCATGAACTTCCTGACCAGCAGCGTCGTCAAAGCGGAGGACACGTCGATGTCCCCCGACTTCGCCGAGATCCAGCTCGCCCACATCCGGGAGTTCCGCGCCCACCACCCCGATGGCGAGCGCGCCCGCGTCTCCCAGGGACTGGTCGTCATCCCGACGGACTCGGCGACGGCGGGGCAGCGGGCGAAGTACGAGGCGTACGCGGCGGCTCGTCTGCCGCGTACGGCCGCGCCGCAGGGGGTGGGCCGTCTGCTGTTCGCGCCGGACCTGGTCGGTACGGCTGCGGAGATCGCCGAGCGGTTGCATGTCCACGCGGCGTTCCGTGAAGTGGACGAGGTCGCCTTCGCGCTCCCCTTCACGTTTGGCCACGAGGACTACGTCCAGATCCTCACGGACATCGCGACGAAGCTCGGCCCCGAACTGGGCTGGAGTCCGGCCGCCTGAGCGCCCACTGACTCGGGTGGTGGGAGTTGTGTGGCGAGTGCGGGTGGGTGGGGGCTGGTCGCGCAGTTCCCCGCGCCCCTAAAGGACAGGGCCTACGGCCCTGATAACTGGGCGCGGCCTTGAGCGGGGGGATGAAAAAGCAGGCCGCAGGCCGGTTTTTCAGGGGCGCGGGGAACTGCGCGAGCAACCCCCACCCACCCGCACCCGCCCAACAACCCCACCCACCCCTCCCCCGACGCGCCCCGCCCCACCCAGCGGAGCGACATGGCAGGATCGGCCCTGCCATGACTGCACCCACGAAACCCACACCACCCCCGCAGCCCACACCGCCCCAAAACGACACCGCCCCCTCCCCCACTCCGAACCCCCCAACCACCCCCACCCCCACTCCCACCGACTCCCCCCTCCACCCCCCAGTGATCGCATGGTTCGAGGCGCACGCCCGTGATCTTCCGTGGCGGCGGCCCGAGGCGGGGCCCTGGGGTGTGATGGTCAGTGAGTTCATGCTGCAGCAGACGCCCGTCAACCGCGTACTGCCCGTCTACGAGCAGTGGTTGACCCGCTGGCCCCGCCCCGCGGACCTGGCGAAGGAACCGCCCGGCGAGGCGGTCCGGGCCTGGGGCAGACTCGGCTATCCGCGCCGCGCGCTCCGGCTGCACGGCGCGGCGGCGGCCATAACGGAACGGCACGGCGGCGACGTACCGAGGGATCACGCGCAGTTGCTGGCGCTGCCCGGCATCGGTGAGTACACGGCCGCGGCGGTGGCGTCGTTCGCGTACGGCCAGCGGCACTCGGTGCTGGACACGAATGTGCGGCGGGTCCTCGCGCGGGCGGTCACCGGTACGCAGTACCCGCCGAACGCCACCACGGCCGCCGAGCGGAAGCTGGCCCGCGCGCTGCTGCCGGAGGACGACGGGACGGCGTCGCGCTGGGCGGCTGCGTCGATGGAGCTGGGCGCGCTGGTGTGCACGGCGAAGAACGAGTCCTGCGAGCGCTGTCCGATCGCCGGGCAGTGCGCCTGGCTGCTGGCCGGGAAGCCCGCGCACGACGGTCCGGCCCGCCGGGGTCAGACGTACGCCGGTACCGATCGTCAGGTCCGCGGCAAGCTCCTCGCCGTACTGCGGGACGCGGTGGCGCCCGTACCGCAGGCGGCCCTGGACCGGGTGTGGGACGAGCCGATCCAGCGGGCCCGCGCCCTCGACGGTCTGGTCGCCGACGGTCTCGTGGAGCCCCTACCCGGCGGTCTCTACCGCCTCCCCCTGACCTGACGCCCCACCTGCACCCCGCCCGGCACATCACCCGACGCCTCACAGCGCACACATCGCCGAGCCCCCGGAAATCCATCGGCAACGCATCGGTGAGGCAGCACCGCAACACAAGCCGACACACAACCCCGCCGGGCAAATCACCCCATAAACCCCTCAAAGCCCGTGCCGCCGTACCCCTTTCCCGCCTCTGTTACACAACCGACGGACAGCCGAGCGTTCTCCGCAGGCTGGCTCGGACATCGCCGTGACAACCCCTCCGTAGCTTCATTGCCGTACCGCGGAACACGCGGAACGCACGGACCGAAGCAGCGAATGCGGCGGACCACCGACGGCGCACCAGGAGCGTCCGCGGCGGCAACGGGGAACGGAGGCGGTTGGAATGGCGCACGGCGAGGTGCTCGAATTCGAGGAGTACGTCCGCACTCGGCAGGACGCGTTGCTGCGCAGCGCCCGCCGGCTGGTCCCGGACCCTGTCGACGCCCAGGATCTGCTGCAGACGGCGCTGGCGCGGACGTACGGCCGCTGGGAGGGCATCGCGGACAAGCGGCTGGCGGACGCGTATCTGCGCCGGGTCATGATCAACACGCGGACGGAGTGGTGGCGGGCCCGGAAGCTGGAGGAGGTCCCGACCGAGCAGCTCCCGGACGCGTCCATCGACGACTCCACCGAACAGCACGCGGACCGCGCGCTCCTCATGGACATCATGAAGGTGCTCGCTCCCAAGCAGCGCAGTGTCGTGGTGCTGCGACACTGGGAGCAGATGTCCACGGAGGAGACGGCCGCCGCCCTCGGTATGTCGGCCGGAACGGTCAAGAGCACGCTGCACCGGGCGCTGGCGCGGCTCCGCGAGGAGCTGGAGTCACGGGACAGCGAGGAGCGCGCCGCACGCGTGCTCGAACGTGAGGAGCGGGAGCGTTGCGCGGCCTGAGCACAGCGGCCGGCCCGGACCCAGGGGCCCGGCAGGCGACGAAGGCGGTGATCACGGCGGTGGCCGTGCTCGCCGCCCTCGGCCTTTTCGTCAGCGCCTGCGGCACGGGCGGCACCGGCGCGCGCGACGAGGGCCCGGCCGACAGCGACTCCCTCGCGGCGGGTGTCGCCTCCCCGTCCGCCTCCGGCTCGGCCGAGAGCGATCACCCGCCGGTGGACGAGGTCGTCCGTATGGTCCGGGCCGATCCGGACGTCAGCAAGACGGTGAAGAGCGATTTGCAGCCGTGTGTGGCCGACGAGTACCCGGTCGACGTGATCTACGGGACGCTGACCGGGGGTTCGACGGACGACATCGTGGTCAATGTGATGACCTGCGCGGACGCCGTCGGTGTGGCCTCGTATGTGTACCGGCTGGAGAAGGGGAAGTACGAGAGCGTCTTCCTCTCCGAACAGCCGCCCGTCTACGCGGAGATCGACCGGGGCGATCTGCTGGTCACCCGGCAGCTGTACGAGAATGACGCGAACGGCGACCCGGCCGCGTACCCCTCCAGCGAGGAAGTGACCACCTACCGCTGGCTGTCGGGCCGCTTCGTCCAGGGGTCCAGTACGCGGACCGAGTACAGCACCTCCGTCGGCGGCGGTGACACGGCCACACCGGAGCCGGGCTGACCGTCGGCCACCATTGATCGACCTCGGATCAAATCCAGTGATCGAACCCAGTGATCACCCCTGATCACCCCTGATCACCCACCACAACGAGAGCGGACCAGAATCGGGATGGCAGAGCAGACCCATGTCCTGTTCGTCGAGGACGACGACGTCATCCGTGAGGCCACCCAGCTGGCGCTGGAGCGGGACGGCTTCGCGGTCACGGCCATGCCCGACGGGCTGTCGGGTCTGGAGGCGTTCCGCGCGAACCGGCCCGACATCGCGCTGCTCGATGTGATGGTGCCGGGGCTGGACGGGGTCTCGCTGTGCCGCCGTATCCGGGACGAGTCGACGGTTCCGGTAATCATGCTCTCCGCGCGGGCCGACTCCATCGACGTCGTGCTGGGCCTGGAGGCGGGCGCCGACGACTATGTCACCAAGCCGTTCGACGGGGCGGTGCTGGTCGCCCGTATCCGCGCGGTGCTGCGCCGTTTCGGCCATGCCGGCGGCGGTGACGCCAAGGCGGACGAGGCCGCATCGGCCGCTACGGGCGGGGTGCTCACCTTCGGCGAACTGGTGATCGACACCGAGGGCATGGAGGTGCGCAGGGCCGGGGAGCCGGTGGCGTTGACGCCGACCGAGATGCGGCTGCTGCTCGAATTCTCCTCGGCCCCCGGCACGGTCCTCTCCCGCGACAAGCTGCTCGAACGCGTGTGGGACTACGGCTGGGGCGGTGACACCCGGGTCGTCGACGTCCATGTCCAGCGGCTGCGCACGAAGATCGGCCAGGACCGGATCGAGACGGTCCGCGGCTTCGGCTACAAGTTGAAGGCCTGAGCGGGATCGGGGTCGGGATCGACATGAACATGAGGGGGATACGACGTCGGCGGGCGCCCCAGGTGCCGCCGGGCGCCGCCGCCACGGGGACCTCGCGCATCCGCACCGGGCTGCGCTGGCAGCTGAGCGCGGCGATCGCGCTGGTCGGCACGATGGTGGCGGTGGCGCTCAGCCTGGTCGTGCACAACGCGGCCCGGGTGTCGATGCTCGACAACTCGCGCGACCTCGCCGATCAGCGCATCCAGGTCGCCCAGCGGATGTACGAGTCGGGCCGCCCGCTGAAGTCCGGGGCGTTCGGGGTGCGGATCAACGACCCCGGCATCCCGGCGGACCTGATGGCCAAGGTCAGGGAGGGCCGCAGGGCCACCTATGTGTCCGAGGGCACCAACGGCGTACCGGACATCTGGGCGGCGGTCCCCCTCCAGGACAGCCGCGTCCTCTCCCTGCACACCCGTTTCACCGACCACAGCTCCACGGTCATGGACGATCTCGATCAGGCGCTGCTCATCGGGTCGATCGCGGTCGTCTTCGGCGGATCGGCGCTCGGGGTGCTGATCGGCGGTCAGATGTCCCGGCGGCTGCGGAAGGCGGCCGACGCGGCGAACCAGGTGGCGAACGGCGAGACCGATGTCCGGGTCCAGGACGCGATCGGCGGGGTCCTGCGCGACGAGACGGCCGAGTTGGCGCGGGCCGTGGACGCCATGGCCGACACGCTGAGGCAGCGCATCGAGGCGGAGCGCCGGGTGACGGCGGACATCGCCCATGAACTGCGCACTCCGGTGACCGGCCTGCTCACAGCGGCGGAACTCCTCCCTCCGGGCCGCCCCTCGGAGCTGGTCCGCGACCGGGCGCAGGCCATGCGGACGCTGGTCGAGGACGTGCTGGAGGTGGCCCGCCTCGACGGGGCGTCCGAGCGGGCGGAGTTGCAGGACATCATGCTGGGCGAGTTCGTGGCGCGGCGGGTGGCGGCGAAGGACGCGAACGTGCGCGTACAGATCGTCCATGAGTCGGCGGTCACGACGGACCCCCGCCGTCTGGAGCGTGTGCTGCTCAATCTGCTGGCCAACGCGGCGAAGCATGGAAAGCCGCCCATCGAGGTGTCGGTGGAGGGCCGGGTGATCCGGGTCCGCGATCACGGCCCCGGTTTCCCGGAGGATCTGCTGGCCGACGGTCCGCGCCGTTTCCGTACCGGCGCCTCCGACCGGGCCGGTCAGGGCCACGGCCTGGGCCTGACCATCGCCGCCGGCCAGGCCCGCGTCCTCGGCGCCCGTCTGACCTTCCGCAACGTCCGCCCGGCGGGAGCGCCTCCGGACGTACCGGCGGAGGGGGCGGTGGCGGTCCTGTGGCTACCGGAACACGCCCCGACCAACACGGGCAGCTACCCGATGCCGAGCTTTTCGGCTCCGCCGGGGGAATTGGGCGCCCAGTAGCTCGGGGGGCAGCTTGTTCGGCGACTGCGGGCGGGTGGGGGTTGCTCGCGCAGTTCCCCGCGCCCCTTTTCAGGCCTGCGGCCTGATACGGGGCCGCGGGCGGATGAAAAAGCTGGGCGCAGCCCGCTTTTTCAGGGGCGCGGGGAACTGCGCGACCAGCCCCCACCCACCCGCACCCGAACTCACGCTCACCCCCGGAGGGCACCCGCACCCGATCAAGCCGCCCCAGCCGCCGTCTCCTTTTCCTCAGACGCGCCGCCGGCCCCCCGCAGCGGCACCTCCCGTACGAACACCGCCGCCGCCAGGGCCAGCACGGCCACCCCGGCACCCAGCAGGAACGCCGCATGGGTGCCGCTCGCCACCGCGTACTGGTACGCCTCCCGCACCGGCTCCGGCAGCTTCGCGAGGCTCGCCGCGTCGAGTTGGGCGGACTGCTCGGTCACCTTGGACCCCAGTTCACCGGCCCGCTCGGCCATGACGTCCGCGACCCGGTTGTTGAAGAGGGCGCCCATGATGGCGACACCGAAGGACGAGCCGAGGGTCCGCGAAAGGGTCGAAGTCGAGGACGCGACCCCCATGTCCTTCATCTCGACGCTGTTCTGCGCGACCAGCATGGTGATCTGCATCAGACAGCCCATACCGGCACCGACGACGGCCATGTACACCCCGGACGTCAGCCGGCTCGTCCCGGTGTCCATCTGCGCCAGCAGGAACAGCCCCACGATCATCAGCACGCTCCCGACCAGCGGGAACACCTTGTAGCGCCCACTGTTCGTGGTCACGCGCCCGGCGATCATCGACACGACGAGCATCGCGCCCAGCATGGGCAGCAGCAGTAGCCCGGAGTTCGTCGCGGACGCGCCCTGCACGGACTGCTGGAACAGCGGCAGGAAGAGCACGGCACCGAACATCACGAAGCCGGTGATGAACCCGATCACGGCCATCAGCGTGAAGTTCCGGCTGCGGAAGATGTGCAGCGGCATCACCGGCTCCGCCGCCCTGCTCTCCACGAACACGAACCCGACGAGTGAGGCCACCCCGATCGCGGCCAGCTCCATGATGACCGCCGAGTCCCAGGCGTACTCGGTCCCGCCCCAGGTGGTGACCAGCACGATCGCCGTGATGCCGACGGTCAGCAGCGCGGCGCCGAGATAGTCGATGCTCCGCGCCGACCTTCCCGCACGGGACGGCTTTGGCAGATGCAGTACGGCACTGATGGCGATCAGCGCGATCACGCCGAGCGGCAGGTTGATGTAGAAGGACCAGCGCCAGCCCCAGTTGTCGGTGATGGTGCCGCCGACGAGCGGTCCGCCGATCATGGCGAGGGCCATGACCCCGGCCATCATGCCCTGGTACTTGCCGCGCTCCCGGGGCGGTATGAGATCACCGATGATCGCCATGACGCCGACCATGAGGCCACCGGCGCCGAGCCCCTGAATGGCGCGGAAGCCGATCAGCTGCCCCATGTCCTGGGCCATGCCGCTGAGCGCCGACCCGATCAGGAAGATCACGATCGAGGTCATGAAGACGCTCTTGCGGCCGTAGAGATCGCCGAGCTTGCCCCAGATGGGCGTGGATGCGGCGGTCGCGAGGGTGTACGCGGTGACGACCCAGGAGAGGTGTTCGAGGCCGCCCAGCTCACCCACGATCGTGGGCATCGCCGTACCGATGATCATGTTGTCGAGCATCGCGAGCAGCATCGCGATCATCAGCGCGAGCAGTACGACCCGCACACTGCGCGGCTGCTTCCCCGATGCGCCGCCGGGCCCGTCCATCACCGAGTCCTCGGCTCCGACCGCCGCCTCGGCCACCACTGCGTCCTCGGCCTCCACCGCCGCCTCGGCCACGCTCGCCCCCGTCTGTTTCTCTGCCATCTTCCCCACCACTTGCCCTGCTCAGCTGCGCTTCTTTGGACTTACCTGTCGACCGGCTAGTTCACTACACTAAGGGAAGCTTGGCCCGTAACTAGCCGGGCGTCAAGTAAGTTTCGAGGCCTTGACCGAGGCTTGGCATACGGCCACGCCCTGACCTGGCCGAAGGTGAGGAGCAGACGGGGATGGACGAGACGAAGCGACAGCGCCGCGGCGACACCAGGCAGCGCATCCAGGACGTCGCCCTCGAACTCTTCGCCGAGCAGGGATACGAGAAGACCTCGCTGAGGGAGATCGCCGAGCGCCTGGAGGTGACCAAGGCGGCCCTCTACTACCACTTCCGAACGAAGGAGGACATCCTCGTCGGCCTCTTCGAGGATCTACGGCGCCCGATCGACGAGTTGATCGCCTGGGCGGAGACCCAGCCGCGCACCCTGGAGACCAAGCAGGAGATCCTCCGCCGCTACAGCGAGTCCCTGACCGGCGCGGCCCCCCTGTTCCGCTTCATGCAGGAGAACCAGGCGACCGTACGGGAGCTGAGCGTCGGCGAGACGTTCAAGGAGCGCATGATCCGCCTGATCGACGCCATCAAGGAACCGGACGCCGCCCTCGCCGACCAGGTCCGGTGCGTAAGCGCCATCTTCACCATGCACGCCGGGATGTTCGTCATGCGCGACCTCGAAGGCGCCCCCGAGGAGAAGCGCCAGGCGGTCCTGGAGGTGGCGATCGACCTGGTCACCCAGGCGCATGGCCATCACGGGGGCGCCCGAGAAGCCGTAGCCGCGCCCGAGAAGCCGTAGCCGCGCCCGCGCGCCGCACGCCGCGCCGCCCCGGAGCGTACGGCCGCCCGCCGTCCACCTCCTGCCGACGCACGAGCCACGAGCGCCCCACAAACCACCACAAGCCCCCATGAAAGCACTTGAGAGCTTGAGGTTGTGGGTAGACCTTCGGAGCCTTCGGGACACCCCCGGGCACAGGTACGAGGAGGCCCCGTGGACGCCGACGACTACGCCCGTATGACCGACGAGGAACGCGAGGAGTCCTACCGCAGACGCCACACCTCGGGCCTGGTGGCCGCGGGCGCGGCGGCCGTCGTACTGGCCCTGACCCTGTTCCTCCTGATCACCTTCGGCGACAACGCCGCGATGTGCGGCACGGGCCAGGACATGGGCCCCTGCTGATCCAGAACGCATCCGGCGCGCAGATCTCCGCCGACACGACCGCGCAGATCTCCGCCGACACGACCGCGCAGATCTCCGCCGACACGACCGCACGGCCGCGCGGACAGGAGACCGCACGGCCGTACGAGTGCCCAAGGGCCCGGAGGCCGGGAAGGCGACCCGTCAGACGGTGACACCCTTGGCGCGGAGGAAGGCGACCGGGTCCACGGCGGAGCCGTAGTTCGCGGTGGTACGGATCTCGAAGTGCAGGTGGGGGCCGCTGGAGTTCCCGGTGTTGCCGGACAGGGCTATGCGCTGGCCGGTCTTGACGACCTGCCCCACCTTCACGTCGACCCGCGAGAGATGGGCGTACTGCGAGAAGGTGCCGTTGCCGTGCTTGATCACGACGGCGTTGCCGTACGCGGGACCGTCACCGGCGCCGTTGCCGCCGGCCTTCACCACGGTGCCGCCGTGCGCGGCCACGACCTTCGTACCGCTCTTGACGGCGAAGTCCTGCCCGCTGTGCTTGGCCGCCCACATACCGCCGGACTGCGCGTACTTGGCGCTGAGGGTGTAGCCCTTGACCGGGCTGACCCAGGAGACGGCCTTCTTGGCGGGGGCCTTCTTCGCGGCGACCTGAACGGCGACCTGGCCCTGGGCCGCACCGGAGGCCTGAGCACCGGCGGCGGCCGCGACCCCGACCCCCAGCACGCCCGAGACCCCCACACCGGCGGCCACGACGGCCACCCGGACACGGAGCTGGGACATACGGGAACGGGGGGTGCGAACACGCTGCGACATGGGGGTACCTCACGGGGACGGAGACGGGGAAGGCGCCGCGAGAGCCCGGACAGGCACCTCGCCGCACACGCATCCCATCCGGCGGACAACGACGGCCTCCGCATGGGACACCCCTTGGTACCCCCACCCCCCGAACCACCTCAAACGTGTGACCTACGACCGAACCTCGTACTTAACAGAAATTCCCCCCACGTCCTGACACCACCCCCCAAACCCACCCTCACCTGCACCCCAGCCCCTCCCCCTCACCCCACACCCCAAAAGTCCGTTTTGCCCCACCAGCCATCCACCACTACCCCACCTAGTACGTGACCCACGCCCTGTGCGCCATGTCACCGGCCAAGCGGCTTCGACGCCCCCGGAATGTGACGCGGGCTACCACTCCGGGCCTCCCCGATAAACTGCCGCCTCCCCGAACCGGAGGAGCCGTGCACCGCTGGGCGGCCGTTCATCGGCACGACCCACTCGGGCGTCCCCGCCTCTTGCCGAACCGCGCGAGCCACGAACGCCGTCTCCTCCCGACCCACGAGAGGCAGCCCATGAGCAGTACTCCGAACGCCCCCGAGCCCCCGCGCATCGAACTCGCCGACGCCGTGCAGTCCATTCGCGACGAACTCCTCACCGCCGCGCGCCGTTCCGCCGGCCAGGACGTCGTCTTCGAACTGGGCGAAATCCAGATGGAGTTCACGGTGGAGCTACGCAGAGAGATCAAGGCCGGGACACGGGTGAAGGCCTGGGTTCTCGACGCCGGTGCGGACGGCGCGTACGCCGACACCCGTACGCACAAGGTCAGCTTCACCTTGCGCGCCCACGATGCCCGTACCGGCGGTCCGTTGAAGGTGAGCAACGACACCGAGGGCAGCGTCTCCGACTTCGGCCGTCGTACACCGCCCACGGTGCCGTAATGCTCCGGTCGGCCATCGAACGGACCGTGGTGGTGCAGGCGGGCACGCAGGGTTCCGGGGTCCTGCTGTCCCCACGCCTCGTGCTCACCTGCGCGCACGTCCTACGGGACGAGGAGTGGATTCGTACAGCTCATCCGGACGGCGAACAGCCCATCCCCAGTCGGACGCTGTGGCGGGACGACACCCTCGACGCGGCTCTCCTCCTCACCGGCGAGGATCTGGTCGCCCCGGAGAAATGGGCCCTCCCGACATTACGCTGGGGCACCCTCGTGACCTCCGATCCGCTGCCCGGCTGTCAGGTCGTGGGATTCCCGGCAGTTCAGCGGTACGGCACCGAGGACCATCTGGAGTACGACCAATTGGCGGGGACCGTGCTGCCGATGGCCGGGCGGCTGCGCCAGACGCTGGTGTGCGAGTTCGACAGGGCCGCGGTGAGCGCGGCGCCCGGCATCGCCTCACCCCTGGCCGGGCTCTCGGGTGGACCGCTGTTCGCCGGCGCGGTGTTACTCGGCCTGGTCACCGAGGTTCCGGACGGCCGAGCCCATCGCCGGGTGAACGCCGTACCCGTGGACCGGATTCTGAACGCGCCGGGCTTCCCCCGCCATGCGGTCGGCACCGAACTCAGCCACATTCCGGCCGTCCTGGAACCCGTCGCCGGCTTCCACCAGCAGGACGAACGCTTCGAGCGCCACTACGCCCGCGCCCTCCAGATCCGCTACCGCAAGACCGAGATCTTCGGCATCGACGAACTGGGCACCACGGAGACGAGCTGGGACCTGGACACGGCCTATCTGAGTCTGGAGGCGGTGTCGGCGGCACGGCCCTCCGAGACCAGGACCATGGGCGGCTGGTACTACGAGTACGACCGGTCACCGGAAGACCCGCCGCCGGCGGAACCGAAGGCCGCATCCGTGCCCCAGCGCATCCACGATCTTCTCACCGACCGCCCCCGCACCCTGCTGCGCGGTGAGGCGGGCGCGGGAAAGACGACCCTGGTGTGGTGGCTGGCCTCGCACGCGGCTTGCGGCGCCCTCGGCCACGAGCTCGCCGAACTGAACGACCTGGTGCCCTTCGTCGTTCCGATGCGCAGCCTGCGCAGCCTCGGCACAGCGTTCCCGACGCCCGACCACCTGCCGACGGTCGCCGAACTACAGATCGGCACGATCCCCGACGGCTGGGCCCAACGCGTCCTGGAGTCCGGTCGCGCCCTGCTCCTCATCGACGGTATGGACGAGATCCCACCCGCAGGCCGGGAGGCGGCACGCCGCCGTCTGACCGACCTGCTGGCGATGTACCCGCACAATCGCTGTCTGATGACCGTGCGCCCGCTCGCCGTGCCGGGCGACTGGCTGGACGGCGACGGCTTCGAAGAACTGCGGCTCCTCCCCATGCGGGACAATGACGTCCTGGCCTTCTCGAAGGCGTGGCACGCTGCGGCCCGCCTGGAGTGCCAGGGCTTCCAGGACCACTACCGGGCGGCGACGGAGGTCGAGCATCTGCGGCTGCTGGAGAAGGAACTCGCCAAGGAGCTGGGACGCAACCGCACCCTCCGCAACCTGGCCCGGACCCCTCTGCTCGCCGCCGTGGTGTGTGCCCTGCACCGCCGCCGACGGGGAATCCTCCCGGAAACCCGCTGGTCCCTGTACAACGCGGCACTCAGCATGCTGCTCGGCGGCCGCGACACGCTTCGACGAGTGGCCGCGCCGGAGGGCATCGCCCTTGGAGTGGAGGAACACCAGCAACTCCTCCAGCGCATCGCGGCGTGGCTTGCCCGCGGCGGCTATGTCGAGTTCAGCCACGCCCAGGCGGAGCATCAGATCGAGCTGGCGATGCGGGGAATGCCGCAGGTACGGGAACAAGGTTCACCGGCCGCCGTCCTGGTCCACCTCCTCAACCGCAGCGGGCTCCTCCAGGAGCGCAACGAACGGGTGATTCAGTTCATCCACCGCACATTCCAGGACTACTTGGCCGCGAAGGAACTCCAGGAGAGTGACAGTCTGGGCGAGTTGCTGCGCCATGTGGGGGACGAGCAATGGCACGACGTGATCCTGCTGGCGGTCGGGCACTGCAATCGGGGAGAAGTCCGGCGGCTGGTCGAGGAGTTGATCGCGGCGGGCGACCGGGCGTCGGACCGCGGGACACGGTCGGACCTCCATGTGCTGGCCGCCCGATGCGCCCAGAGCGCGGTCGTACTGGACGAGGAGCTACGCGCCCGGGCGGCTGAACGCGTCAGACAGCTGATTCCGCCGACGGGTATCGCCGAGTTGGAGAATGTGGCATCGCTGGGCGAGTACGTTCTGCCGCTCGTTCCCGGCCCGGGAACACTGAGCGCCGCAGAGGCGACGGCTGTCGTGGATCTCGTCGTCAGTATCGGGGGCTCCTCGTCCCTGCCACGCCTGCGGGCATTCGCGCGGCACAGCTCACAAAAGGTCCGCAAACAGATCGCGGGCGCCTGGTCGCTGTATCCGGCGGACGAATACGCCCGTGAGGTCCTGGCCCACATGGAACTGTCCGACATCAGGGTCGTCGCCACGACCACCGACATGGTGCACAGCCTGCGTCACTGTGGCCCCATCGGGGAACTGTGCATCGAAGTCCCGGTCAGTGGAGCGGAACTGTCGAAGCACCTCCCGCACGGGCGGTACCGCGCAATCCATGTGCCGCCGAACGAACTCCTCGACGACCTTTCCTTCGTGCGCGACCAGTCCGGTCTGGAGGAACTGGTCGTCGATGTGTGCCCGAGACTCCGAGATCTCTCTCCCCTGGAAGGGCAGGGACTCGACCAACTCGTTCTCGCCATCGGCAAATTGCCGAGGTCGGCCCTGACTTCTTTGGAGCGTCTGGACCGGTTGACGGCTCTGCACTTGAAGGGGACGCCCATCGACAGCGATATTCCCCTTCCTTCGGGCCACCGGTCCGTCAAGAGGCTTTCGTTGACCGGTCAATCGCCCCTGTTGATCAATGACCTGGCCGATTGGGCCCGCCTTGAGGTGCTGACCGTTGCCGGGAAGTGCGACGTTTCCGCCCTGCTTCATGCCGCCGCCCGAGCCCCTGAGTTGAACCGTCTTCAGTTCTCGACGGATTCCTTGAGTCTGCCGGGGCTCCGCGAACCTCCGTGGGAAATCATCACCTCGACTCTGCCGAGAATCACCCCCCTGACCCTGCCGAAAATCACCACCCTGACTCTGACGGGGATCAGTCTCCCCAGCTCCGCCCTGAAGATCGCGCACGGTTTCCCGGCCCTCCGGCAACTGAACCTCGTGGTCGAGGAAGGGGTCCAGCTCGATCTGACTCCTTTGCGCGGCCACAAGAACCTGGTCATCAACGTCAACGGGCTGGTGGCGCATCCGTCGATCCTCGTCGGGATCGAATGACCAACGAGAAAGTCACCCGGCCGAGAACGTCACACAGCGAGGGCCCATGGAAGAAAAGGGGCTGCCCCAGGACCCAAGTCCCGGGGCAGCCCCTTCTGTTCGAGCCGAGCGCAGCGGCTGTGCCCGCGCTACGCCTCCTTGCTCAGGTTCGGCCCGGCGCCGCCGGCCGCCTGCTCGATCGGCGGGACGTCGGGGAGGGCCGACTTCTCCTCACCCCGGAAGGTGAAGGTCTGGGACTCGCCCTCGCCCTCGGTGTCCACGACCACGATGTGACCGGGGCGCAGCTCGCCGAAGAGGATCTTCTCGGAGAGGGTGTCCTCGATCTCGCGCTGGATGGTCCGGCGCAGCGGCCGGGCGCCCAGCACGGGGTCGTAACCCTTCTTGGACAGCAGCTCCTTGGCGGACTGGGAGAGCTCGATGCCCATGTCCCGGTCCTTGAGGCGCTCGTCCACCTTGCTGATCATCAGGTCGACGATCCGCAGGATGTCCGCCTGCGTCAGCTGCGGGAAGACGACGACGTCGTCGACACGGTTGAGGAACTCGGGCCGGAAGTGCTGCTTGAGCTCGTCCTGGACCTTGTTCTTCATGCGCTCGTAGTTGGTCTTCGTGTCACCCGAGGCCGCGAAGCCCAGGTTGAAGCCCTTGGAGATGTCCCGGGTGCCGAGGTTGGTCGTCATGATGATGACCGTGTTCTTGAAGTCCACGACCCGGCCCTGGGAGTCGGTCAGGCGACCGTCCTCCAGGATCTGCAGCAGCGAGTTGAAGATGTCCGGGTGGGCCTTCTCGACCTCGTCGAAGAGGACGACGGAGAACGGCTTGCGGCGGACCTTCTCGGTCAGCTGGCCACCCTCTTCGTAGCCCACGTATCCGGGGGGCGAACCGAAGAGACGCGACACCGTGTGCTTCTCGCTGAACTCCGACATGTCGAGGGAGATCAGCGCGTCCTCGTCACCGAACAGGAACTCGGCGAGCGCCTTGGACAGCTCGGTCTTACCGACACCGGACGGGCCCGCGAAGATGAACGAACCACCAGGGCGCTTCGGGTCCTTCAGACCGGCACGCGTACGGCGGATCGCCTTCGACAGCGCCTTGACGGCGTCGTCCTGGCCGATGACCCGCTTGTGCAGCTCCTCCTCCATGCGGAGCAGGCGGCTGGACTCCTCCTCGGTGAGCTTGAAGACCGGGATGCCCGTGGCCGTGGCCAGCACCTCGGCGATCAGCTCGCCGTCGACCTCGGCGACGACGTCCATGTCGCCGGCCTTCCACTCCTTCTCCCGCTTGGCCTTGGCGGCCAGGAGCTGCTTCTCCTTGTCGCGGAGGGAGGCGGCCTTCTCGAAGTCCTGCGAGTCGATCGCGGACTCCTTGTCCCGGCGGACACCGGCGATCTTCTCGTCGAACTCGCGGAGGTCCGGCGGCGCGGTCATCCGGCGGATACGCATCCGGGAACCGGCCTCGTCGATCAGGTCGATCGCCTTGTCCGGCAGGAACCGGTCCGAGATGTACCGGTCGGCCAGGGTGGCGGCCTGGACCAGGGCCTCGTCCGTGATGGAGACGCGGTGGTGCGCCTCGTAGCGGTCGCGCAGACCCTTGAGGATCTCGATGGTGTGCGGGAGCGAGGGCTCGGCGACCTGGATGGGCTGGAAGCGGCGCTCCAGGGCCGCGTCCTTCTCCAGGTGCTTGCGGTACTCGTCCAGCGTGGTGGCACCGATGGTCTGCAGCTCACCGCGGGCCAGCATCGGCTTCAGGATCGAAGCGGCGTCGATGGCGCCCTCGGCGGCACCCGCACCGACCAGCGTGTGGAGCTCGTCGATGAACAGGATGATGTCGCCGCGGGTGCGGATCTCCTTGAGGACCTTCTTCAGGCGCTCCTCGAAGTCACCGCGGTAGCGGGAGCCGGCGACCAGGGCGCCGAGGTCGAGCGTGTAGAGATGCTTGTCCTTCAGCGTCTCGGGCACCTCGCCCTTGACGATGGCCTGGGCGAGGCCCTCGACGACGGCGGTCTTGCCGACGCCGGGCTCACCGATCAGGACCGGGTTGTTCTTGGTACGGCGGGACAGCACCTGCATGACCCGCTCGATCTCCTTCTCGCGCCCGATGACCGGGTCGAGCTTGGACTCACGAGCGGCCTGGGTGAGGTTCCGGCCGAACTGGTCGAGGACCAGGGACGTGGAGGGCGTGCCCTCGGCAGGACCGCCGGCGGTGGCGGCCTCCTTGCCCTGGTAACCGGAGAGCAGCTGGATGACCTGCTGCCGCACCCGGTTGAGATCTGCGCCCAGCTTGACCAGGACCTGGGCGGCGACGCCCTCGCCCTCACGGATCAGGCCGAGCAGGATGTGCTCCGTGCCGATGTAGTTGTGGCCGAGCTGAAGGGCCTCGCGGAGCGACAGCTCCAGGACCTTCTTGGCACGGGGGGTGAAGGGGATGTGGCCGGACGGGGCCTGCTGGCCCTGGCCGATGATCTCCTCCACCTGCTGGCGGACCGCCTCGAGCGAAATCCCGAGGCTCTCCAGGGCCTTAGCGGCGACACCCTCACCCTCGTGGATCAGGCCCAGGAGGATGTGCTCGGTGCCGATGTAGTTGTGGTTGAGCATCCGGGCTTCTTCCTGAGCCAGGACGACAACCCGCCGCGCGCGGTCGGTGAACCTCTCGAACATCGTTTATCGCTCCTCAGAGCGGTCAGGCACTGAGGGGACGCTCCCCTCACTGTCCTTCCGCAGCTTAGTCCCGCGAGCGGGGACCGCTCATTCCAACTGCCGACACCGTCCGGATCACCTCCGCTCTCGCGGAGACAGAGTCACTGCCTCCTGACCCCGAACGCCGACATCTGCTCCAACCCGATGGTGCGAGACGATGTTCCCGCAGGCCAGGTGGTTACCCTCACCATCAGTACGCCGATGGCGAACGCGAAACGGCCTTTCCTGCGTGTCGCCCCCTCCCACTAGGGATGTCTTACCCGTAGGCACTGACACTCCATGCCGGATGCACCGGTTCCCTCCGCTAAGGGCGAACATCCTTGCGCCGGTTTCCACTGCGGATCGCCCCCTTCTCCGGCACTCTACGCACCCGCACTGACACCCAGCGTAACTCCGGGCTCCTTCGCACGGTTGCTCCTGACATGGCCATCGTCCCCCTTCCCCGCCGACCGCTCGACCCGAGCGCAGTGGTACGGCGTTGGTACGAGAACGATCTGGGTTGGGCGACCGTGCCCGGCACTCCCGTACATCTCATTACGGGCCTGCGCTTCGATGTGCTCGACGTCCCGGCGGAGGCGGGCGGCGCGGCCCTCAGACATCTGGGCCCGGTCCCGGAACCGGGCTCGCCGGTGGCGCTGCGCGGCGGGCGGATGCTGCTGCTGGTCGCGGCGGGCGGCGCGGAGGAGGTGCCGGGGCTGCTGGAGTGGCTGGACTGGGGTGGCGTGGACCTGGACCTCACAGCCGTGGGAACGGGGGGTCACATGGTGGCGCCACCGCCTCCGGAAGCGGCCGGAGGACGCGGTGCCGGTTCACAGGGGGCCGCTGTCTGGCTGCGGCCCCCCGAGCCGGGGCGCGAGGTGGAAGCCTCGCTGCCGACGATGTCGGCGCTGGGGGGCGTTGGGGGCACCCCCGACCTCGTGCGAGTGGTGGACACGGTGGCGACTGCCTGCCACCGCGTCCGGCTGCGGCGCGCGAGCACCGAGCCGCTGGCCTTTTCCCAGACCTTCAGCCGTTGGCCTTCTCGTAGGCCTCGCGAATGGTCGCCGGAACGCGGCCGCGGTCGTTGACCTCGTAACCGTTCTCCTTCGCCCAGGCGCGGATGGCCGCGGTGTCCTGGCTGCCGGCGGAAGCGGCGCGGGCCTTTCCACGGCCGCCCGAAGCACGGCCTCCGGTGCGACGGCCACCCTTGACATAGGGGTCGAGAAGCCCGCGGAGCTTGTCCGCGTTGGCGGTCGTGAGGTCGATCTCGTATGTCTTGCCGTCCAGCGCGAACGTCACGGTCTCGTCCGCCTCGCCGCCGTCGAGGTCGTCGACAAGAAGGACCTGAACCTTCTGTGCCACCGGATTTCCTTTCATCGATAACTACAGGGCCGAGGGCCTGCGGCACGAGCCGCTGTTTCACGTCCCCTTATATGCAGTACTGCAGTACGTCGGAAAGCAAACCGCTTTTCCAGAGAAAACACAAACCCCTGGGAGAGACCGGGGAGAGGGCGAGGAGAGACCGTGCGCCCCGGGGAAGACCGGAAACATGTGCGTTTCGGACATAGGGCACCGGGGCAAGGCGACCCGCTTCGAATAGGGGTCGCCCGGCGATCACAGATGCAGAAGCATCCGGCTGTTGCCCAAGGTGTTCGGTTTCACTCGTTCGAGACCGAGGAACTCCGCGACACCCTCGTCATAGGAACGCAGCAGCTCCACGTAGACATCGGTGTCCACCGGTGTCTCGCCGATCTCCACGAAGCCGTGCTTCGCGAAGAACTCCACTTCGAAGGTCAGACAGAAAACCCGGCGAACACCCAGCCAGCGCGCGGTGTGCAGCAACTTCTCCAGCAACTGATGTCCGACGCCGAGACCCTTCGCCTCCGGGTTCACCGCGAGAGTGCGGACTTCCGCGAGGTCTTCCCACATCACGTGCAGCGCGCCACAGCCGACGACCTGGGCGTTGTCGTCCCGTTCCGCGACCCAGAACTCCTGGATGTCCTCGTAAAGCGTCACCGTCGGTTTGTCGAGCAGGATGCGGCGCTGGACGTAGGCGTCAAGGAGGGCGCGTACGTGCGGAACATCGCTGGTCCGGGCCCGGCGGACGGTGATGGCTTTTGAGGTGACTTCGGGACTGACTGCTGGCATGAGCGGACGCTATCGCCCGGGACGATCCGGGGATTGGCCGGGGGTCCCCTGTGATTCGCCGGACGATTCGACGGATTCGGGGCCTTGGACGATGCGTACGGCGTCGCTGAGGGCCTGTCGCTGTTCCTCGCTCATCATCCCGAAGAAGGCGACGAGAGCGGCCGCCGGGTTGTCGCTCTGCGACCATGCCTCGTTCATGAGTGCGGCGGCGTAGGCGGCACGAGTGGAGACAGCCTCATATCGATAGGCCCGGCCTTCCGCCTCACGGCGGACCCAGCCCTTCTGATGGAGATTGTCCAGAACGGTCATCACCGTGGTGTACGCGATGGACCGTTCCCGCTGAAGGTCTTCCAGGACTTCCCGAACGGTCACCGGGCGGTTCCACTTCCACACCCGCGTCATCACCGCGTCTTCGAGTTCTCCCAATGGGCGAGGCACAGTTCCGCACAATATCCGGAGATAGCGAACAAAAAGGGCGTACGACTCGAAAACCACATGAGTCGTACGCCGATGGGGGCGCGGGGGGGGCGCTGGTGGGAGGCGGCGTCAGGCGCCGGCGTCCCTGCTGTCCGAGGGGGTGGCCTGGCGGGCGGCCTCCGCGCGGGCGTACGCCGCGTCCACGGCCGCGTCCTCCTTGGCCTTGTTGGAGCCGCCCTGGGTCTTCACGATCACCCTGATGACGCTGATGAACAGCACGGCCATCACGAAGGGGGGCAGCAGCGCGGAGACGTAGTCCATGGGTCCAGGGTAGCCAGGGCTACACGGCCGCCAACTGGTGGGGCGGGTTGGCGGGCGGGGCGGCGGGTTTCCGCTTGGGCGGGAAGACCTCACCGGGTGTGGGGATGGGCTTGCGCGCCGGGCGCGGGGCGTCGGGGCGGGGCACCGGCCCCGGCTTCTCGGCGGGCTCGGCGGGCCGCGAGGGACGGGCGGGCCGGGCCGGCTTCGGCTTGGCGGGCTTCGCGGGCTCGTCGGACGCGGCCCCATGGCTGTAACCGGCACGCGCGTGTGCGGCCCGCTCCGCGCGTCCACCGGGGAGGGCGGTGAGCCGGGTCCGGGAGCGGTGGCCGGCGGCGGAACGGGATGTCGGGACGAGCACCGCGCGGGCGGCCTGCCCCGCGAAACGGGCCCGTACGTCCTGCTCGGCGAGGGGCCGGCAGCGGTCCAGGAGGGCGGCGGCGGTGGGATTGCCGCGCAGGGCGCGCAGTGCGGCGAGGTCGTCCGGTTGGGGCCGGTACCCGACGTCCAGGGCCTCCTCCAGGAGCGCCGCGTAGCCCGTGACCGTGCCCGGGAGCGCGGCGCGGTAGCGGGCGAGGTCGGCCAGCAGGAAGGCCCTGAGACGGGCGTCCTCGCGGGTCGCCTCGTCGACGGACTCGGCGAGCCGGAGACAGTCCTGCACGTCCTCGGCCGAGGCGGGAGTGGGGTTCAGGGCGAGGGCGAGGGCACGACGGAGCACACGCAGCTCCTCCGCACCGAACGCCATGCCGCCGCGGGTTCCGTGGGGCGTGGGCATGCACCGAAAGATACGCGCTAATCAGACAAAAGCGGGCCGATGCACACGCGTGGCGCCGGGGACCACCCATAAGGGGCGGGCCCCGGCGCCCAAGAGCTCGGGGGTGAGTTGTTGGTTGGCGGGTGCGGGTTGTGTGTGGTTGCTCGCGCAGTTCCCCGCGCCCCTAAAAAGCACCGGCCCCCCCCCCAACATTTAGCGGCGCCGGGAACAGCG